>PXRR01000060.1 GCA_003021975.1 Halobacteriales archaeon QS_5_70_17 | reverse complement strand
ACAGGACCTTCACTGGGTGGAGCGTCGCCGTCGTTGAGATTGCCCGTCGTGACGTCGTACTCGCCGATGGCGCCGCTGGCTCCGACGAACCAGAGTCGCTCCCCGTCGTCGGTTACGCCCGATCCGTAGAGGTCGTTCCCGTTGCCGGTCGGACCGCCGTCGAGGACCTTCCGCCAGCCGTCGGCGGTTCGTTCGAGGACGATCCCGCCACCACCGACCGTGTACTCGGTCTTGATCGTGTCTTCGACGTCGTACAGCGAATTCTCGGTCGGCGTCTCGACGTTCCGCCAGCCCGTCGCGGCGGCGCCCGTTCCCGCCACGGCGGTACCGACGGCTGCGGTACCGACCGCGGTCACGAACGTTCGTCGGGAAACTCGTTCATCGCTCATTGTGTGTCACCGATCGATGATTCTCGACTACTCCGTATGGATCTGGCGGCTAGTAATTTTGCCGCTTTTATGATCCGTGGCAAAAAGACGAAATAACGCCGGTCACGGCCGGCGAACGGCATCTCGAAGCGTCGGCGGGCCGACCCGCGCGGGCGGTCGCCGCTCGGCGCCGAAACCCACGAGAGCGCCGCGTCGCTACTCGTGTTCGATGACGATACCGCCCGCCCCGACCGCGACGTCCGGACTCCCCAGGAGCACGCCCTTGAGGTTCGCACCCGTCGGGGTGGACTCCTGGACCCACTCGGAGCCGTCGTAGCGGTAGGCCTTCCCGCCGCCGCCGACGGTGAGCCCGGTCGCGTCCTCACGCTCGATGGCCCGGAGGTCGGCGTCGCCGGTGTCGGCGCGGCGCCACTCGCTGCCGTTGTAGTGATAGACGGAGCCGCCGCCGCCGGAGACGGTGACGTCGCCGGGACCGTCGCTGTCGACGCCGTAGAAGTTGAAGTTGGCGTTCTCGATGCCGATCTTGTCCCAGGTGGTGCCGTCGTCGGTCTCGAAGACGGTCTGGTTGCCGTCGACGGCGTGACCGCTCCGGTCGTCGTAGAAGTCGATGGCGTTGATCTCCGACCCGCTGCCCGGGGTGACGCTGTTCCAGGTGCCCGACTCGCCGTTCTCGAAGCTGTAGTAGATCTTTCCGGAGTCGCCGGCGACGTAGACGTTGGCGTCGCCCGCAGGGCCGGTGACGGCGACGTCGTTGAAGTTGTTGGTCACGTCGTTGGGCGCGGAGTGGTCGGTAAGGCTGCCCGTCGTGACGTCGTACTCGCCGATGGCACCGCTGTTCCCGACGAACCAGAGTCGCTCCCCGTCGTCGGTCACGTCCGAGCCCCTCAGCGTGTTCGCGTTGCCGGTCGGACCGCCGTCGAGGACTTTCTTCCAGCCCTCCGAGGTCCGTTCGAGGACGATCCCGGCGCCGCCGACGGCGTACTCGTTTCCGACGGTGTCTTCGACGTCGTACAGCGCCTCCTCGGTCGGCGTCTCGGCGGTCGTCCATCCCGAAGCCGCGGCGGCCTGCCCGGAGAGGGCGGTCCCAGCGGCCGCGGCGCCGACGGTCGTCACGAACGCGCGTCTGGAGAATCGACTCTCATCCATGGTCTGTCACGGATCAGTGGTTCGCCCCCGACCGGAATGGATCCGGCGCCTAGTAATTCACCGGTTTTTATTGCAATTGAAGATTTGTTGAAATAATTTCGCCTGCACGGTCCGGAGGTGTTCCGAGAGGGTCCCCGGTGCGATGTCGAACTCCTCGGCCAGGGCCGCAGCGCTCGGTCCGTCCGGCGAGAAGTACCCCTGATGGGCGGCCGCGGCGGCGAGTTCCCGCTGGCGGTCGGTCACCGGCGACAGGTTGACGACTTCGAGGCGGTCGGTCGCCGCCTCGGCGGCGCCGCCGACCCGCTCGGGCGCGGCGTCGAACCCCTCGTCATCGAGCGACGACATCGTCGCTCTGAGCTCCTCGCCGTCGGTAGCCGCCACCGAGAGCCGGAGCGTCCCCGACCGGAGCCGTACGCCGAAGGGAGCGACCGGCAGCCGCGTGGGGTCCCAGCTGAGACACCGCCCCTGGTCGCACCCCGCGGGCGGCCCGTCGCCGCACACCCGGCAGACGACCGTCTCTTCGGCGCCGACGACCGGTTCGACGAGCGGGTCGGCGGGCACCTCCTCGGCGGCAAAGACGAACTGCGGGTTCGCCCGCTCGCCCCGGCCCGGGGTGAACGCGACCACCTCGTGGCGCTCGGTCAGCTTCGCGATGGGGCAATCCGGCGTGAGCGAGAACTCCGCGTAAAGACCGTCACCCGCGTCGGTCGCTCCGTCCATCCTTTCTGACTATCGGCCCGCGGGCTCAAGTGACTGTCGCGAGTGAGAGAGTCACACGCACCGAGCCGTCGCGTTCGTCTCTACCGCGATCCCGTCGACGTAGCCGCCCGCGCCGGGGACGTAGGTCCCCTCGCGGCCGCAGTCGGTCGTCAGTCGGCAGACCCGGACCTCGCCGGGCCAGATGATCCGGACGTCGTCACCCCTCGCGTCCACGGCGACCTCCTGGCGGTACGTGACCGACGCGCCGCCGGACTGGAGGTAGGTCACAGTCAGGACCACCTCGTCGACGGATCCGACGGGCACCGCGCGGTCGCCCAGCGTCGCGTGCGTCCCGTTGACCGACCACGCGACGGTCAGCGCGTCCCCGCCCTCGTCGGGGCGGACCGTCACTCCGCCCTCGCCGGTCGCCAGCCGAACCGTCGAGAGGCGCCCGACCGCGCCGACGGTGGTCGTCACCTCGTGGTGTCGTCCCTCCCGCACGCGGACTCGCTGGAGGTTGGGGGTGACGCGGCTCGGCCCCTCCCACTCGCCGCGGAAGGTGTACCGGTAGAGCCGCCGGTCCGGGTAGGCGTCGATCACCGCGAAGTCGCCCGCCGGCCCCCGGGTCTGGGCGTACAGCACGTCCCCTCCTCCAAGAGAGCCGCCGTTGCGCAGCGTCTGGAAAGGGTGGTTGAGCCACGGGCCGTAGACCCTGGGGAGGAAGACCAGCGCGCGGTCGAACTCCCGGTCGAAGGGCGCGAGCGCGCGCTGGCGGTGGTCGGTCGCCTCGGCGGCCTCGGCGGCCAGGCGGGCGCCGAGCGCCCGCCAGCAGAGGACAAGCCCCGCGGCGCCGAACACCGACAGCGGGAGCAGGAGGTCGAAGTGGTAGAACGGGCCGAACTTACCCATGAAGCCGTCCGCCGGGTCGTTCAGGTCGCCGAGGACGTTCAAGGTCCCCCAGAAATAGATGTTCCCGACGACCACGGACGCCCCGACCCCCGCGAACAGCCACCGGAGGGTGCGGTCCGGGAGGCGGTCGCGGTCGGCGGCGGCCAGCGCGTCCGATCCCGACCCCGTTCCCGCCCGGAGCGTCAGCAGTCCGACCGCCGCCAGCAGCGTTCCCAGCGGCGCCGCGACGGTCCACCGGGTCGCCAGTTCCCACAGCAGGTGGCCGGTCGCCCGGAGCGCCAGCGCCGGCGTGTACGTCCGCTCGTAGTCGAGCAGGCGGCGATAGCCGAAGCCGGGGCCGTCCAGCGGCGCGAACGCCTGGTAAGGGAAGACGAGCGGGTCGCCGGTCAGGACGGCGTTGTAGGCGAGCGCGGCGACGACGCCGGTACTCCCCAGCGCCGCGACGACGGCGAGGCGGACCGCCCGCGGCGTGACCGCCGCCGCCGGCGACCGCGGGGCCGTCCGGGCCGGGGGATCGGGGTCGGACCGCAGATCCGCCGCGAGGACGGCCACCGCGTGGCCGACGAAGGGCGCCGCGAACAGGACCGCCGTGTACGGTCGCGCGAAGAAGGCCAGCGCGATCGCGCCCCCCGCGAGCGCCGCGTACGCCAGGCTCGCCCGCGCCGCCGGCAACCGCCGGTGGGCGCGGACGTACCCCAGCGCGAACAGGAGGTTCAGCAGCGTCGCCGGCGCGTAGGAGAGGAACTGCGGCGCGATCAGCAGGAAGAAGGGCGTCGCGAGCGCCGTCGCGGCCGCGAGCGCGCCGACCGGCGGCCGGTAGGCCTCCCGGGCCAGCAGGCCGATCAGGACCACGATCCCGCCGCCGACCAGCGCCGGGACGACCCGGGGGGCGCCCAGCGCCACTCCGGGCGCGAACAGCGCCGCCGTGACGGGCGTGTACTTGGGGTAGAGCCGCCGGCCCTCCTCGACGAAGAACCACGGCCGGAAGGCACCGGGGAGGTCGGTCGTCAACCGGAGGTTGCCCTTGAGCAGCATCGCCGCGTGCTGGAGGTAGACCCCCTCGTCGTGATTGACCGACAGCAGCGGGAACAGCTCCCGGCCGATCAGGAGGACGGCGACGGTCGCGGCGGCGCCGACGGCGAGGACGCCGGCGCGCCCGGCGAGCCGGTTATCGGGGCGGCGACGCATCCTCGCGGCCGCCGTCGGCGACCCGCTTTGCCCCCCGCGGGAACCACGCCAGGTCGTGGTCGGCGGTCAGCTCGACCCGGACGCGCTCCTCGAGGCCGACCTCGTCGGCGTGGTTGTGCATGCATGCGACGGTGTCCCCCGAGTCGAGTTCCACCCGGTAGAGGACCGACGGGCCGAGGTATCGGCGGTAGACGACCGTCCCGTCGCCCGCCTCGGAGTCGGCCCGTCCGCGCCCGGGGCCGGTCGCGCTCTCGCCCCTGCCGTCGGCGACGGCCCGCCGCGCCTGGACGTCGTCCGGGCGGACGAGCACGTCGACGTCCGTGTCGTCGTACTCCGGCGCCAGTCCGTGGACCCGCTCCCGGGGAATGGCGCCGAGCCCCGTCTCGACGCGGTCGCCGTCGACCCGGCCGGCCAGGAAGCTCGCGTGGCCGAGGAAGCCGGCGACGAACCGGGACTCGGGGTGCTGGAACATCCGCTCGGGCGGGTCGACCTGGTCGATCCGCCCGCCGTTGAGAACAGCCACCCGGTCGCTGATCGACATCGCCTCCTCCTGGTCGTGGGTGACCGAGACGGCGGTCACCCCCGCCTCCTTGATAATCCGGCGCACCTCCTCGCGCATCTCGACTCTGAGGTCGACGTCGAGGTTCGAGAACGGCTCGTCGAGCAGCAGTAGCTGCGGCTTCGGCGCTAGCGCGCGCGCCAGCGCCACGCGCTGTTGCTGCCCCCCGGAGAGTTCGTCGGGGGTCGCCTCGCCCTTGTCGGGCAGGCCGACCAGTTCCAGCAGCTCCCGGACCCGCCGGTCGCGCTCGGCCTCGTCGACCCCCTGGAGGCCGAAGGCGACGTTCTCGGCGGCGGTGAGGTGCGGGAACAGCGCGAACTCCTGGAAGACGACGCCGACGCCCCGCTCCTCGGGCGGGACGAAGGACGCGTCCGGGCCGGCGACGGGCGCTCCCCGGAGCCTGATCTCGCCGGCGTCCGGCCGGTCGAGGCCGGCGATCAGCCGAAGCGTCGTCGTCTTGCCACAGCCCGACGGCCCCAGCAGCGTCAGCAGTTCCCCGTCCCGAACCGAGAGGTCCATCTCCTCGATGACCGACTCCCGGCCGAAGGACTTGCCGACGCCGTCGAGTTCGAGGACGGCGTCCGAGTCGGGGTCGGGGTCGGTTCCGGCGTCGCGGACCCGGGCGTCCGGGTCCCGGTCCCGGTCGGCGTCGACGCCGCTGGCGGTTCGCGCGAGTTCATTCGACATCGTATCCCTCCAGTCGAACCATGACCAGCAGCGAGAGCGCGCTGACTACCAGCAACACGAGCGCAGGTAAGGCCGCCTGGCCGTAATAGCCCTGTTGTTCCGCCGCCCAGAGGTGGGTGACCAGCGTGTCGAACCCCGGCGGGCGCAGCAGCAGCGTCGCAGGCAGTTCCTTCATGGTGGTCAGCGAGACGAGCGCGGCGCCGCCCAGGAGCCCGGGAGCGACCAGCGGGAGGGTCACCCGCCGAAACGCCCGCAGCGGCGGTTCGCCCAGCGTGCGGGCGGCCTCCTCCAGCGCGGGCGAGACCTGTTCGAAGGAGGTCCGCGTCGATCCCACCGACTGCGGGAGGAATCGCACGACGTACGCGAACACGAGCAGGGGCAACAGGAGCAGCCCCTGGCGGTAGAGCGCCCCGCCGTAGCGCGCGCCGAAGAAGACCAGCGCGAACCCGATGACGATACCCGGCACCGCGTAGCCGACGTACGCCGAGCGCTCCAGGGCCGCCGCGGCAGGGCCGTCCCGCCGGGCGGCGACGTAGGCGATGGGGAGTCCGCAGAGCGCCGCCAGCAGGGCGGCGGCCGCCGCCAGCCACAGCGAGTTGAGAGCGTAGGAGAGCTCGAACGCCAGCGAACTCGAGGTCTGCCCGCCCGAGATCAGCCAGAACCCGAGCACCCCAAGCGGGACTGCCAGCGCGAGCGTCGGCACGGCGAGACAGGCACACAGCGCCGGGAGCTTCCAGCGGCCCAGCCGGAGCAGCGAGGTCCGCCGCCCCGGGTGTTCGGAGGTGACGCCGCCCCCGCGGACCCGAGACTCCAGCGCGAGGACCACGAGCGTCACCGCGACCAGTTGCAGGGAGAGCAGCGTCGCGAGGTCGAGGTTGTACTTCTGCGCGCTGTAGATGACCCGCGTGAACACGTCGAACCGCATGATCTGCGGGGTGCCGAAGTCGGAGAGGGCGTACAGCGCGACCAGCAGCGACCCGGCGCCGATCGACGGGCGGATCTGGGGGAACGTGACCCGCCGGAACGCCTCCCAGCGGGTGTGATCGAGCGTGCGCGCGGCGTCGACGAGCGTCGTGTCGAGCGTCTTCAGCGACGCGCGCGTGGTGATGAACACGTACGGGTAGGTGTACAGCGTCAGCACGAGGACGGTCCCGGTGAACCCGTAGATGGAGGGCAGCGACCCGACGCCCAGGGGCGCCAGCAGGTCCTGCAGGCGGCCTCGGGGGCCGAACGCCGAGACGAACGCGAACGCGCCGATATACGACGGAACGACCAGCGGCATCGCGAGCAGCACGGTCAGCGTGCGCTTGCCGGGCAGGTCGGTCCGCACCGTCAGCACCGCCAGCGGGACGCCGATGGCGATGGAGGCGGCCGTGACGGCGCCGGCGAGCAGCGTGCTGTTGACGAACACGCGGACGGTCGTGTCCGCGACCAGCAGTCCGAGGCTGTCGAGCGCGTCGACGCCGCCGGCGAGCAGCCAGGCCAGCGGAGAGAGGACCGCCGCAGCGATCGCGGCGGCGGCGAGGACGACCCCCAGCGACCGCCCATCCCCGCTTCCGACGGTCCGGGTCGCCATGGTCAGACGGTGATCCCGACCTCCCGCAGCAGTTCGATCGTCGGCTGGATGTCCGACAGCTGCGCGAGGTCGATCTCGGAGGGGGGGTTCAGTTCGGAGACCGGCGGCAGGTCGCCGATCGGTTCCGCCTCGGGGACGACGGGGTACTCGTAGGTCTGGGTGATGAAGTACTCCTGGGCCTCCGCCGAGAGGAGGTGACGCACGAAGTTCGCCGCCGTCTCGGTGTCGCCGGCGGTGTCGACGACCGCCGCGCCGGCGACGTTGAACACGGCGCCGGCGTCGCCCTCGGTGAACGCCGTCCCCAGGGGCGCGTCGGAGCGCCCGTCGAGGACGCGCTGGATGTAGTAGTGGTTCGCGAAGCCGGCCTGGATCTCCCCGTCGGCGACCGCCTGCGCGATGGCGAACTCGTCGGAGTACTCGGCGACCCCGGAGTCGAGCATCCCCTGGAGCCACTGCTTGGTCCGCTCGCGGCCGTTGAGGATCCGCATGGCCGTGACGAACGCCTGGAAGGAACCGTAGGAGGGCGCCCACCCCATGGCGTTCTCGAAGCGGTCGGCCTCCGGGAACGCGAAGACGTCGTCGGGGATGTCCTCCTCGGAGAAGGCCTCGGTGTTGTACGGGATCGTCCGCGCGCGCCCGGAGGTGCCGGTCCAGCGGCCGTCGTCGTCGCGGAACTCCGGTTCCACGAGGCCGAGCACCCCGCTCGGGAGGTCGGCGGTCCGGCCGGCGTCGGCCAGCGCGCCCAGCGCGCCCGCGTTGACCGAGAAGAAGACGTCCGCGGGGGAGTTGTTCCCCTCCTGCTGGATCTTGTTGACGAGGTCGATCGACGACTGGTAGCGCGGCTCGATCGACAGGTCGGGGTAGCGGTCCTTGAGATACGAGAAGAGCCGTCCGACCAGCGCCTCTCCCCGACCGGAGTAGACGTCGATCGTTCCCGAGAGGTCGGGCATCTCCTCCATCGGCGTCCCCTTCAGCGTGCCGTCGCCGTCGCGCCCGGAGCCGATCTGATCGGCGTCGTCGGTCGCGTTGGTTCCGTTGGCGGTCCCGTTGCCGGTGTCGTTCCCGTCGGTCTCGTTGGCAACCTCTCTGCCGAACAGGCCGGAACAGCCGGCCAGGCCGGCGATGCCGGTCGTGCCGGCGACCCGGAGAAATCGTCGCCGGTTGTTCGTGTCGTCCATTGTCGTTTTAGGCACACCTAAACGATTTATATCTGGTGGTTCAGTCGTCAGCGGCGTCCGCCGGGCGGGGGCCGGTGGTCGGTGCCGCGGCGTCCGCGAGCGGGGCGCCGTCGAGCGCCGCCAGACAGTCCAGCCACTCGAGCATGTGCTCGCCGACGTACGCGAGGAACTCGCCGTTCTCGAACTCGTTGTCGTGGGCGATCAACGCCTCGGCCATGGCGGCGAACGCGTCGGCGTAGCGCGCCGGGTCGTCCGCCGGATCGCTCGCCGCGGCGTCGACGGGCGGGCCGCCGGCGTCGTCGACGATCCGCCAGACGTGTTCGTTGAGTTCGAGCGCGGGCGCCTCGTTGTGGAGGTCGTCGAACGTCGACCGCGGGGCCTTGTTGTGTTCGCACAGCGGGGTGCCGTTGTAGATCTGCGCGCCGACGAGATCGCAGGCGCGCTTGAGGAACACGCCGCTCCAGATATCGTCGAACCGGCCGACGTCCCACGGGTTGTCGTCCATCGGTAGCTGGTAGAACGCCGGGATCACCGCCCGGCGGAACGCGAGGTTCATCGAGCAGACCGTGAGGTACTGCCCGCGGGCGGCGACGAAGTCCTCGCCGTAGTCCTCGCGGTCAGTCCGCGTCCGGGCCTGCCCCCGCAGGTCGCCGTCCATCAGGATGCGGACGGCGTCGAGGTCGGGGACGTTCGTCCACAGCCCCTGGGAGGCGACGACGTCGCCGACCCGTTCGACCCGCTTCTCGGTCTCCTCGTGCATCGCGCTGTAGGGGTACCCCCGCGGGTAGAGACCGTGGTCGTCGTGGTTCTGGTAGAGGACGTTCACCCACCGCTCGTCGGACTCGACGGCGGTGACCTCGCCGTCGTGGGCGAGGTTGCGGTAGTGACCGCCGAAGAAGTCGGTGTCGTGGGGGAGGGTGTCGTCGTCGATGAAGACCCCGTACTCGAAGCGCGGGTCGGCCCACATGTAGAGCAGGCCGAAACTCGTCTGGGCGTGGCTGGCCGCCGGCACCAGATGCGAGTACTCCTCGATCCCCTCGCTCGCGAACCACTCCTCGCGTCGGCTCCCGTCGAAGACCGCGCCGGACGCGCCGAGGTCGCCGAGCATCGACCGCATCGCCTCGGTGTCACAGAAGTCCTCGGTGACGAGCAGGAAGAACAGCCGTTCGTCGTGCCCGTGTTCCCGGGCGTTCGCGACGTACTCCCGGACGCACTCGAACTCCCGGATCGTCGGGACGATGACGCAGGTGTCGACGGTCATTCGGTAGGAGCAGGGTTTTAGGCGGTCCTAAAAGTATCTGCCGTTTCCGTCGCGTCGGTCATGACTTAAGATCCCCCCACTCGTCACTCGTCACCACATGGCCCGTCGCCGTTCGATCCTAGGAGTCGGGGCGAGACGTATGGTCGTGTATAAGGACAAGGTACTTTCCGCCGGGACCGGCCATCCGAAGACGAGTGCAACCGCACCGGCGGGACGTCGCTGTGAGCGGGGACGGCGACCGAACGGGAGCGACGTCGGACGGCGCCGCCAGTCGAGCGGAGGAACACGGTAATGAGCCAACAACAGGAACGAGACGGGGAAGACCCGATCGAAGAACTCCGCCGCCGCCGCAAGCAGGCGCTGCTCGGGGGCGGCGAGGACCGTATCGAGTCCCAGCACGCGAAGGGTAAAATGACCGCCCGCGAGCGGATCGACTACTTTCTCGACGATGGTACGTTCAAAGAGGTAGATACGTTCGTCGAGCACCAGTCGACGAACTTCGACATGGCCGAGAAGAAGCACGCGGGCGACGCCGTGGTGACCGGCTACGGCGAGGTCGACGGCCGGAAGGTGTTCGTGTTCGCTCACGACTTCACCGTCCTCGGGGGGTCGGTCGGCGAGGTGGTCGGCGACAAGGTCTGCAAGGTGATGGACAAGGCCGTCGAGGCGGGCGTCCCGGTGGTCGGGCTGAACGACTCCGGGGGCGCGCGGATCCAGGAGGGCGTCGACTCGCTCGTGGGGTTCGCGCGCATCTTCCGGCGGAACACGAAGGCCAGCGGCCTGATCCCCCAGATCTCGTGCATCATGGGGCCCTGCGCCGGCGGAGCGACGTACTCGCCGGCGCTGACCGACTTCACGGTGATGGTCGAGGACACCAGCCACATGATGATCACCGGCCCCGACGTCATCGAGACGGTCACCGGCGAGCAGATCTCGAAGGAGGAACTCGGGGGCGCGCGGACCCACGCGGCCACCAGCGGGGTCGCGCACATGGCCGCTTCCGACGAGGAGGCCGCCCTCGACCGCGTGGCGGACCTGCTGTCGTACCTTCCCGCCAACCACCTGGAGGACCCGCCGCGGGTCGAACCGTACGACGACCCCGACCGGGACTGCGACGGCCTCGCGGAGACGGTCCCCGAGGAACCGAAACGCCCCTACGACGTCGCGGACGTGATCGACGAACTCGTCGACCGGGAGTCGTTCCTCGAGGTCCACGCCGACTACGCCCGGAGCATGGTCGTCGGGTTCGCGCACATGGACGGGCGGCCGGTCGGGATCGTCGCCAACCAGCCCCGAGCGAGCGCGGGTACCATCGACATCGACGCCAGCGAGAAGACCGCACGGTTCGTCCGCACCTGCGACTCGTTCAACCTGCCGGTCGTCACGCTCGTCGACACGCCCGGGTTCATGCCCGGGACCGAACAGGAACACAACGGCATCATCCGCCACGGGGCGAAGCTGATCTACGCCTACGCCGAGGCGACGGTCCCCCTGCTGACCGTCGTCACCCGGAAGGCCTACGGCGGCGCCTACATCGTGATGGGATCGAAGGAGCTGGGTGCGGACGTCAACTACGCCTGGCCGGGCGCCGAGATGGCCGTCCTCGGACCCCGGGGCGCGGTGAACATCCTCTACCGGCGAGAGCTCCAGGAAGCCGAGGACACCGAGGCCCGCCGCGAGGAGCTGATGGACGAGTACCGCGACCAGTTCGCCAACCCCTACAAGCCCGCCCAGCGGGGCTACGTCGACGACGTCATCGAACCGGCGACCACCCGCCGGCGACTCAACAGGGACCTCGACCTGCTGGAGCGCAAGCGCGGAGCGACGCCCCCGAAAGACCACGGCAACATCCCACTGTAATGGCTACAGACGACGACGCTACCGAGGACGGACCGACGTCGACCGAGTCCGCGACGACCGTCGACCTCCCCGTCGAGGGGGGGACCGCCGAGCTGTCGATCCCCCCAAGCGCGACCCGGGGGGAGGCGGCGGCGCTGGCCTCCGCCATCGGCGCCCACCTCAACGACCAGCGCGCGGCCGCCGAGAGCGGACCCGAACCCGCCGACCGCTGGTCGCTCGCGGGCCGGTACGGCTGCCGGCACCGGTCGGACCTCCCCCGGAGGGTCGAGCGTGGCGACGAGTGGAAGATGGCCGGGCGGACGCGGCGGTGACGGCCGTCGGGGGACCGGTCCGCTCCCCGCTCGGCCCTTGCGGTAGCTGTAAGAGTTAACTCACCGGGGGGAGCATTTCCCTGTGAGATGATCGCAGACCAGCGAGCGCGGCGGACCGTCCGGGGCGCACCGACGGCGGAGGGGACACCATGACCGACGTCGCCGTCATCGGCGCGTCGATGACCGACTTCGGCCAGCGCGAGGAGTGGGTCGTCGAGTTGCTCTCCCAGGCGGGGATGGAGTGCCTCGAGGACGCGGGGGTCGAACCCCACGAGATCGACCACCTCTACACCTCGAACATGGCCAGCGGCGAGTTCGAGGGCCAGACGGGGATCATGAACGCCGTCGCCCACGACCTGGGGGCGCTGCCCGCGTACACCCAGCGGGTCGACCAGACCTCCTCGTCGGGGGGCGCCGGCATCTACGCGGCCTGGCAGTCCGTCGCCAGCGGCGCGAGCGACATGACGCTGCTCGTCGGCGGCGAGAAGATGACCCACCGGACGACCGGCGAGGCGACCGACGTGATCGCCTCGATCACCCACCCTGTCGAGTACAAACACGGCGTGACGCTGCCGAGTTTCGCCGGCCTGACCGCGCGGCTCTACCTCGACAAGTACGACGCGCCCCGCGAGAGCCTCGCGCGCGTGGCGGTGAAGAACCACGAGAACGGCGTGGACAACCCCCACGCGCAGTTCCAGAAGGAGATCACCATGGAGACGGCCCTGGAGTCGCCCATCGTGGCCGACCCGCTGCGGCTGTACGACTTCTGTCCGATCACGGACGGCTCGGCGGCGCTGATGTTCTGTCCCGTCGAGGTCGCCGAGGAGTACACCGACGAGTACGTCCGGATCGCCGGTGTCGGCGGCGCCACCGACACCCACGTCGTCCACGAGCGCGCCGACCCGACCACGATGGGCGGGGTCGTCGAGTCGGGCGAACAGGCCTACGAGATGTCCGGCTACGGTCCCGACGACATCGACGTCGCCGAACTCCACGACATGTTCACCATCCTCGAGTTCCTCCAGAGCGAGGGCCTCGGCTTCTTCGAGGAGGGCCACGCCTGGGAGGCCGTCGAGGAAGGGATCACGGAGCGCGACGGCGAGCTGCCGATCAACACGTCCGGCGGCCTCAAGTCCAAGGGCCACCCGCTGGGGGCCAGCGGCGTCGCCCAGGGCGTCGAGATCTACGAACAGCTGATGGGCGAGGCCGGCCCGCGGCAGGTCGAGGCGGACGTCGGCCTGTGCTGTAACGTCGGCGGCTTCGGGAACTGCGTGATCACCACTATCGTGGAGGCCAGCTCATGAAGGGGACACGCTACGCGGACGGATCGATCAGCTACCCGGGCCACCCGGTCGGCCCGGACGGCAGCGCCCCGGTCGACGAGGTCGACCTGACCGAGTACACGGCCACGGTCGTCACTTGGACGACCAGCATGTCTGCGCCCCCCGGCGTGCGCGAGCCCAACACCCTGGCGATCGTCGAGTTCGACGTCGACGGCGAACCGGTGCGCGCGCTCGGGCAGGCGACGACCGACGAGATCGAGATCGGCGACGAAGTGCGGCCGGTCCACGTCGACGAACTGCGCGAACCCGGCGCCGGGATCCGCGAGCCCGACAGCCAGGAGTGGGACGGCTACCGGTTCGAACCGGCCGAGTAACGCTCCACTCTTTTCCGCGCCGCCTCGGATTCAGCTCCCGTCGCCGTCCTCCAGATCCCCGCGCTCGTCGTCCCCGCGGACCTGCCGGCGCAGCGAGTCCAGTTCGGCGTCGACGTCGACGCCCTCGGGGTTCTCGCTTCCCTCTCCGTCGTTCGGTCCGGCCTCGCTCGTCTCCTCCTCGGCGTCGTCGACGCCGATCCGAACCGCGCCCTCCGCCGCTCGGCGGCGTTCCCGCCGGCGCTCGGCCCGGGTAACGCGCTCGTCGATCCGCTCGCCGAGCGCCCGCGCCTCGGCGAGCAGTTCGCGGGTCTCGGAGTCGGGCGGTTCGCCCTCGACGGCGCGGTCGAGTTCGGCGAGCGCCCGGTCGAGGCGGTCGGCGGTCCGCTCGCCGATCCGCCGGACGGTCCCCGGATCGCGCTCCTCAGCGAGGTCCTCGGTTCCGTCGACGAGACGGAGGAGTGCCCGGAGGGACTCGAGCGCGCGGACGTTCGCCTCCAGGACGGCGATCACCGTCGGGATGGCCTCCCGCTCGGCGTACCGGAGCAGGGTCCGGGGGCGCGGCGATCGCGGCGCGGACGGGCGGTCGGCCCGCCGGTCGGACCGGTCCGCTCGCCCCCGTTCCGGTCCGTCGTCGAGAGTCGCTCGGAGGTCCTCGAGCGTCGTCGAGAGGTCCGCGAGCAGCGCTGAGAGCTCCTCGGGGTCGCCGCCCGGTCCGTTTCTGGCGTCGTCGGAGGGCCGTCGGCTCATGCGTGGAGTTCGGCGCCGGCGGCCAAACACCTGTCGCCGCCCGATTTAGAGGCCGGTCGGACGCCGCTCGATTCCGCCCCAAGCCTTATTATATGTTGAACCGCACTGTACGAAAGAATAAGTATGACAGGGGAGACGGGGGACGGCGCCTTCGCACAGGCGCTCTCCGGCCTGAAACGCCGGGGGAGCGGCCTTCTGGTGGTCGGCGCGGCCCGCCACGAGGCCCACCTC
>PXRR01000059.1 GCA_003021975.1 Halobacteriales archaeon QS_5_70_17 | reverse complement strand
AGATCGCGCTGGCGTGGCTGCTCCACCAGGAGGCCGTCGACGCCCCCATCGTCGGGACGACCAGCGTCGAGCACCTCGAGGACGCCGTCGCGGCCCTCGGGATCGACCTCTCCGACAGCGACTGTGAGTTCCTCGAAGAACCCTACGAGCCCGTGCCCGTGTCCGGGCACTCCTAGAGGCCGGGCTCGTAGGTCGCCAGGAACGCGTCGAACTCGTCGAGGGCCGCCTCCACTTCGGCGCTAGTCGCCTCGACGGCACGGGACGCGACGGCGCTCGCGCCGTCCTCACCAGCGGCCGCGGACCGGTCGGCGCCCGCAAGCGGCGCTCCGGCGAGCCGCGAGGCCAGCAGCCCGGTGGCCCCCGCGAGGCGCTGTCGTTCGACGGCCGTCGCGGCCGCCGCCCGCACTAGCCGCCGCTGGCTCTCGGTCGCCACACGCGCCGCGCGCTCGCCGGGAAACGATTCGGACTCGGTGTCGGGGTCGGTGGGGGACATGGCACGGGCCGGCCGGTGTGGTGTGGCGTGGTGTGGTAACACTACTCAATACGTTCGTCCCCATAGGTCCGCGGAGGATATCACTCCCGCCTGTCGACTCAGGGGATCATTCGCTCGAGGGACGGGTCCCGTCTGTCGGCCGTCGAGAGTGCGGACGCGCCGGTCGCTCGCCGTCCTCGCGGGCCGGAGTTCGAGCGGTCGCACGGACCGGACGCATCGCGGGAATCGGTCGGAGGGGCCGCGGGTCCTCTCACTCCGGAGCAGAGCAGTCGGGACGACAGAACGAAGCCGCTGGCGGCCCTGTGACCGCCATGGCGCTGCTCTCCATGACGTGGCGCGACGTGCTGTTCGCCCACTGGCCGGTCGACCCGGACCTGGTCCGGCCGCGCCTGCCCCCCGGACTCGACGTCGACGCGCGGGACGGCCGGGCGTGGCTGGGCGTCGTCGCGTTCGTCATGGAGGACCTGCGGCCCGCCGGCCTCCCGGTCGGGCTCTCGTTCCTCGAGTTGAACCTGCGGACCTACGTCGACGGCCCGGTCGGTCCCGGGATCTACTTCTTCAACCTCGACGCCGACCACCGCCTCGCCGTCCCGGTCGCCCGGCGGGCGTTCCGCCTGCCGTACTACCGCGCCGAGATGGCCGTCGACCGCGACGGTCTGGACGTCTCCTTCCGGAGCCGACGGATCCACCGGGGCGCGCCGTCGCTGCGGTTCGACGCCACCTACGGGCCCGCCGACGGCGACGTCGAGAACGAGGATCTCGCGGAGTTCCTCACGGAGCGCTACCGGTTTTACGTCGGCGGGGGCGACCGGGGGCCGTACGTCGGCGAGGTGGCCCACGACCCCTGGCCGCTGCGCCCGGGCCGCGTCGACGTCCGGCGGAACGACTGCTTCCGGGCCAACGCCTTCGACCGCCCGGACGGCGCGCCGCTGGTCCACTACAGTCCGACGCTCGACGTCCGGGCCGAGCGCCTCGGGCGGTCGTGATTCGATTCCGGGCCCGAAACTAGTACCCCGGCGGGTCCGTCGTCACTCCGCGTTTCCACCGGCTATTTACCGCCCGGCGCCTACGTCCTGACGATGACAGCGGCCGAGGGCGAACGGATTGACGCCGAGTCGCTGACCGGGCCGATGCGGTCGCTCCACCCCCGAGTGCGGATCGTCTGGGGGGTCCAGGCGCTCGCCTCGGCGCTCGTCGTGGGTGCGGTCGTCGGGTTCGCCACGGTCGCGTTCGACGGACCCCGCTGGCCGGGACCGGCGGCGTTTCTCGTCGTCGCGGCCCTCGGCGCTGCGCTCTCCGCGCTCCGCTACCGGGTCTGGCGCTTCCAGGTGCGGGAGGACTCGCTGTACCTCGAGCGCGGCGTCTTCACCCGCGTGAAGACCGTCGTCCCCTACGTCCGGATCCAGCACGTCGACGCCAGTCGCGGTCCGGTCGAGCGCCTGCTCGGGCTGGCGTCCACGGTCGTCTACACCGCCGGATCCCGCGGCGCCGACGTCTCCGTCCCCGGGCTCACGCCGGAGGACGCCGACGACCTCCAGGCGCGGCTGAAACAGCTGGCGATCGCTGCCGAAGGGGACGACGCGGTATGAGCCCGCGGCTCGACGTCCGCTCGGTCCCCTACCGCGCGGGGTCGTCGATCGTCCGCCTGGCGTGGCTGGTGGTCATCGTCTCGTTTACCTCCCGGGGGATGGATCCCGGGTTCGGCGTCCCAGTGGCACTGGTAGTCGGCCTCGGGGCGCTCGCGCTCGCCGGCGCCTACCAGTTCGCCTACTGGCGGCGCTTCGAGTACGAACTGACCGGGGACACGCTCGACATCCGGTCGGGGGTCGTCTCCCGGCGCGACCGCGAGATCCCCTATCCGCGGATCCAGAACGTGGACATCAGCCGGAACGTCGCCCACCGCCTGCTGGGCGTCGCGGAGATCCGCATCGAGACCGCCGGGGGCAGCAGCACCGAGGCGCAGCTACAGTACGTCTCCGCGGGCGAGGCCCGACGGCTCCAGGACGAACTCAGCCGCCTGAAGCGCGGTCGGAGGGCGGGCGCGGAGGACGGCGAGGGCGAGGGCGAGAACGAGGGTGCGAGGACGCCGACGGCCGAGCCGCTGTTCGCGATCACGCCCACGGAACTCCTCCTGCTCGGCGCCGTCTCCGTTGACTTCCGGGTCGTCTCCTTTTTCTCGGTGGCCGTGCCGGTCGTGGCGCCGTCGATCGCGGGGGCGGCCGAACCGCTCGCGCCGGCGGGGCTCCGGTTGCTCTCGCCGGTCGTCGTCGCCCCGCTGGGCGTCGTCGTCCTGTATCTCGCCTCGGCGCTGGTCGGCGGCGCCGTCGCGGTCGCCAACTACTACGGCTTCCAGCTGGCCCGCGAGGGCGACGAACTGCGTTACGAGCGGGGGCTGTTCCAGCGGTTCAGCGGCACCATCCCGCTGGGGAAGGTCCAGACGCTGACGATCGAGGCCAACGCCCTCGCGCGGGCGATCGGGTACGCCTCGCTGGCCGTCGAGACGGCGGGCTACGCCCCTGGCGACGACAGCGGTTCGCAGTCGGCCGTGCCGTTCGCCGAGCGCGACCGGGTGTTCGCGCTGGCGCGCTCGATCGAACCGTTCGACCGTCCGGAGTTCGAGCGCCCGCCGCGGCGCGCCCGCCGGCGGTACGCCGTTCGGTACGGGATCGTCGCGGTCGCCGTCGTCGCTATCGCGTTCGTGCTCGTCCGGTTCACGTTCCTGACCGGCGCGTGGTGGGGGACGCTGGTCCTCCTCCCGGTCGTGCCGCTGGCGGCCCACGCGAAGTGGTCCGCCAAGGGGTACGCACTCCAGGACGACCACGTCCTCACCCGCAGCGGCTACCTCGTCGGGACGGTGAAGGTGGTCCCCTACGACCGGATCCAGACGGTCCTCACCTCCCAGACCGTCTTCCAGCGCCGGCGCGACCTCGCGACGCTGACCGTCGACACCGCCGGATCGCGGTCGTTCACCGGCCGCGACCCGCGGGCGGTCGACCTCGACGCCGCGACCGCCGACCGACTGCGCGAACACGTCGAACGGCGCCTCTACGAGACGCTCGCCGACCGGCGAGCGGAGCGCCGCCGGCGGCGGACCGCCTCGCTAACCGGCGATAGCGGGGGTCCGGCCCGCGACCCCGAGTCCGACCGCACGCCCCGCCAGGAGGACCTCGACCCCGCCGAGGGCGGGAGCGCTAGTTCGGAGGGTGACTCCGCTGAGACCGGCGACCGCGAGGACCCCTCCGCCGACGGCCGAAGGACCTGATCGACGTCGATCCGGACCGCGACGGGCCGACGCCGGGGGAGCCCCGGAGATGGGTCCGTCCCGCCGTCGCGTTGGACCGGTCACTCGCGGCTGTCGCGGGCGAGGGGGTCACGGAACCGAGGGTCCGGACGGGGAGCACGTCGCCGGATTCACCGCTCGTCGGTTCACCCGCCGTCGGTCAGGCCGACGAACGCGCTGACGTCGTCGTCGGTGCCGGCGACGATGAGTTCGTCGCCCTCCCGGATCGTGAAGTCGGGGTCGAGGTCCGCGATGAACTCGCCGTCGCGCTCGACGGCGACGACGGTACAGCCCGTCCGGGCCCGCACGTCGGCCCCCCGGAGGGTCCGCCCGGCGAGCGCCCCCCCGCCGGTGCGGATCACCTCGATCCCCTGGCCGAAGCTGATCACGTCCTCCTGGAGGATCGTCGCCGCGAGCATCCGGCCGCTGACGACCGACAGCGAGAGGACGTAGTCCGCTCCCGCCCGGTAGAGCTTCCGGACGCTCTCGGTGGTCTCGGCGCGGGCGACGATTTCGACGTCCGGAGCGCAGTCGCGGACGACGAGGGTCGCGAAGACGGTCGCCGTGTCGTCGGGGAGCGCGAGAATCACCGTCCCGGCGGAGTCGATGTCGGCTCGTTCGAGCGCCTCGACGTCGGTCACGTCGCCGACGATGTCGACCCCCTCCCGGTCCTCGCGGTCGAGGGAGACCGTGTCGATCGGCTGGTCGGCGTCCTCGATGGCCCGGCGGACGGTCGCCCCGACCATGCCGTAGCCGGCGACGATGACGTGGCCGGGGCGGCGGCGCCGCTGCTCGGAGAGGGTCAGCTCCTTCACCCGCTCGAGCTGTTCCTCGTGGCCCGCGACCAGCAGGATGGTCTGCTCGTCGATGTAGGCGTCCGGGGAGGGCGGGGAGACGAACTCGCCGCGGAACCACGCGCCGACGATGTTCGCCCCCGTGCGCTCCCGGATGTCGCTCTCGGCGACGCGGACGTCGGCCAGTTCGCTGCCGGCCTGGACCGGGAGTTCGACGACGTCGAACCCCTCCCCGAGTTCCACCGCGGCGTCGAGTTCCGTCGAGATGCCGGCGGTCACCTTCGTCGCGAGGCTCTCGCCGACCAGCCGGCGCGGCGAGAGGACGTCGTCGGCGCCCGCCAGCCGGTGGTACTCCGCGAGGCCGGGGTCCTCGACGAACGTGATGACCTGCGCGTCGCACTCCTGGGTGGCGGTCAGCGCCACCGAGGCGTTGGTCGCGTCGTCGACGTCCGCGACCAGTGCCCGGGCCACGTCGAGGTGCGTGTCCCGGACGTAGGTCTCGACGCGCTCCGGGTCGGCGTGGACGACCTCGATGCCCTGCTCGTAGAGGTCCGCCGCCGCGTCGCGGTCGGGCTCGATCACCACGAACGGGATCTCCCGGAGCTCCAGTTCGTGGATCAGCGCCTCCACGCGGGGCGTGTACCCGGCGACGACGACGTGTCCGGAGAGGTCCTCGACCGCCGTCGGAGCAGCAGTCGAGAGCGCCTCCTCGAACAGCGGGAAGACGAGCACCGGGAGCGCGAGGAAGATGAGAAACACCCCGGTGAGGTCCATCACGACGACCAGGAGGTTCATCTGCCAGCTCTCCCAGGGGGCGTCCGAGCCGAAGCCCGTGGTCGTGAACGTCTCGACGACGATCTGCAGCGAGTGGAGCCACGATCCCGGCTCTCCCTCGTAAGCGGCCATCCCGTAGTGGTAGGCGACGGTGTACCCGAGCATGATCCCGAACAGCCCGGCGAGATACAGTGCGGTCCGGCGCCACCACCTACTCATGCTCGGCCACAGGGAACGCCCCTACGTTAACCGGTCGGTCCCGCGCTCGGAACGGTGGGCCTCCGGTCGGGATCCCCCGCCGGAGCGCCGGACCGCCGGGCGGTCGAGCGGGGCGGCCGACCGGACCAACGCCTTTCCGCCTCGCCCGCGGACCCCCAGTATGGCACGGCAGGTCGTTCACACCGCCCGCGAGCCCCGGATCGTCACGCCCGAGGACATCGACGAGGAGCACGGCGACGTCGCGGTCTGTCAGTGCGGGCTCTCGGAGGAGTACCCGTTCTGCGACGGCTCGCACCGGGTCACCCACGACGAGGCGGAGGGCGTCGTCTACGAGTACGAGGGCGACGACCCGGAGGGCGGGCGCCGGGCCGTCGGTCGCCTCGGCGACGTCGAGGGAGAGGGCGAGGGGGTCCGAGGGGACCGGGCGGAGGGGACCGGAGACGACGTGTAGCGCCGGCGGATCGCCCGGGCGACGGACACCGTTTTGCCCGGGGCGACCGTGGGATGGAGTATGCAACCCGATCTCTCGCGGCTCGACGAACTACTCGCCGATCGGGGCGTCGACGGCTACCTGATCGACGCCGACGCGACGGTCTCCGACCAGCGGTACCTCTCGGGGTTCGACGCCCCCGATCCGTTCGTGACGCTGTACGACGGCGAACTCCACCTGCTGGTCTCCAGCCTGGAGTACGGCCGCGCGCGGACCGAGAGCCGCGCGGACGACGTCGCCCGGCGCGCCGACTTCGACTACCGCGCGAAGCGCGAGGAGTACGGCCCGGACGAGGCCGACCACCGCGTCCTCGCGGAGTTCCTCGCCGACCGGGGCGTCGACTCGGTGCTCACCCCCTCACGGTTCCCGCTGGCGCCGGCCGACGGTCTCCAGGAACTGGGCGTCGGCGTGAGCGCCGAGACTGACGACGTCGTCACGGAGATCCGCGCGACGAAGACCGGCGAGGAGATCGAGCACGTTCGGACGGCCCAGCGCGCCAACGAGCGGGCAATGGCCCGCGCCGAGGAACTGCTCCGGGAGGCGTCGGTCGAGGCGGGCGAGAACGGCGACGTCCTCGTCGACGGTGGCGAGACGCTGACCAGCGAGCGGGTCCGCCGGGAGATCGAGATGGAGCTGCTGCGCCACGATCACGCGCTCGACGAGACGATCGTCGCCTGCGGGGCCGACGCGGCCGACCCCCACGATCGCGGCAGCGGCCCGCTGCGTCCCGACGAGCCGATCATCGTCGACATCTTCCCGCGGGGCAAGGAGTCGAAGTACCACGCCGACATGACTCGGACGTTCGTCCGGGGCGATCCGAGCGACGCCATCGCGGAGTGGTACGACCTCACCGTCGAGGCGATGGAGGCGGCCCTCGACGCCGTCGAACCCGGCGCGACCGGGGAGGAGGTCCACGCCGCCGCCTGCGACGTCTACGAGGCGGCCGGCGAGCCGACCCTCCGGAGCGACGAGGCGACCGAGACTGGGTTCATCCACTCGACCGGCCACGGGGTGGGACTCGACGTCCACGAGCAGCCCTCGATCGCTCCCGGCGGCGAACGGCTCCGCCCGGGACACGTCATCACCATCGAACCCGGGGTCTACGACCCCGACCACGGCGGCGTCCGCGTCGAGGACCTCGTGGTGGTCACCGAGGAGGGCCACGAGAACCTCACCGGCTACCCGAAGGAACTGGTCGTCGGGGGTCGGTAGTCCCGCGGTCGCCCCCGACGGAGCTACCGGGCGCTCTCGGCGGGGCGTCGATCGCCGCCACCGGCCGGTGGCCGTTCCCGGCCGTGCGACACTCGGTCGTCCCGGCAGTCAGTGCCGGCGCTGGGGATCCGGTGACGCGACTGCGCCGGTGGGCGCCTCAGTCGGAGGTGCTCCTGGCGCTCTCGGCGGCTCGATCGCGGGAGACCTCGGCGATCCCCGCGTTCGGAGAGCAGTTCGGGCAGGCGTAGACCTCCCCGTCCTTGTCGGCGAATACTGAGCGAAATTGCCTCGATACGTGCGCGCCGCAGTGATTACAGTTTGACATCGTTATCTCGTGCCCGCTGCCCCTCGAAGGCAACAGGTGTTCCAGACAGGCGCCACGGACATAACTGCGACTGTTACTCCTATTCGTACTGGTCGCGAAAGTAATTCTATCTGTATTCAGACGTTCGGATGCACCCCAGAGACGCCCCGTGAGCGGTGATTTCTGAAAAGGAAACGATGGAATAAACGCTATCGGACGCCGTCGGGTCGAAGGGGCTTTCACTCCGGGCGGGACTCTCTGGAGCATGGACGTTCTCGTCGTCGGCGCGGGCGAGATGGGGACCTGGTTCGGGGGGGCGGTCGACGCCGCGCCCGCCTACGCCGACCCCGACGCGGCAGCCGCCGAGCGGGCGGTCGCGGCGACGGGCGGGCGGGTCGTCCCCCCCGACACGGACGAGCGGTTCGACGCGGTCTGTCTGGCGGTACCGATTCCGGCGGTCGCCGAGGCCGTCGCCGAGCACGCCCCGCGGGCCGAGCGGGCGCTGGTCGACGTGACCGGCGTGATGAGACCGGCGGTCGCGGCCATGCGAGAGCACGCCCCGGACCGCGAGCGGTTGAGCCTCCACCCGCTGTTCGCGGCCGACGCTGCGCCCGGGACGGTCGCGGTCGTTCCCGACGCGCCGGGACCGGTCACCGGCCGGATCCGCGAGCGACTCGCCGAGCGGGGCAACGACGCCTTCGAGACGACCCCCGAGGAGCACGACCGGGCGATGGCGACCGTGCAGGCGCGGGCCCACGCCGCCGTGCTCGCGTTCGGCCTCGCCCGCGAGGAGGTCCCCGAAGAGTTCCACACGCCCGTCTCGCAAGCGCTCACCGACCTCCTTGAGCGAGCGACCGGCGGGACGCCTCGGGTCTACGCGGACATCCAGGCGGCGTTCGGCGGCGCCGAGGACGTCGCCGACGCCGCCAGTCGCCTCGCGGCGGCCGACGCGGAGGCCTTCGAGGACCTCTACCGGGCGGCCGGACCGGATGGCGACCGAGAGGGGGGGACCGGGGACCCGGGGGACGAGCGATGAACGCCGACCGCCGCGAGCAGGTCGCCGACGCGGCGAAGTACCTCCGGTCGGTGCGGCCGCTGGACCCCGAGGAGCTGGCCGACTACGTCGAGGACCGGCCCCACCCGGCGGTCGTCCGGCAGGCGCTGCGGGAGATGGCCTTCGACCTCGCGCTCGTCGAGCGCGAGGACGGCACCTTCGTCCCCCTCGAGGAGGTGGACGAGGGCCTCCGGATCGACTTCGACGGCGTCGAGGCGTTCCCGGAGCGCCACGCCGACCGCCTGGAGGCCCTGCTCGTCGAGCGCTACGGACCCGAGTGGTACGACGGCGACTCGGGCGACCGCCTGCGGGCGACGATCCGGCGGATCAAGGCCGAGTACTACTGCGGGCAACCGGTCGAGTACGACGCCGAGACGGCGCTGGCCTACGCCGTCTATCACCTGGCCGACAACTACGCCGTCGCACAGTACGTCCTCGCGGACCTGCTGGCCGACGGCCTGCTCGACCGGCCCGTGCGCCTGCTCGACGTGGGGGCGGGCGTCGGCGGTCCTGCGCTGGGCATCCTCGATCTGCTCCCCGCGGACTGCCCGGTGGAGTACCACGCCGTCGAGCCCAGTGCCGCGGCCGATGTCTTCGAGGCGCTCGTCGAGGCGGGGCGCAACCGCTACCTGTCGCTGCACCGCGAGCGGGCGGAGGCGGTCGACCCGGACGGCGAGTTCGACGTCGTCCTGTTCGCGAACGTGCTGAGCGAACTCGACGACCCCGCCGCCGTCGCCGCGCGCTACGCCGACGCGCTGGCGCCCGACGGGACGCTCGTCGGCGTCGCGCCCGCCGACCGGGAAACCGCGACGGGGCTCCGGTCAGTCGAGCGGGACCTCGAGGAGCGGGGGCTGGCGGTCTACGGTCCCGCGGTCCGCCTCTGGCCGGACGAGCGGCCCGCCGATCGGGGGTGGTCGTTCGACGCGCGACCGGACATCGCGGTCCCGGGCTTCCAGCGGCACCTCGACGAGGCCACGCCCGAGAGCGACCCCGATCACGCGCCCGGCGAGTTCGTCAACGCCGACGTGCAGTACGCCTACTCGCTGGTGCGCCGGGACGGCCGGCGAGCCGTCGGGGTCGACCCCGATCCGGACCGGTTCGCCCGGATGGCAGACAGCGACGCCCACGTCACCGACCGGATCGACCTGCTGGCGGTGAAACTGAGCCGAAACCTCGGCTCGAACAACCCGCTGTTCAAGGTCGGGGACGGCAGTCAGCGGCTGGACCACTACGCCGTGCTCACCCGCGAGTCGGCGCTCAACCGCGACCTGCTCGAGGCCGACTACGGCGACCTGCTGGCCTTCGAGAACGCGCTCCTGCTGTGGAACGACGACGAGGCGGCGTACAACCTCGTCGTCGACGACGCGACGGTCGTCGACCGATTCGGGAGCTGAGCGCCGTCGAGTTCGGTCCCGCCGGAGGAGAGCGGCTCCGTTACGCGGACGGACGGCTCCCTACGCGACCTTTCGGCGCTCCTCGTAGACCTTCCGGCCCTCGGCGGAGTGGACGATCGTCTGGATCGTGATGTAGCCGTCGTTGCGCTCCACCGCCATGGCGTCGCGGTAGCCGAGTTCGACGCGCTCGGTGGTCGTGTACGACTCGCCGGGCGGGAGGTCGCCGGCCGTCGAGTTGCCCTGCCACAGCAGGTCGCTGTCGGCGTAGATCCGCGTCTCGACGACGACGTCGCTCCGCGGCTCCTCGCCGGTGTTCTCGAGCGTCGCCGTGACGTCGCGACAGGTCTCGCCGCACTTCTCGATCTGATCGACCGTGAAGCGGTACTGCTGGTTCGACTCGTCGGACTCGCCGTCCGCGCCGTCGCTCGACTCCTCGTCGGACTCGTAGGGGGTGGGGTTCTCCTCCCCCAGCGCGCTGTCGGCCGTGTCGCTCCCGAAGTCGGTCCCGAAGACGACGCCGGTTCCAAGCACCGCGGCGCCGACCACCACTGCCAGGATCGCTATCGTTCGATTTCGTGCCATATTTCGTGCCAGTTAGTTCTCTCTCCTATGTTATTCACAGAAACTTATATTCGTGGCGGCTATCTGTATCCGCGCGGTCGGCGGGCTTTTGCTCCGGGCGGCACAGGTGGTCCCATGCACGTCCTGCTCACGAACGACGACGGGATCCGCGAGACCGGGCTCAGGGCGCTCTACGACTCGCTGACCGACGTCGTCGACGTGACCGTCGTCGCTCCCGCCGCTGATCAGAGCGCGGTGGGGCGGTCGCTGTCCTCGCGGGTCGCCGTCGAGGAAAACGACTTCGGCTACGCCGTCCACGGGACGCCGGCGGACTGCGTCGTGGCCGGCCTGCAGTCGCTCGCGCCCGACGTCGACCTCGTCGTCTCCGGGTGCAACCGGGGAGCGAACCTCGGTCAGTACACCCTCGGGCGGTCGGGGACGGTCAGCGCCGCCGTGGAGGCGGCGTTCTTCGAGCGGCCGGCGATCGCCGTCTCCATGTACATCCCTGACGGGGTCGACTACCGGACCTTCGACCCGGACCCCGGCGACTACCGCGAGGCCGCCCGGGCGGCCCGCTTTCTCACCGAGAACGCCCTCGAGGACGGCGTCTTCCACGAGGCCGACTACCTGAACGTCAACGTCCCCATGGCCGACGAGCCCTGCCCCATGGAGATCACCGAACCCTCCGCGTACTACGACATGGACGCGGTCCGCGACGGCGGCGACATCGAACTGCGCGACCGCATCTGGGAGCGCATGGCCGAGGGGTCCCTCCCCGATCCCGAGGGGACCGACCGGCGGGCCGTCGTCGAGGGGCGAGTGAGCGTCTCCCCGCTGACCGCCCCCCACACGATCCGCCGTCACCCGGCGCTCGGCGACCTCGCCGAGGAGTTCTAGGGCGGACCCCCGGGCGTCTCCTCGGTTATCCCGGGGGCCTCGGGTGCCGATCCCGTCCCCCTGGCCGTCGGCAGCGTCACCGTCGACTCGCCGGGCGCGTCGTGGACGAGCACGCCCGCGCACTCCCGGCTGTTGTAGAAGCCGCCGTCGGTCGTCGCCAAGGGTCAAGCGGAGCGTCTCGCCGGCCGACAGTCGCCGCTGGAAGGCGGTCATCTCGACGTCGATCCGTCGGGGGCCCATCCCGTCGAAGCGCAGCGGCGTCACCCGGTTGTCGATCAGCGTCGCCTCGCCGTCGCCCCGAATGGCTCGCGGTCGCGCTCCACGGGGAAGTCGAAGTCGGCCGCGATCCCCTCCACGCCGTCGCCCTCGACGAGCGAGAGCTGGCTGGTCGACATCGGGGCGACACTGTTGGCGACGGCCGTCTCATCGCCGACGCAGGCGTCGCTCAGATCGAGGGTTCACGCGCCGGCTCCGGAGGGCGGGACGCCGTCGGCCGAGCGCCACTCGCCGGACTGCACCTCGTAGAAGGTGACCGGCGGGAACTCCGTCGACCCCTCGCCGGCGACGTGCTCGTCGAGCCACGCCAGCGCCATCTCGTCGAGGACCGCCCGCTGCTCGGGCCCCGGGGTCGCCGTGAGCGTGTGAGCGCCCTCGAAGCGGACGAGGCAGGTCTCCGTCCCGCGCTCGCGCAGGCCGTCGAAGGTCCAGACGGCCTCGTTGGGGACGAACAGGGTATCGGGTCGTCCGGAGACGAGCAGCGTCGGCGTCTCGATGTCGTCGAGTTTCGTGCTCGGGGAGCGCTCGCGGTAGTAGCCGACCGATCCCTCGGGGAACTCGTTCGTGGCGGCGCCGAGCAGGTTCGCCTCGTAGACCTCGTGGTTGAGACCGCTGACGACGTCCTCCTCCTGGGGCGTGTTGTCCCCGGAGGTGACGCCGCGCGCACCGGTCGCCCCGGTCGCGAGCAGCAGGGTGTCCCAGCCGGCCTTGATCACGCCGTTGGGCGCGAGCGTGAAGGGCAGGTCGTTCCACGCCCACCGCGGGACGAGCGCGTCGAGGCGATCGTCGACCGCGGCGGTGTTCAGTTGGATCCCGCCGGCGTAGGAGACGTTGTCCATCCCCACCTTCGGGTCGTCGGGACCGTCGATGGCGACCGCGTCCCGGCGCGCCAGCCACGTGATCAGCGCCCGGGCGTCGCCGACCTCGTTGGGTCCGTCGACGGTGACCTCGCCCTCGGACTCGCCGAACCCCCGGGAGTCGTACGCGAGAACGACGTAGCCGTTCGAGGCGTAGTTGTCTGCCAGCCGCTGGATCCGCTCGCTCCCGTGGTCGCCGCCCCAGCCGTGGGTCATCAGCACGGCGGGGAACGGCCCGTCGCCGTCCGGGACGTAGACGCTGCCGACGATGGTCGTCCCGCCGAAGGAATCGATCTCGACGGGCCGCTGTTCGTAGCCGTCACCGTCCGCGGCCGCCGCGCGGACGCTCGTCGACGCCGCTCCGAGGAGCGCGGCGACGCTTCCGAGCACGGTCCGGCGGTCGGCAGTCGCTGGTTTCGGTTTCACAGCCGGGAAAAGAAGTTCGAGGGGAAGCCTCTCGGGGATTATCAGTCAGGGACCGCGCGGCTTTTGCCGCTCGGAGCCCGAGATCCGGCATGCCGAGCCGTCGATCCCTCCTGCGCTCGACCGCGTCGGGCGCGCTCGTCGCCGTGGCCGGGTGTGCCGAGCGCGCCGGGGAGATCCGGGAACGCGCCGAGGCGGAACAGGGCGTCGGGACCCCGGAGACGACCGTCGACGACGGCGCCGTCGAGCGCGCCGGCGAGGTCGGCCGACGCCTCCGGGAATCGGTCGTCTACCTCGAGGCGTCGGCCGGGAATCGGGGACGGCGGGCCGCCACGGGGTTCCGGTTCGAGGGCGGCGACGCGGGCGGTGCGTACGTCGTGACGAACGCACACAACGTCGCCGGCGCCGGCGAGTTCACCGCGTGGACGCTCGCCGGCGAGCGCCGCGACGCCGAACTCGTCGACTACGTCGAGTCGCTCCGGCCGGACGTCGCGCTCCTCCGGGTCGAAGGGTTCGACGCCCCCGCGCCGCCGACCGGGTCCGCGGACGCACTCGAGCCGGGCCAGCCCCTCGTTCAGGTCGGCCACCCCTCGATCATGGGCAACTGGGTCATCACCGTCGGCCCCTTCGAGGACCGCGGGGGGTTCGGCGCCGACGCCCTCCGGTCGCACGTGCCGGGGATGCAAGGCAACAGCGGGTCGCCGCTCGCGACTCTCGATGGCGACGTCGTCGGACTCACCCACGGCGCCACGTCCGGCGAGCGGCGCGGTCCGGACGACCCGCCGCGCCGGCCGACCGACGACGACGCCCACACCGAACTGGTCGGGCGGATGGTGTCGCTGCACGTCCCGGTGGGGACCGTCGCGGAGCGGATCTCGGAGTGGGCCTGATCCGGGGCGACGCGCGATCACGGAGCGGCCCGCACGTCGCCGAGGCGCTGCACCACGAACCACTATACTCACGGGCCCGCTCGTACCGGGTATGAACCAGACGGTCGTCGAGTTACTCGAACGCAACGCAGAGCACGCGAGCGAGTTCCGGTCCCGGTTCGACGACGTACAGGACGCCCAGCATCCCGAGGCCGTCACGGTCTGCTGCTCGGACTCCCGCGTCCTGCAGGACGAGATGTGGGGCAACGAGACCCCCGGACACCTCTTCACGTGTAGCAACATCGGCAACCGGGTCGTCCAGCGGACCGACGGCGGGGAGGTCGTCTCGGGAGACGTGCTCTACCCCCTCGAGCACACGGGAACCGAAGTCGCCGTCGTCGTCGGTCACACCGGCTGTGGCGCCGTCACGGCGACCTACGACGCGCTCACCGTCACCGGCGACCTCTCGGGGCCGGCGGGCATCGAGCACTGCATCGACCTGCTGAAGTCCCGCCTCGAGGGGGGCGTCGAGGAACTCCCCGAGGACGTCGACCGGACGGGAGCGATCAACCGCCTCGTGGAGTACAACGTCGACCGGCAGGTCGAGGCCCTGCTCGAGAGCGACGACGTGCCGGACGGCGTGACGGTCGTCGGCGTCGTCTACGACTTCCAGGACGTCTACGCCGACCGCCGCGGGGAGGTCCACGTCGTCAACGTCGACGGGGAGCGGTCAGTCGAGGACCTCCGGTCGGCCCACTCCGGGGTCGAGTCGCAGGTCGATCGGCTCTGGGAGTACTGAACCGCCTGGGGCGTCCGCGGCCCGGGCGCCGGACGGTGGATCAGCGAACCGCGGTGGATCGCCGCCGACCACTTGGTCGGGATCCGCCCCGGGCGAGATCCGTCGCTGTTCGCCGCTGCGACCGCCGGCGTCCGGCCTCCCGACCGCGGACAGTTTGAGCCCTCTCGCGGTGACTACCCCGTGTGTTCCGTCGGACGGACCGGCGGATCGGACAGGGAGGCGTACTCGATCGGCCTGCTCGCCGCCGACCTCGACGCGCTGACCGCGGCGCTGGATCTCGATCGCCCCGTCGTCTGCGGGCGCTCCATGAGTGGGTGCGTCGCGCAGGTGTACGCGGCCAGACGCCCGATCGGGTGGGCGGTCTCGTGCTCGCTGACACGTTCGCACCGGAGGTCCTCGGTATCGGCGAGTGGCTCCAGCGGTCGGTGCTGTTGCGAGCCGTGATCCCGCCGGTCCGCCTCCTCGGGTACGAGCGCGTGGAGCGAGCGATGGTGTGGCTCCGGGAGCGCCTCCAGGGCGAGGGGACCAGCGGCGACTACGAGCGGATCGAACGGCCCCGGGCCGAGGGACCGCGAATGACGACCGCGGAGTTCGCCAAGGTGATCCGCGCCGTCGCGGCGTTCGACCGGACGGACGTCGACCACGTGTCGATCACCGCCCCGACGCTCGTCCTCTCCGGCGAGCACGACGTGTCGTTCGTCCGGCGCCACGCCCCGGGGCTGACGGCCGTGATTCCGGACGCCGCCGTCCTGGCCGTCCCCGACGCGGGAGACGCCTCGAACCTCGACGATCCCGACTACTTCACGGTGGCCCTACGCGAGTTCCTCGCCCGGGTCGACGCCGCCGACTGACGCACCCGGAGGGTAGCAACCGCTCCGGTGGGGACCGGTCGCCGGAATCAGCGGCTCTCCCGCTGTTCGACCTTGTTCAGGTAGCTGAAATTTGTAATACGATACGATGAAAGCAACCCGGAACGGGAGGTGTCAGACCCCCGAAAACGAGAGATGGAGGCGCTTTCCTAACCCCGAATATAAATGCAAGCGTGACAGCGGCGGTGAAGACTCGTTGGAACTCCCTGATTGTGAGATACTGATTAGGTAGTGCTGAACGCATACCACTTTCCAGCATGCAGCCGGCGAGGACGGACTGACCGGTCGTCAACGCGTTCATACCCGTCTCCATCGTACGGTACCATATGCGCGAACTCGTCTTCGCTCTCGAATATGCTCCGGGAACCAACGCCGTCGCCGATATCCTCGCCGACAACCCGGAGGCGAAGATCCGCTCCCTCTCCTGCCACGTCACCCCCGAAAACCTCTGGCGCGTCGACCACGTAACCGGCGGGCAGGGCGCGCTGGACGAACTCGCCGAGACCGTCGCCGACGCCGAGTACTATACCGACTGTTTAGCCCGCCGCGACTGCGAGGCCGACTGGGAAACGCAAGTTCTCGACCGCACCGACGACGCGCTCGTCCTCTACTCCTACTGGTCGCGCACCCCCTCCTGCACCTCCATCCCTCACCTCGCTATCGACCACTTCGGCGACGGCCTCATCTTCCAGACGACGTGGGCCGGGCGTCGCTACGAGTGGCGCATCATCGCTCCGCGGGAAACGGCCTACCGGGAGTTCCGCGAAGCCATCGAGACGGAGATCGACGAGACGACCGGCGTCAGCTTCGTTCGGGTCGGCGACGCGGAACGTGCCGTATCGGACGACGATGGCGACTCCACATTGACCCCCGAGCAAGATGCCGCCGTGCGGGCCGCCGTCGAACACGGCTACTACCAGACCCCGCGCGAAATCGAGACCTACGAACTCGCCGAGAAACTCGGTGTCCCCGGCTCGACGCTCTCCTATCGACTCCGCCGTGCCGAAGCGAAACTGGCCGATGCGTACGTTACTGATCACTCCCCCTAAGCACACCCTCCCCCGTTCGACACCTAACCCGGATCGGTACACACCAAACGAAGGGACTTGTCCTCCGGCGTCGTCCGTACACCTAATGAGTACCAACGCGTCCGGTTCGGACGACTTGGAGTCCCGAACCGTGACACTCGACGTGCCGGGGATGGACTGCCCCTCCTGCGCAGAGAAGATCGTCAACAGCGTCTCGAAACTCGACGGCGTCGTCGCCGTCGAACCGCAGGTGATGACCGGCACCGTCCACATCGAGTACCGTCCCGAGAAAGTGGAAGTGGACGCCCTCGTCGAACGTGTTCAGGCCGCGGGCTACGATGTCGAGTCACGTGACGACCTCCAGACCGAACGGTTCGACGTGCCCACGATGGACTGCGCGTCCTGTGCGAGCAAGATCGAGAACGCGCTCGACGGCGTCGAGGGAATCGTCGAGCGTGAAACCCTCCCCACGACCGGCACCGTCATCGTCACCTTCGACCCCGGACAGACATCTCGCGGCGACCTCGTCGCCGCAATCGAGAGTGCGGGCTACGACGTTGAGGATACCGACCCGGACACAGCGGAGGACGACCTCGTCGAGGAGAGTCGAGCGAAAGACGTGTGGCTGAGTCCCCGCGCACTCAAGACGTGGGTCGGTGGCGGACTGCTGGTCGTTGGCCTCGTGCTGGAGTTCCTTCTGTCGGGACTCGATGTGACGCTCGTCAGTCTCGTTGGACAGGAGTTCGGCACTGCCGAGTTGTTCTACTTCGCCGGCGCGGTGATCAGCGGTGAGCAGATCCTCCGCAACGGCTATTACTCCGCCCGGACGCGCTCGCTGGACATCGACCTGCTGATGAGCCTCGGTATCATCGGCGCGATCACCGCGAGCGTCGTCTTCGGCGAGGCGTTGTATCTCGAAGCCGGGATGCTCGCCGTGCTGTTCAGCGTCGCCGAACTGATGGAGGAGTACGCGATGGATCGCGCTCGCTCCTCGCTCCGCGAACTGATGGATCTCTCGCCGACGACCGCGACCGTCCGCAGGGACGGCGAGGAGACGACCGTCCCGGTCGAAGAACTGCGCGTGGGCGACCGCGTCATCGTGCGTCCCGGCGACCGCATTCCCGCCGACGGTAGCGTCGTCGAGGGGGAGAGCGCGGTCAATCAGGCGCCGATCACCGGTGAGAGCGTCCCCGTGGACAAGACCGACGGCGACGAGGTGTATGCGGGGACGATCAACGAGGAAGGCTACCTCGAAGTCGAGGTGACCGCGGAGGCCGAGGACAGCACGCTCGCCCGGATCATCGAACTGGTTGAGGACGCCCAGCGGGACAAGACCGAACACGAGCAGTTCGTCGACCGCTTTGCCGGCAAGTACACCCCGGTAGTGGTCTCATTGGCCGTCCTCGTCGCCGCCGTACCGCCCCTGCTCATCGACGGCAGCATCTCGCTCGGTGTCGCCGGACAGTCCCTCGTGTTTGCCGGCGATTGGGCGACGTGGTTCAAGCGCGGACTGGCGCTGCTCGTCCTCTCGTGCCCGTGCGCGCTGGTCATCAGCACGCCCGTCAGCGTCGTCTCCGGGATCACCAGCGCCGCAAAGAACGGCGTCCTGATCAAGGGGGGCACTCATCTCGAATCGGTCGGGACGGTCGGAGCGATAGCCTTCGACAAGACGGGAACGCTCACGCACGGCGAACTCACCGTCACCGACGTCGTCCCGGCTGGTGGCGAATCTCGAGAATCGGTGCTGTCCGTGGCGGCTAGTCTGGAAGCACGCAGCGAACACCCGATCGCAGAGGCCATCGCCGAGGCCGCCGACGAGGCGGGCGTCGAAACCAGCGATGTCGCAGGGTTCGAGAGCCTGACCGGGAAGGGCATCCGGGCGCAAATAGACGGCGAAACGTACTTCGCCGGGAAACCCGCCCTGTTCGAGGAATTGGGGCTCTCTCTTGGGGGCGCCCGTACCATGTCTGATGGTGGTGTCGCGATTGCGGACTCCGCCAGTGACGATGCCGCCACTGGCGGTGGGGCGATCGAAGACCTACAGGCCGACGGGAAGACGGTCGTCCTCGTCGGCACCGAGGAGCGAATCGTCGGCGTCGTTGCGGTCGCCGACGAGGTGCGCTCGGAGGCGAAGCGGGCGGTCGAGCGACTCCACGACCTCGGTGTCGAGCGCCTCGTGATGCTGACCGGCGACAACGAGGTAACCGCGCGAGCGGTCGGCGAGATGGCCGGTGTCGACGAAGTTCGGGCCGAGTTGCTCCCCGAGGAGAAGGCCGAGGCAGTAGCCACCCTCGACGAGGAGTCCGGCGGCGTGGTGATGGTCGGCGACGGCGTGAACGACGCCCCCGCGCTGGCGACGGCGACCGTCGGGATCGCGATGGGTGCGGCGGGGACTGATACGGCGGTCGAGTCGGCGGACGTCGCGTTGATGGGGGACGAGCTGTCGAAACTCCCCTACCTCTACGCGCTGTCGGGGAAGGCTAACGGTGTCATCCGGGAGAACATCTGGGCGAGTATCGGCGTGAAGGCATTGCTGGCCCTCGGAGTTCCGTTCGGGCTGGTAAACGTCGCGGTCGCCGTCGTCGTCGGCGACATGGGGATGAGCCTCGGTGTGACGACGAACGCGCTCCGGTTGGCGAGAATCAAGCCCGACCGATTCGAGTAACGGTCTCGTCGGTCTGTGCACATCGCGGTAGTCAGGGCTGCCGATGCCTGCTTTCGCGACGCAGCGCGGGGGCAATGTGCTCGACTGCTACCAAGGCCCGGAGCGGGACGACCCCAGACTATCGATGGCTGCCCCGAGAGCATCCTTTCGGTATCGAGGTCGTTCGCGTCACTGCGTCCTCGTTCACCGACCCCGCACCGTGAGCGCAGCTACCGGAGGAATATGTGACTCGCCAAGTGGGAGTATGCGGCCTGAAACAGCCGAGTCGGCTACCTGGTTTCCCGCTGCTCCACCTTGTTCAGGTCGCTGAGATCCATAATGGATTCTGCGCGAAATCGGCTACGGATACGAACTCACGACGGCGAGTTCGGAAGTGATGAGCCGTCTTCCAACCGACTTATAAATAGATAGCGTCCGCACGCTACCGAACAGTCGGAGTCGGCTAGCGCTTGTCGAACGAGTCTATCACGTCGCTCGTCGAGTAGGCTTCGACGGTATCCTGTTCCTCGAAATCGGAGTCGTCACTCCAGATATGGGCGTCGTTGGCGAGAGCACACGCCACGTACAGTACGTCGTCGGGGTCTGTATCACCGATTGCTTCGTCAGCCCCCTCAATGTAGGAAGAGAACTCGTCCGCGGGGACGACCTCGATATACTGGAAGAGCAGATCGACAAACTGTTGCACCCGTCGCGGCTCCATCCCGGATTTCTCGGCAATCAGATTTTCGTAGTTCTCGATTTCGTCGTGGACGAACTGTGGAGTCAGTAGGTCGGGGTCGAGCGTGACGATGAGTTCCCGCGTTTTGGAGTCGGCGACAAGCGCCGAGATGATGACGTTGGCGTCGACGACTAGCCGCATTCAGTCCGCCTGTTCGTCGGCGCGTTCGCGTCCACGCTTGTTGATCTTGTCGGCAAGTTCCGCAACGTCGCTCTCCGTGAGTTCGCTGTCGGATGTGAGTTCGTCCATCACTTCGAGCGTCTCGATTTTCTCCTGAATGGCCTGCCGCGTCACTTCGCTCCAGTTGATCTCCGGATGCTTCTCCATCCGGTCTTTGAGGTCGTCATCGACGTTGACAGTGATACTGGGCATACAGAAAGCTATGGATACACAGAATATTGTGTCTTGGGGTTAATATCCCCGAAACAGAGGGCGGCCAAGGTTCGGGACACTCAAATACGGATTACCCTCATTCAGTGGGTTCTCGTTGTTCTACCGGCGACCGGTAGTGCAGCTATCTGAAGAGAAATGTTACTCTC
>PXRR01000058.1 GCA_003021975.1 Halobacteriales archaeon QS_5_70_17 | reverse complement strand
CGGCGGTCTACCTCTGGCTCACCGGTCGAGCGGTCCGAGCCCACGTCACCCGGTCGTCGGCGCTCGGGGTGGGCTACGCCGGCGCGGTCCTGGCGGTGCCGGCGCCGACGCTGACGCTGTCGTACCCGTTCGTGTTCACCATCCTCGGGGTCGGTATCGGCTGTGGGATCATCGGGGCGGGCGTCGGCCGCGTCCGGGGGCGCGCGCGGGCCGCGCTCGCGCTCTCGGCGGCCGTCACGGCGCTGACGGCCGTCACCGTCGCCGTCGGAGCGTACGCTGGCATCTACCTCCTCGTCAGGTAGCTTTTCGGTCCGTCAGATCCCAGAGGGGGTATGGACCGGTCGGACATCGGACGCGTCCTCGAAGACGAGGGGCTCAACGCCGTCCTGGCGTGGCTCCTCGTCGGCGTCGTCTGCCTCGGCGCCGGGGCGAACCTGCTGGCGGGCGAGCGGCTCTGGGCGGGGTTCGCCCTCGCGCTCGCCGCCCTCGCCGTCGTTCCCCCCGTCGTCACGCGGTCGACGCGGACGATGCTCCCGTGGGAGGTGCTCCTGCTCGCGTCGGTGCCCCTGCTCGCGCGGCCGTTCGGCGGCCCCGGCACGGGGAGCGTCGCCACCTACCTCTCGGTGGCGGCGGTCGCCCTCGTCATCGCCGTCGAGCTCCACCTGTTCACCCCCGTAGAGATGAACCGGACGTTCGCCGTCGTCTTCGTCGTCGTGACGACGATGGCCACGGCGGGCGTCTGGGCGGTCGTCCGCTGGGTCGCCGACATCTACCTCGGGACGGGGGTCGACCTGGACGAGCGGGCGCTGATGCTGGAGTTCGTCGCCTCGACGGCCGCGGGCGCCGGCGCCGGCGTCGTCTTCGAGTACTACTTCCGGCGGATCGCCCGGGTCGAGGAGCGCCTGGAACTGCTCCCGGAGGCGGAGCCGTGAGGCTCCGCGACCGGGTCGGCCTGAGCGAGGCCGCCCAGCACCGCCTCACCTGGCTGACGGAAGTCGGACTCGTCGCCATCCTCGGAGTGGGGCTCTACCTCGGCCACACGGGCGTCGTCGTCAACGCCGGGATCGCCCTGCTGGTGGCCCAGCTCCCGCCGATCCTCGAGCGCGACTACAACATCCCGATGGACGTGGGACTGACCCTGTGGATCACGGGGGCGGTCTTCCTCCACGCGGTCGGCACCGTGCCCCTGCCGGCCGAAGTGGTCGATCTGGTCGGCACCGCGCCGGCGGGAGAGCGGTACGCGACGCTGTACCGGTCCGGCGACTGGTGGGACCACCTCACCCACGCCCTCTCGGCGAGCGTCGTGGCCGCCGTCGGCTACGCTACCGCCCGCGCGCTCGACGAGCACGTCGACTCGGTCCACCTCCCCGCGGAGTTCATGTTCGTCTACATCCTCATGTTCGTCCTCGCGTTCGGCGTCTTCTGGGAGGTCGTCGAGTTCGTCATCGGCGAGGTCGCCGTGCTGTTCGGGATGGGGTCGGTCCTCACCCAGTACGGGCTCGGCGACACGATGAAGGATCTCATGTTCAACACGCTCGGCGGCGTGATCGTCGCGCTGTGGGGGACGGCCTATCTGACGGCCGTCGCCGACGCCATCGGGCGGCGCTTCGCCGGTCGGTCGGAGTCGGGATAGCGTCGTTCGCCGAGCGGCGCGGCGGCTTCCGGGACGCCTACACTTATCCGCGCGCCCCGAGATACCCCGGGCGATGGTATACAAGAAGATCACCCTGATCGGTTCGAGCGACGAGAGCTTCGACGACGCGACCGACGACGCGCTCGAACGGGCAGAGAACACGCTCGACAACGTCGCCTGGATGGAGGTCAAGGAACTCGGCGTCGAAGTGGCGAGCGTCGAGGACCACCAGTACCAGGCGGAAGTCGAAGTCGCGTTCAAACTGGAGGACTGACGGCGCCGCGGTGCGTCGGCGGACCGGCCCTCGAAGGCGACCACGGAGCGGCGCAGTCGGCGACCGCGGCCGAGAGCGCTCCTCGCGGTCGCCGGATCGGAACGGGGACCAGTAGTCCGTCCAGCGGTCAGATCCGAGAACCCGGGGGGGAAAGGAGGGCGGACGACCGGTCAGAAGCCTCTGACGTTCCGCCGGGGGTGGAGAGCACCGCTCCGACGGCATCACTCCGTTCGGCTCACGGAGGAATACGGCGTGTCCCTGACGAGCGCGTCGACGGCGCGCCGGAGCCGCTCGGAGAACGCCTGGTGGGAGATGTCGAAGTCCTCCGCGAGGTCGTCGAGGGCGATCTCGCGGGGGACGGCGTAGTATCCGCTCTCGCAGGCCACTCGCAACGCCTCGTACTGCTCCTCGGTCAGGCCGTAGCGGCCTGCGGGCTCGGTGTCCATCTCCCGGATCGAGTGAACGCCGAGCGTGATGTTGTGCTCCTGGCAGAACTCCCTCGTGGCGCTGACCTCGTCGTGGGTCGGGAACATGATCCGGAGGACCCAGCGCTCGCCGCTCGTCGACGCCTCCAGGGCCGTCGCCTCGTTCGCGACGAGCATCTGAAGCAGGAGCTGGACGTTGTCGGCCCACTCCATCCGGTAGAGCCACCGCTCGCCGTGACTCGAGAGGAGTTCGACGTGCTCGGTCGTCGGGTCCGCCCGGAGGGCGTCGTCGAGGCGGTCCTGGTCGGCCGCTCCGGCCCACACGAGCGGCATCACGCTGTCGTCGCCCGTCTCGACGATCTCCTCGACCTCGAAGGTCGCCTCCCGCACCGAGGAGAGCGTCTCCGCGAGTGCGAACTCTGCCCGCGGCAGCGTCGCCGTCATCAGCGTCGTCATGTTGATTTCTAAACCAACATTTGTGCGGTATAGACGTTCTGGAATCGATTCGTCGACGGCCGCAGACCGAACCGCTATCCCGCGATCCGCCCGCGAGGGCGTGCTCCGGGAGACCGTCCATTAGTCCGTCGTGTCCTCGCTCTCGCCCGGCGGGTGCCACGCGAGCTTGTCCAGAGCGAGTCGCCGTACGACGTCGGGAGGCGTTCCCTCGACCACGGTCGACTGGAACGTCTCGCAGTGGTCGCGGAAGGTCCGCTTGACGCGCGACAGGGTGACGTCCCGCTCCTCGGCGACCCGTTCGAGTTCCTCCTCGTAGGTCTCGTCGATCCAGTCACGTTCCACGGCGAATACGACCGCGAAAACCGTACCGACACACCGGACGACCGACGACAGTAGACTCCGTGACATTCCTCAGCTATATAACAGGACGATATGTTTTTTCAATAGCTCGCCTGCCTGCTGGAGCAAGCGCAGTCGAGGACGGCGCGGGTCCAAGAGTCAACGTAATGAATCTTCAATCGTTATCACACACCATGGATCGAGCGTGCAACAACTGCGGCGGACGACTGCGGGAGCGATACGGTTCGCCCGTCCGAGAACCGATCGGGGAGGGACGGATCGGGGAGTGCCAGAGGTGCGGGTACCTGCAGCTAGTCGCCGGTCAGTAGCGCGCCGGATCGAGGGCCCCCGCTTGGCCCGCGGGAAAAGCGCGCCCAACACTGCGGCGCGAGCGGCCGGAGCGGCCGACGTCCGGTCGCTCGCGGGCGTTCGCTACTCCGCTCGGCGGCGAATCCTATAATTGGATATAGTGACATTCAGTATAGACAGAAGCTATATGCGGGTGTTGGCGCAACCGGGTTTCGATGCCTGGAGTCGCCGCTGCCCTCGCGCTCCTGTTCCTGAATTTCGGGCTGGTGCTCGCAGTCGTCGCGCTCTTCTCGGCGCCGAGACGAGCGTCGACGTCACTCTCCGCAGCCGAACGGTGTTTCGTCTGTTCGACTGCCGACCAAGAGGCGAGGGTGAGCGGCCGAGCCGTCTGTGAGGGCTGCAGGACGGAGTACTTCGGCACAGGAGAGTGATCGGACGGATCTGTCGGTGCCCCACTAGCGACTCGGAGTTCCGAGAGCGACCCCTCCGGCGGGCAGCGGAGCGGTCTCTCTCGACCAGCAGAGGGTCGATCCGACGGAGGGTCCGCGAGCACCTCCCGAAGCGTTCCCGATCCGGAAAGCGACTCTAGATACGACTCGGCAAGGCTCGTCTCGCTGTGACGACCAGCCATTACTACACGCCCGCCATCCAGTGATCTTCGGGGAGGGTTGGCCTGCTTTCCCGCCCCGGACCGGACTGCTCGTCCCTGACCTCTGACACCCGATCCTGGAACTCATCCTGCTTCGGCGGGCGTGGTTTTCTCGCTCGGACACCTGCTCGACGTCAGCGTATTCGCTCTCTGACGCGGCGGCTCGTGGCTCCGAGTAGTCCGCCGCCCAGTCCGAGCACGACCGCGACTCCCAGCTGCTCCACTAGAAGGGTCCCCGCGATCGGGTCCCACCCGGACCTCGTGACGGTGAGCGGAACCACGCCCGCTGCAACGACCGCCACGAGCAGGACGTAGGCGAGCCCGACGCTGACGAGTAGCCCGTCGTTTAGATACGCGTAGGCCGCACTCAGTCCGACAACAGCGACCGTCGTCAGGGCCCACCCGAGTCCGGTAAAAGGGAGCCACGCTTCGCCGACTCCGAGCCAGCCCATCGTCAGGATAACGACGAGGTACACGATCGCGACACCACCGACGAATCGGTCAGTGACGGAGCGCTCCCGCCCGATAGCCCACGACCGGAGGGACTGTCGCTTGGCGGGCATACGCTCGCTTTTTGGCCAGCAGCCAAGTATCTACAGGTGGATGAAAGAGCGGCTGTGTAGTAACTGGTCCACGGCACTGATCCGTCAGCACAAAGGCGACCGATAGAAACCGTAGGTCTCTCCCGACCGTCTCCCGTAGTGTCGCCGGCAGCGTCCAGCGCCTCGTCGCCGAAGAACGCGTCCACACGGACCGCCCGCTGACCGGGATGGCACTCTGGGGGCACGCCGACGCTACCATCGCCCACGACGGAACGTACTACCGACAGGACTCGTAGGCGTACCGAGGAACGGCGTAGGGCGTTGTCGACCCCCTCCGGCCGGTCGTCCTCACCGTCGGCGCCATACTCGGGTACTGTACTGGTCGCATTCGAGTGAACTCACGACCCGGGTTACCGCTCGATAGCTCCTCTGGATACGAACGGTCACCACCCTTCGGATAGCGCTACATCAACGCGTGTGTCCAGCCCACCCGCTAGAACCTGTCACCGACTGAGGGTTCCGACGAGGCCGCTCTTCTATCTTCCGGCGTCCGAACGGCCGAGAGGGCGGCGTGAGGGAAATCGCGGGAATTTCGGGGTGGTAACGATGTGAGCACGCCGCCAGCTATCAACAGTTCTCTAGGTCGCTCGCTCCTTGTGGTAATATATATGGATGGCGACCGCCGCAACACCCCGAGATCGGCGTACACGGAGCGAACACTGATTCAGGTCGGCTGGCTCTCGGTCCCTCACTGGAAGTCGAGCGCCGCGACCCGGCCGTCCCGGCCATCGGTGTACACCCGGTCGCCGGCGACGGCGACCGCACGGGGGAGGACCCCCGGAGCGACTCGCCACCGCTCCCGCCCTGTAGCAGCGTCCAGTGCCAGCAGTTCGGTGTCCTCGGGATCGCCGTGGTCGCTTACGGCGGTCGCCACCCCGACGAGCACCGCGTCGTCCGCAACTGTCGGCGCGTCGACTGCGAATTCCCGGACTACGTCCGCGTTCGGTTCGTCCGCAACGAACTCCCAGTGGACCCGGACCAGCGCCCCCTCTCGGTATTGAGCGCGAGGAGGGCGACTCCGAACCTGTCGTCGATCGGACGGAACTGCGAGAGGAACGACCGATCGCCGTCGGACGCAGGGGTACTCACCTGCGCTGGCCCGTCCTTGACCGGTCGGTCGCGGCTCCGGCTATTCTCTCAAAACCCGTATAAGAGGATGGGTCGGGGCGGATTCGAACCGCCGGCTTCCTCCGTGTGAAGGAGGTATCATAACCGAACTAGATCACCGACCCGCAACAGACACCAGCGGACCGCGCAACTTAACGGTTCCCTCTTTTCCCGACCGCCGCCGGATCTCTGGAATCCGAAGCGACAGTCTTATATCGTTTTAGGCTCCCCTAAACCACGTGGTCGCCCGTTCGGGCCGACTACGTATCGTTCAGAAACAGTGGGCCCCGGCCGTCAGGCCGGACGCGTCTGTCCTCAGTACGTGGGGGATTCCTCCCGAAGCCCCTCGCGTTTGTTCACTACGCGGGCGAAGACGAACAGCGCGTCGGACAGCCTGTTGAGGTACGCGACCGCCCGCTCGTTCACCTCCTCTTCGCCGGCCAGCGCGACCGCGCGCCGCTCGGCGCGTCGGACGACAGCGCGCGCGTGGTGGAGGTTCGCCCCCGGATCGCTGCCGCCGGGCAGGATGAACGAACTCAGGGGGTCGAGTTCCTCGTCGAACTCGTCCATCCACTCCTCGAGCAGATCGATCTCCGTCTGGTCGATCCGCGGGGCGTCGCTCTCGTCGTCCGGGTCCGCGAAGTCCGCCTGGATGATGTGGAGGTGGTTCTGGATCTCGCCGAGGCGTTCGTCGACGTCGTCGTATCCCGACGGGCGGATCATCCCCACGGCGGTGTTGGCCTCGTCGACGGTCCCGTAGGCCTCGATGCGGGGACTCGTCTTCGGGACGCGATCCATGTTCCGCAGGTCGGTCATCCCTTCGTCGCCCTGACCGGTGTAGATTCGCATGTCCCACCGGACGGACGCCAGTACCTTATTTTGCGCGTCGGCCGGGTGGAAAGCGTGAAGTGCGATCCGGCCCGACGTTTCAGTATGGGCCTCGAGACCGACCACTACTGCCCGCAGTGCGGCGAGGAACGTACGTTCTATCTCAGCGCCAGCACCCGCCTCCACCTCGGGGAGAAGACGAAGTGGCGCTGTCCGGAGTGCAACTACGGGTTCGTCCGGATCGGCGAGGAAGTCGAGAGCGACGCCGACGTCACCGCCTGAGACGCCCTTCTTCGGTTCGCAAGCCCCCGAGCGACCGCTCTCGCTCGCCGACTCGTACACCGCGTGTCGCGATAGGAAATCGAGGTCGGACGGCCGCCGGCGGAACTGAGCGGCGTCCCGCCTAGCGCGAACGCGGCCGCTCGTCTGGACCGAGACCCCGCGTTCGCAGAACCTGCAGCGGGCTACAAAGTTTATGGTACCCGGTGACATACCTTCGAACGTCGGACAGACAACAGATAGAGAAGATACGGAGCGACCCCATCAATGAGCACACGAACGTACGACGAACCGGACCGGGAACCGGAGACGGACGAAGCCGGCTGCGTCGCGCTGCCGCTGGAGAACGGCGAGATGATCCTCTACGACCCCGACAATTCGGACGCGTGGGTCCAGTCGGACTCGTTCGTCGAGATCAGCGAGAGTGGGGAGTAATCCCCGTCTACCGGGCACCCACTCATTTCTGCGGCGACCGACCCGATCAGCGGCGCGATCGCCCGCCGGCGGTCGGCGCGGAGCGGGCGGTCGTCCTCACCGGGGAGAAAGCGTAAGCGGTCGGCACCCTCGCGTCTAGTATGACTCGCGTCGTCGTCATCGGTGCCTACGGGAGCGCAGGGGTCGCGGTCGCGGACGCGCTGGCCGACGAACCGGGCGTCGAACTGACGCTCGTCGACAACGGCAATCCGGGGGGCGGACTCTGCATCCTCCGGGGGTGCATGCCCTCGAAGGACGTCTTCTCGGCGGGGGCCCACCGCTACCAGGCCCGCGCCGACGACCGTCTGGACGGAACCCCCGCGGTCGACCTGGAAGCGGTCGTCGAACGGAAAGACGAGCACGTGGCGAACTTCGCGCGGCACCGCCGGTCGGCGGTCGATAAGCTCGCCGACCGCGACTCCGTGGAGTTCTACCACGAAACCGCCACGTTCGTCGACCACGACGGGGACGGTCACGCCGTTCGGATCGGTGAGCGGGTCGTCGAGGCCGACTACGTGGTCGTCGCCACCGGCTCCGAGCCGAACGTCCCGGACATCCCCGGCATCGACGACGTGGAGTACCTGACGAGCGCGGACGTCCTCGACGCGACCGAGTTCGGCGACAGCGGAATCGTTGTCGGCTTCGGGTACGTCGGCCTCGAGATGGCGCCGTACCTCGCGGAGGTCGGCGACGTGGACCTCACCGTGATCGAGCACGACCGCCGGCCACTCGACGAGGCCGACGACCCGTTCGGGGACGCGCTGCTCGACCGCTACCGCGAGGCGTTCGGCATCGACGTCCGGACCGACACCCGGGAGCTGTCGCTCGCGCCGGCCGGCCCGGACGGGGACGGCGGGGTCGAACTCGCCGTCGAGCGCGGCGACGAGCGGGAGACGATCACTGCCGACCAGCTGTTCGTGTTCGCCGGACGCCGCCCGGCCCTCGACGGTCTCGGCCTCGAGGCCGCGTCGCTGGATCCCGGTCCCGACTGGGGAGCCGATCCTGCACGTCGCCAAGGAGCAGGCCGGCGTCGCCGCCGAGAACGTCCTCCGGCACCGCGAGGGGAAATCCCTCCGGCAGTACGAGAACGTCCACCACCACGTCGTCTTCTCGGGGCTGGCCGTCTACCCGTTCGCCCGGGTCGGTCACTCGGCGGCGTCCGCCGAGGCGGCGGGAATCGATCACGTCGCCGTCACCCGCGAGGCCAGGCAAGACGGCGTGTTCGCGACGAAAGGCCACCCCGAGGGGCTGGCGCGACTGGTCGTCGGCACCGACGGGACGGTGCTCGGCTACCAGGGGCTGCACTACCACGCCGACGTCATGGCCAAGACGATGCAGGTCGTCGTCGAGTCGGAGATGGACGTCCGAGCGATCCCGGACCGGGCGTACCACCCGACGACCCCGGAGATCATCGACGGTCTGCTCAGGGAGGCCGAGCGGGAACTGTAAGGGGATCCGCCGTCGACGGTCCGGTACCGTAATCGGTTTGATTCCAGACTACATTTACGGAAAATATCCGTTCCGACTATCCGGCGCGGCGGCGTCGGCCCGAACGTGACCGAGAACGGAGACGAGCGGGAACGCGGCTCCGACCGCGAGTACGAGTGCGAGGCCTGCGGCGACGCCTTCGAGTCCGAGGCCGCCCTGCGCCGCCACGTCCGCGAGGTCGGACTCGTCGACTAGACCGATTCCTCCGGCGGACCCGGGGAGCGGGGAGCGCTCGGTCGCGGGTCCCCCTCGAGCGCCCGGAGGCGGCCGTCGACGCCGACCACGCTCTCGCGGTCCCGGCAGGGCACGAAGAACGCCAAGTCGTCGCCGTCGAACTCCGCGAGCGCGAGCGCCGGGAACCGCGTCGCCGTCCGGACGTCGCCGGTGAACGCCGACCGGAGTTCCGTCGTCGGGACGAACTGCTCCACGGAGCGGCCGGTCGCCGGCGCCCACGCCGCGATCCGGTCGAGGCGGTCACCGACGAGCGCCCCGGCGGGCGTCTCCGCCACCCGGGACTGCCGGCAGACTCCCGGTCCCCAGACGTGTACCTCCCGGGACGCCAGCCGGCCGTCCGCGACCGGCCTGTCGGGCCGTTCGAGGACCCGTTCCTGGCGCCCGTAATCGTCGTCCGCCGGGAGCGACCGGACGTACAGCCCCACCCGGTATCTGGGATTCGATGCCACGACTCACTGGAGGTCGGCGGACGATATAGCCGTGTCCCGCGCTTGGATCGGCGCGGGGAGCGAGAGAGTCGTCCTCCGTCCGCCCGGGGGCGAGAGCGAGGCCGCGGGCGACGGCGACGATCCCGCGCCAGTCGATTACGACGCCGAACCCTCACGAGCGGTACTTCGAGCGCGCGGGCTTCGGACTGGCTGCGCACCGCGGCGAGGGTCCCGGGAGTGGAACCGCGACGACCTCGCCTCGAAGGCGGTCGTCCTCGGCGTCGAACGCGACGGGGCAGTGCTCGGCTTCCCCCGCCGGCGAGTCCTGGACGCCGGCGGCGCGGTCCGGGCGACCGTCGGTGAGACGTCGGCGCTCGTGCTCGCCGACGGGGACGTCGGGATCCGCGCCTTCCGCGACCCGGGCTACGAGTTCCGATCGACCGGCGATCCCGGCGGCTTCGCAGCCGACGGCACCGTCTGGGACGCCGCGACCGGCCGCGCGGAGGACGGTCGGCGCCTGGAGCGCCTGCCGACCCGGCGGCTGTTCGCGTTCGCCTGGCAGGACGACCACGGGCCGGACTCGTTCTGGACCCGCGGGCGAGCGACTCCGGGACGGCCGACGCCGTCGTCCTCGGTCGGGGGCCGCGGGACCGGGACCGGGACCGCGGAGCGCTCGACCGCCGCGACCGGAGGCGTTAAACCCGATCGACCCGCTACAGTGTGAGGGTTCACGATGGACGTCAGAAGAGGACTCTCGTACGACGACGTGCTGGTAGTGCCGCAGCGGTCGCCGGTCGACAGCCGGAGCGACGTCGACCTCTCGACCCGGCTGGCCGGCGGCCTCGCGCTCGACGCGCCGGTCCTGAGCGCGCCGATGGACACGGTCACCGAGGCGGCGACCGCTCGCGCGCTCTCGGCCGCGGGCGGCCTCGGGACGATCCACCGGTTTCTGACCCCCGACGAGCAGGCCGAGCAGGTCCGGCGGGTGGCCGACGCCGGCGAGCGGGTCGGCGCCGCGGTCGGCGTCGACGAGGACTACCGCGACCGCGCCGCCGCCTGCCTCGATGCCGGCGCCGACTGCGTCGTCCTCGACGTCGCGCACGGCCACATGGAGCGGTCCCTCGACGCGACCGCCGCCCTCGACGACGCGTTCGACGCGCCGCTGATCGCCGGCAACGTCGCCACCGCCGCCGGAGTCGCTGACCTCGCGGCCGCCGGCGCCGACTGCGTGAAAGTCGGCGTCGGTCCGGGATCGCACTGCACCACCCGCGAAGTCTCCGGCGCTGGCGTCCCCCAGCTCACCGCCGTCGACGACTGCGCCGGGGCGGCCCGCGAACAGGGCGTCCGGATCATCGCCGACGGCGGCATCCGGGGCTCCGGGGACGCCGTCAGGGCGCTGGTCGCCGGCGCCGACGCCGTCATGCTGGGCGGGTTCTTCGCCGGTACCGAGGAGGCCCCCGGGGACGTCGTCGAGGTCGACGGCGAGCGGTACAAGCGCTCCCGCGGGATGGCCAGCGACGAGGCCAACGAGGCCCGCTCGGACAAGCGCGGGGACCCGGACGTCGCCGAAGGGATCGAGGCGCTGACCCCCTACCGGGGACCGCTCGCCGACGCCGTGGCGGAGTTCCTCGCCGGAGTCCGCTCGGGGCTGTCATACTGCGGCGCGCACACACTCTCCGAGGCCCGCGAGAACGGCGAGTTCATCCGAGTGACCGAGGGCGCCCGCGAGCGCGAGGGTGCTCACGGCGTCAGGCGGGAGTAGCGGGGATCAGTCGCCGCGCTCGTCCTCCTCGAGAGCCTGCCAGGAGAGCCGCGGGTTCCGGGCGGCCCCGACCTGGTCGATGCGGGCGGCGGCGGTCCGCTCTGGCGCGCGCGCGACGGTCTCCTCGTCCTCTACGGCGACGGCGTCGAACGCCGCCGCGAGCTGATCCAGCGACCGGCGGTTCTCGACCTCCGTCGGCTCGGTCATCAGCGCCTCGGGGACCGACTCGGGCCACTTCGTCGTCGGCGGGTGGACGCCGTAGTCGAGCATCCGCTTTGCCGCGTCGGCGGCGTCCAGGTCGGCGCTGGCGACGAACTCGTGGTGGAACGGGCCGAACGGGATGTCGTAGTCGATCTGCGAGGCGAGGTAGTTGGCGTTCAGCACGGCCTTGGCGCTCGCGTCGGCCAGCCCGGCGTCGCCCAGCCGCGCGATGTACGCGTAGGCCTTCACCAGCACGAGCCAGTTGCCGCCGAACCCGTGGACCTTCCCGATCGACCGCTCCGGGCTGTAGAGTTCGTAGCGGACCCCGCCGCCCGCCTCGGGGTGGGCGTCCTCGCTCGCGTCGACCGGGCGGACGCGGGGCTCGGGCAGGAACTCCGCGAGGTCCTCGACGACGCCGACAGGGCCGGCCCCGGGGCCGCCGCCGCCGTGGGGCGTCGCGAACGTCTTGTGGACGTTGTAGTGCATGATGTCGAAGCCCATGTCGCCGGGACGGGCTCGCCCGAGCAGGGCGTTGAGGTTCGCGCCGTCGTAGTAGAGCAGGCCACCGGCGTCGTGGACGACCTCGGCGATGGCCTCGATGTCGCGCTCGAACAGCCCGAGCGTGTTTGGGTTCGTCAGCATCAGCGCCGCGGTGTCCTCCGAGACGGCGGCCTCGAGGGCCTCCATGTCGACGCGGCCGTCCTCCGCGGGGGGGAGTTCGACCACGTCGTAGCCGGCCATCGCCGCCGACGCGAAGTTCGTCCCGTGGGCGCTCTCGGGGACGATCACCTCGCTCCGGTCCTCGCCGTTGGCCTCGTGGTAGGCCGCCGCGACGAGGATGCCGGTGAACTCCCCGGCGGCGCCGGCCGGCGGCTGGAGGGTCACCGCGTCCATGCCGCCGATCCGCGCCAGGTAGTCCTGCAGGCCGTAGAGCACGGCCAGCGTCCCCTGGAGGCTCTCCTCGGAGCGGTCGGGGTGGACCGCCGCCTCGGGGCGGGCGGCGACGTCCTCGGTGTACTTGGGGTTGTACTTCATCGTGCACGATCCCAGCGGGAACGGCCCCGACTCGACGCCGTAGTTCATCTGGGAGAGCCGCGTGTAGTGACGCGCCAGCTCCGGCTCCGTGGGGTCGGGCAGCTCGACGGAGTCGCGCGTCAGGGCGTCGGGCAGCGAGGAGTCGACCGCGGTTTCGCTGCCGTGTTTCTCCGAGAGCAGCGGCTCGTAGCGGTCCTCGCTGTCCGTCCAGCGGGCTTGGTCGTAGAACAGCCGGTGGTCGGAACCGGCGTCGGCGGGGACGCCTGCGTCAGTCGCCGCCCGCTCGCGGTCCCCGTCGCTCTCCGCCCCCTGATCGCGTTCGCTATCGCTCGCGCGGTCCCCGTCGCGTTCCGCGCCCTGCTCGGGACGGTCGCTCACGCGACCACCCCCAGCGCCTCGACGAGCGCGTCCCAGTGGGCGGCGTTCGCCTCGGTCGTGCAGATCTGCAGCAGGTGGTCGTCGATCGCGTGGAGCGCGAACCCCTCGCCCTCGAGGTCGGCGGCGACCGCCGGGGCCGGCTGGTCGGTGCGGGCGACGAACTCCCGGAAGTGGTGGCGGTCGTGGACGGGCGCCCGGATCCCGGTGACGTCGTCGACGCGGGTGGCCAGTTCACGCGCGCCGACGACGCACTCCTCGGCGAGGTCGACGAGCCCGTCGGGGCCGAGCTGGGCGACGTGCATCGCCGTCCGCAGGGCGACCCACGCCTGGTTGGTGCAGATGTTCGAGGTGGCCCGCTCCTTGCGGATGTGCTGCTCGCGGGTCTGGAGCGTGAGCGTGTACGCCCGCCGGCCGTCGCCGTCCTCGGCGGCGCCGACGAGGCGGCCGGGCACCTGCCGGAGGAACGCCGCCACGTGGGTCCGGTGGCCGTCGTACTGGATCCGGCCGTCGTCGTGGTCGGCCGCGAGGTCGCCGAGCGCCGACAGGCGCTCCTCGATGGTCCCCCGGACGGTCGGCGACTCGGCGTACAGCATCACCGCGTCGTCGTCCATCCGGTCGGCGACGGCCTCGACGTCGGCGTTGGCGTCGTCGGTCGGGTACGACTCGACGGTCAGGTCGGCGCCGGCGACGTAGTTCTCCAGTGTCGACCGGCGGTTCTCGTGGAGGAGGTCGGGGACGAGCACGACGTCGCCGGAGGCCGCCCGGACGCGGGCGGCCAGCGTCGCCGCCTCGCCGAGCGCGGTCGCGGCGTCGTACATCGAGCAGTTGGCCACGTCCAGCCCCGTCAGCTCGACGAGCATCGACTGGTACTCGAACAGCGCCTGCAGGAACCCCTGGGCGACCTCGGGCTGGTACTGCGTGTAACTCGTCAGGAACTCCGACCGGTCCGCGAGGTGGTCCACGACGGAGGGGACGTAGTGGTCGTAGTGACCCCGGCCGAGGAACTCCGTCAGGTCGTCGTTGCGGCCCAGCAGCGAACCGAGGTGCGCCCGCACCGCCCGCTCGCTCCGGGCCTCGATGCCGAACTCGTCGTCGAACCGTACGGTCTCCGGGATGTCGAACAGCTCCTCCTCGCCGGCGACGCCGACGGCGTCGAGCATCGCCGCCGTCTCGGCGTCGGTGTGGGGCGCGAAGGGACTGCCCGTCTCGTTACTGCTCATAGGTCGTGAAAAGTGGCGTCCGTCGGCAGTACATCCAATGGGTCGGAACTAGAGGAGCACGCTTATCATACTCCCGGTTACGGGGTCCCGGCCGCCGGCGGAGCGGGAGCGGCGCCCGCGCCAGCGGCCGGAGCGGCGTCACTCCACAAAGCGGTACTTCCGCTCGCCCATCCGCCCCCAGCCGTCGAAGACGAACTCCCCGCTGGGGGTGGTGAACTCCTCGACGTCCTCGGCCTGCCGGTCGACGTCGTGGTTGTGGACGTCGTGGATGCGCTCGTACTCCTCGAAGGAGATGTCCCGGCGGGCCGCCAACTGCTCGTCCACCTGGAGGGCGGCGATCTCCTCGGCCCAGCCGTCCTGGATCGTCTCGGCGTGGACCTCGGCCTGCGCGCCGCTCCCGTAGGAGGCGACTCCCAGCCGTCGGCCGGCGAGGTCGATGTCGTTCTCGAGGGCGTGTTTCAGCCCGCTGATCCGCGCGACGTGGACGCTGCCGGTGTACCAGTTGCCGACCTCCCGGGAGACCGTCAGCGTCGGGTCGACGACCTCGGCGTACCACTCCCGGTAGCGGTCGGTGTCGACCAGCCGGTCGGTGTACTCGCTCATCGCCTCGCGGTGGGCCTCGTCGCTGTCGAACGCCTCGAAGCGGGGCTGACGGCCGATCTCGTCGGCCAGTTCCTCCTCGATAGCCGTGTCCCGGATCATGTGGCGGTAGGCCAGCGCCGCGGCCTTCCGGACCATCCCCGGGAACGGCGTGTGGAAGGGCAGCAGGGCGAAGTCCTCGGGGTGGATGTCGCCCGCGACGCTCTCGTAGTCCTCGACGGCCTCGCGCATGCGGGCGAGGTAGACCTGCACCGACCGCTTGCCGTCGACGCTGGGGAACTGCTGGTTGGGCTTGAGGAAGTCCGTCTCGTCGGCGCTGCCGTAGCCCTGTTCGGTCGAGAGTTCCACGAGGTCCGGATCCTCGTCGATGAGCATCGCGACGGCGCCGGCCCCCTGGGTCGCCTCGCCGGCGTCCCCGCGGGCGTAGAGGGCGGTGTCGGTGGCGACCACGAGCGCCGACCGACCGCGGTTGCGCCCGGCCTTGATCCAGTTGTACGCGTCGTCGAGGCTCTGGGTCCCCGAGATGCAGGCGAACTTCCGCTCGCCCTTGTTGGCGTGGTGGAAGTCGCCGTCGAACACCTGCTCCAGACAGCCCGCGATGTACGTCGAGACCGGCTTGGAGTTGTCGAACGCGCTCTCGGTGGCGACGTCGATCCGACCGATGTCACTCGGCGACAGGCCGTGGCGCTCCATCAGGCGCCGGGCGGCGTTGGCGCCCATAGTGACGATGTCCTCGTAGGTGTCGGGGAAGGAACTGGCGTTGAGTCCCAGCCCCTTCGTGTACTTCTCGGGGGACTCGCCTTTCGCCGGCGCGAACGTCTCCGCGAGGTCGACTCTGAGCTTCCCGGTGTGGATCTCGATGGCGTCGATTCCGACGGCTGTCATGGTTCGACCGTCGGCGGGCTGATATAAGTGTTTGACGACGTACGATTCGACGATTGTCGATCTCCGTCAGCCGCTGCTGACGCTCCCCTCCGCGGGCTCCCCGACGACGTCGACGCCGTTCGGGGAGTAGACGAGCGTGTCGTCGCTGTCGCGCAGTCGGGCGTCGGTGACGGTGAGCGTCCGCGACCCGGAGTTCAGCGACGCCGTCGCGTCCGACCCGCTCTCGACGGTCGCCCGCGAGACGTCGATGTCACCGCTGGCCGCGAGGGTCGCCGTCCCCGGGGCGTCGACGGTCGCCCCCCGGGCGGAGATGGGCCCGTCCTTCTTCTGGGCCTTCAGTTCGACGCTCGTGGCCGTGGCCTCGACGGTCGCGCCGTCGAGTGTCAGTCGGTCGCCGTAGACGGTCACGCTGGGCGCCAGGAGCGTCTCGCCGTCGGCGACGGTCACCGGACCGTCGGAGGCAGTCAGGTTCAGGCTGTTGTCGCCGGTCACCTCCATCAGCCGTTCGACGGTTATCGAACTCGTTTTCACGTCGAACTTCGACGCCTGGACCGGCTTGGCGACGACGAGATCGACCGTCGCGTCGTCGAAGGTCTTCAGTTCGCCCGTCGAGTAGGTCGTCTCGTTGTCGTCGTACGTGCCGTCGCCGTTCTCGTCGTCGTAGGCGACCTTGCCTTCAGGAAGCGGGCTGTCCGACCCCGACCCGCTTCCGCTCCCGGTGACGGTCACCTCGAAGACGACCACCCGGGCCGGCTCGCCGCCGCCCCCGAACTCGACTGTCACCTCCGCCTGGCGAGTCTTGCCCACTTTGTCGGGCGCTTCGTAGACGAACGACGCCCGACCGGACTCGTCGGTCGTCGCCTCCGTGCGGTCCAGGCTGTCGTCGCCCTTGGCGGTCGCGTTGTCCGTGATCGTGGCGTTCACCGTGACGCCGCTCCCGGGGTCGTTGTACGCGTCCCGCACCTCGACTGCGAGGCGCTGGCTGCTGCCCTCGGGGACGGTCGCGCCGTCCCCGGCAGCGTCGGTCGCGTACGCCGGCGCCGGCGCCGGAACGCCGCCGACGTCGACCCGGGCGACCCGCAGGTCGTAGGTGCCGGGGTCGAAGGTCAGCGTCAACGTCCCGCAGGGGTCGGCGCCGGAACACGAGAGCGACTCGACGCGCCCGTCGGCGGCGAGTTCACCCGCGAGCAGGTCCCGCCACTCCGACTCTGGCAGCCCCGTCGGGATCCGGACGGTCAGCGGGTCGGCGGCCGTGCTCTCGACCGTGACGGTCCGCGCGTCGCCGGTCGCACCCACCGGATCGACCGCCGCCGTCCGGGACCCGCTCTCCGAGAGCGACCCCTGAAGGGCCACGAGGTCGATCCGCCGTCCGTCGACGATCCGCTGGCCCGTCGCGTTGACGACCGCGCCGTCGCGCCGGTGGACGAGCGCGGTGTTCTCGTAGACCGAAACCGGCGCCGAGTCGCGGCGGCTGTAGCTCGGCTCGTAGACCAGCGCCCGCGACCCGTAGCGGCGGTCGGTCCCGGCCGTCCAGAAGTCGGCGGTCTCGCCGTCAATGGCGGTGGCGTTCGCGACGACGATCTCGCCGCCGCCGCGCTCGACCGTCCGCAGCGTCCCGCTCGCTGGCGGCGGGTTGACGAACACCGTCCGGCGCGGGTAGTCGGTCCCGAGCGCGACCGACGCCGGGTGAGTCTCCCCGTCGGCCGCGGCCCGGAGGACCCCGTTGCGCACGCCGAGCATCTCCCCCTGGACCTGCGTGCTGTGGCGGTACTCGACCGCCGCGTTCTGGTCCGGGACGACCGTCGCCTGGTAGGCAGACATCGAGACGACGAGCATCCCGAACAGGAGGATCGCCCCGATCTGCAGGGACTGCCCGCGACGGTCGGTCCGAAACCTCATCGGAACAAAGAACGTACAGAACTACAAAAGGTCTTGTATCTACGTGCGTAGACCCCGGCTTACGCGGCGTCGCCCTCCTCGTCGTCCTCCTCGACGACCTCGGGGTCGCGCATGGCCTCGTAGAGGCTGTCCAGTCCGTTGACCCACTCGGCGACGAGGCCGTAGTCGATCCCCTCGGCGATCGACATGTCCATCTCCTCGCCGTCGATGATGAGCGTGCCGGCCTGCGCGCAGTACCCGAGGGCGGCGTCGAGGTCCTCCTCGGCCTCGGCGTCGACGGCGGCGTCGACGTAGGCCTCGATCGCCCCCTCCTCGGCGGGGCCGCCCGCGATGTACTCCTCGGCAGCGTAGAACACGCAGACCAGCGACGTCTGGACGGCGTCGACGAGCATCACGGTGTCCTCGTCGTCGAACCGCCCCTCGATGTCCGAGAGGACGATCTCGCGGACGTCGGCGAGTTCATCGAGGGCCGCCTCCTCCCCGAGGTCGCCGTCCTCGTATCCGGAGACGATCTTGGCGACCGCGATGACGGCGTCGTCCTGCAGGTTCAGGCGCAGGCGCGCCGAGTCCTCGTCCTCGAGGTCGACCTCCTCCTCGTCGAGGCGGTCGAGCCAGTTGTGCCAGCGCTCTTCGGTGTAGTATTCACCCTCCGGGGCACTCATATACCGAACTACGAGCGACTGGCCATATGCCTTTTCGTTACCTGAGTAGCGACTGTGTGTCGATCCCGTAGACGGCGCGGGGGGTTTCGACGTGTGCGCGCTCGAGCGCCGCGTCGTAGCCCTCCTCGCGGAGCCACCGGGTTCGGCGCGGGACCGTCTTCGGTCCGAGAACCGCGCCGGGGCGATCGGGGTCGTCGATGAAGTCCGTCTCGATCATGAACGGCGCGCCCTTCTCGGCGGCCCGCCGGAGTTCGTCCCTGTCGGCGAGCACCGAGGGCGTCGGCCCCTCGCAGCGGCCGGCGGCGTAGTGTTTCACCACCCGCTCGCGGTCCATGCCGGCCTCGGCGGCCCAGTCGGCCACCTCGGTGAAGTCCTCGCCGCCCTCCGTGTGCAACTGGACGGCGCAGTCCTCGCGCGCGCCGAGTTCGAAGGCCCGCCGCATCACCTCGTTCGAGGCCGCCCAGACGTCGTCGTCGACGTCGTAGTGCGGGCGGCCGGACTTGAGCGCCAGCGCGTCGCCGCTCGCGACGTACTCCGCGGCCACCTCCAGGCCGGCCTTCATCAGGTCGGCGGCCTCCCCGGGGTCGTACCCCCGATCGAGCAGTTGCGAGATCAGCGCCGGGTGGACGCCGAGCACCGGCCACGCGCGCCCCGGCAGGACCTCCGTGGACCCGGCGACGACGTCCAGCGTGTGGTCGTAGGCGACCCGGAAGTCGTCCCGGTCGGCGACCGCCACGTCGTAGTACCACGACGGCTTGTTGACGACGAGCAGGTGGGTCCCGCCCGCGTCGGCGAACGTCTCGGCGGCCTCGACGCCGCGACCGTTCACGGGGTCGAGGTGGAGGTGGTCGTCGAGTATCGGCTCCATGGCCGGTAGTGATTCCCCCGGGCGACAAAAGTGAGGCGTCACGGCCGCGAGTCTGCGCGGGCGACGACCGCGCCGGGGTGTAGGCTCGGCGATCGGTCGATCAGTCGTCGGCGTCGACGTCCGGGTCCGCCTCCCGCTCCGGATCGGCGTCTGCCTCGGGGGGCGGCCCCCCGACGGACGGCCGGTCGCTCTCGACGACGCCCTCGGTCCAGCGGCCCAGGCGGAACCAGAACGCGGCGACGAGAAAGGAGAGGAACGCGCCGACGGAGAACGCGGCCCAGATCCCCGCGACGCCGAGGCCGATCCCCTTGAGCGCGTAGTCGGTTCCCGGGAGCGAGAGCGTCGAGAACGCGAGGACGACCGCGATCGGGACGCGGAACACCCACCGGGAGAGCAGCGACAGCGCCATGGCGACTGTGGTCTGGCCGGCGCCGCGGAACGCCCCCTGGATCACCATCGTCCCGCCGAAGAACGCCCAGAACGGGGCGATGACGTAGAGGAAGACGACCCCCTCGGCGATCACCTCGGGGTCGTCGACGAAGATCCCCATCGCGAACTCGGGGAAGAGCACGCAGAGGGCGGCGGCGGCGAAGAGGATTCCCATCGTCCCTCCCGCCGCGGTCCAGGTGACGCTCGCGGCCCGGTCGGGGGTCTCGGCCCCGAGGTTCTGGCCGACGCCCGTGGCGGCGGCCTGGCTGACCGCGCCCGCGACCGACCACGAGACGGACATCAGGCGGACGCCGATGCCGTAGGCCGCGATCGCGGCCGTCCCGAACGGCGCGACGAAGGCGGCCATGACGACGGCGGCGAAGCTCCGCGCCCACCCGTCCAGCGTCGCCGGGTAGCCGATGTCGACGAGTTTCCGCAGGACGCCCGGATCGGGCCGGAGGTCGCCGACGTGGAGGCGCACGCCGTAGTCGCCCCGAAGCAGGAAGTAGACGCCGGCGCCGGTCGCGAACGCCCGGGCGACGAACGTCGCCCACGCCGCCCCGCGGGTGCCCATCGCCGGCACCGGCCCCCATCCGAGGATGAGGAAGGGATCGAGCACCACGTTCAGCCCCGCCGACAGCACCATCAGCCACATCGCGGTCTTCGTGTCCCCGGCGCCCTGCAGCGCCGCCCGGAACGCGAAAAAGAGGAAGGTCAGCGGCAGCGCCAGGAAGATCACCTCGATGTACGCCAGCGACTCGACGAACACCTGCCCCTCGGCGCCGATGAGTGCGAGCAGTTCTCTCCGGAACGCCCACCCGAGGGCGGCCAGCGCCGCGGCGACTGCCACGGTCAACACGACCGTCTGGGCGACGACCAGGTCGGCGCGGCGCCGGTCGTCGGCGCCGACGTTCTGGGAGACCAGTGCCGTCGTCGCCGCCGTGATCCCCATCGCCGTCGAGACGAACATCCACGAGAGCGGGAACATCAGCGAGACGGCCGCGACCGCCTCGGGGCTCACCCGGCCGACCCAGAACATATCCGCCAGATTGTAAAACGTCTGGAGCAGGTTCCCGAGGACGAGCGGCCAGGCTAGGCGGACCACCTTGGGAGCGATGGCCCCCGTCGTCATGTCGACGCCCTTGCGCTCGGTCCCGGACACTCCCCCGGATACGGGAGAGGGCGAAATGAAAGCGACGCTTGACGGCCGCGGACGGCAGATCCGAACGCAGCGCGAGGTGTTATGCCTCCGGCGGCCGTCGGTACCGTATGTCACGAGACGGCGACGACAGCGACCTGCCACGGGAGGACCTGACGCCCGACCCTGACGAGGGGACGACCGTCGAGTGCCGGAACTGCGGCGCGCGGTTCCCCCGCAGCGAGGTGGCGACCCCGGAGAAGGGGCGACTAGCCTGTCCGGAGTGCGACTCCGGGGACGTGACGGCCGTCGAGTAGCTCAGGCCATCGACCGGACCGGGTCCGCGAGGTCGCGGACGAAGTGGCCGTGGAAGCCGAAGGGCAGCGCATGGGGGAGCGGCGCCCGGGCGCGCTCGGTCAGGTCGGCGGCGTCGAGCACCAGCAGGAACGACCGCTCGGCGTCCGCGTCGAGGACGACCGACAGCAGGACGCCGTCGTCCTCGGCGCCCTGGTCGGGCGCGGGGACGAACACCGCCTCGCCGGGGTAGCAGTCGGCCGCGCACCAGGCGGCGACCTCCGCGCCGGCCGACGTGTCGACCTTGCAGACGCGGTCGGGGAGTCCTCCGGGCGGACGCTCGCGGTTGCCCGCGGCGTAGACGTACCGGTGGGGGCGGCCGTTGCGGCCCCGGTAATCGATCGTCGGGAACTCGACCGGCCCGGGGTGGAGCACCTCGCGGTCGACGGTCGCGCCGGTCGCCGCGAGGTCGATCCGGTAGCGCCGGAGTTCCCCCGTCGGCAGGTCCGGCGCGTCCGACCGGAGGTTCGCGAGCGAGAGCGGGGCGACCGCGTCCCCGTCGTACGCGATCAGATCGACGACGAGCGCGTCGTCGTCCTGGTAGGCGTTGGCGTGGTGGAAGGCGAAGAAGGGGTCGACGACGGGCCGGTCGACGACCGCCCCGGTCCGGCGCTCGAGGACGGTCAGCCGCGTCCCCCGGTCGGGACGCCAGGTCAGCGCCTCGGCGAACGATCCGCCCGTCAGCAGCGCGCCGGGCGCCACCGTCAGGGGCGACTCGACGAGCACAGCGTAGTCGGCCGCGAGCGCGAAACTGTGGACGTACGACCGCCGGTCGGCGGGGACGGCCCCGACCAGTTCGCGGCGGGCCGCGCCCCGGTCGCGCCGGAGCAGGAGGTACTCCGAGGTCCCGGGACCGTACCGGACGCCGAGGTTCACCAGTTCGTCGCGGCGGGGGTCCCAGTGGGGGTGGCCGAGCGTCCCGGTCGCCTCGATCCCGTCGTCGAAGCGGACGGTCGGCCCGCTCTCCAGGCTCTCGGGATCGAACGCGACCATCCGGGGCGTCTCGGTGACGGCGACGTATCGCCCCCCGACCCAGTCGACGCCGATCGAGGCGTTGTCGGTGAGCGCGAACAGCCCCCGCAGGCGGGCCAGCGGCGACCGGGGCACCGTACCGAACTGCGCGCGCGCGAGTCGGTCCCGCTCGCTGACGGATCGAAACTCCTCGCTGCGGAGGAAGCGATTGGCGTACGCGACGGCCCCCGCGCCGTCGCTCCCGTCGACGGCGAACCGGCGCAGCATCGCCAGGCCGTCGAACCAGTGGTCGACGCGGCGGCCGCCGACCTCGAACCGGCCGGGACCGTTCCGGAGGAACGTCCCCGAGAGCCAGTCGGGCAGGGTCCCCTCGACGGCGAGGGGCGTCGAGACCTCCTCGCGGAGCGTCCGGAGTCCGAGCCGGTAGTCCCGGGTCATGCGTTCCCGTAGTCGGCGGCGGAGAAAAGCGGAGGGGCCGACGGGGCCGGCCTCACTCCCCGAGCGTGACCGCGTCGTGGGCGACCGACCGCAGCGCGTCCGACCGGCCGTAGGTCCCCGGCGCGATGGCGAAGGTGTCGACGCCGCGGCGGGCGGCCGTCTCCAGCACCGGCTTGAAGTCCATGTCCCGGGAGGCGACCGCCAGCAGGTCGACGTCGCCTTTCACGGCGGCGGCCGTCGCGTCGACGCCCAGTTTCACGTCCACGTCCCCGCTCGTGGTGATCACCTCGAAGCCGTGGGCCTCCGCCGCCTGGATCAGCCCCGGCGTGGCGTGCTCGTCGACGTAGAGCCGCGAGACGACGATCCGTCCCCGGTCGGCCGCGGCGGCCCGCACGTCGTCGAGGTCGACGTCGAACTCCGATCGGAGCACGTTCGGTCCGTCGACGAACAGTCCGACTCGCCGCTCCCTGCGACCGCTCAGTCGGCCCAGCAGTCCGCGCATACGGGCTCCTGCCGGTGAGCGGTCAAAGCCGTGCTGGTTCGCCGCGTTCCTCAAGCGGCGACCGTCGCGGATGGCCGAGGCGAAAGCGGCGGTAGCGGCGACCCCGGCGGCCCCTCGCCGCTCGGAGAGCGCTCGCCGTGGCCGGCGAGTCGTTCGGTTCACCTACGCTTATTCGGCTCGGATCTGTGGGATCGCTATGCTCAGCGGTATCGAGCCGGTGCTCGTCGCGCTCGCAACGCAAGCCGCCGAACAGGGACCGACGATCGAGGAGGTCCTGCTCGACCTGCTGCCGATCGCGCTGATCGCGGCCGGCGTCGGCATCTTCGTCGCCAAGGTCGGCAAGTTCCCGTACACGATCGCACTCCTGCTCGCCGGTATCGCCGTCTCGATCGTCCGGTTTACGACCGGTGCCTTCGAGATCGAGATCGAACTCTCACACGACCTGATACTACTCGTGTTGCTCCCGCCGCTGCTGTTCGAGGGGGCGGCGACGACGGACCTCGAACGGCTCCGGCGCAACGCCCTGCCGATCCTCGTGATGGCGGTCGTCGGCCTGCTGCTGTCGATTACCGCCCTCGGACTGGCCGGCGCGTGGGCGTTCGACGCCGTCACCGCCGGGACGTTCCCACTGATGGTCGCGCTGCTGTTCGCCGCGATGGCGCTCCCGACCGATCCAGTGAGCGTCCTCGCGCTGTTCGAAGAGCTGGGAGCGCCCGACCGCCTGGCGGTGCTCGTCGAGGGCGAGAGCCTCGTCAACGACGGCGTCGGCGTCGTCATCTTCTCGTCGTTCCTCGGGTTCGTCGTCAGCGGCCGCTCCCCGGCGGAGCTGTTCACCGTCGAGGGGATCGGCGCGCTGGCCGTCGAGGTCGCCGTCGTGAGCCTCGGGGGCCTGCTCGTCGGAGCGGTCGCCGGCTACGCCGTCTACAGCGTGATGGCGAACCTCGACGAGCACATGACCGAGATCGTCCTCGCGCTGATCCTCGCGTACGGTAGCTTCCTCGCCGCGGAGCACTACCTCCACGTCTCTGGGGTGATCGCGACGGTGGTCGCGGGGCTGTTCATCGGCAACCGGGGCACGGAGTACGCGATGAGCCCGCAGACGAAGATCTCGATCTTCAACACGCTCGAGACCGGGTCGTTTCTCGTCAACACGTTCATCTTCCTGATGATCGGCGTCGTCACGCCGATCGACCAGCTCGCGGCCCACGCCTCCCTGATGGGGATCGCGATCCTGTTCGTCCTGTGTGCGCGCGCGCTCGCGGTCTACCCCCTCACCGCACTTCTCAACCGCATCACTGACCAGCACGTCCCGCGGAGCTACCAGCACGTGATGTGGTGGGGCGGACTCCACGCCTCGATCCCCATCGCGCTCGTCCTCGGCCTGCCGGCCACCGTGGAGTCGGGAGCGGCGTTCCCGTTCCGGGAGGAACTGCGAGCGATGGTGTTCGGCGTGGCCACCTTCTCGCTGGTCGTCCAGGGAATGACGATATCGAACCTGATCGACCGGCTGGGGATCGTCACGCGCAGCGACGCCGAGGAGCTGTACGAACTGCTCGTCGGCCGCCGGCGCGCCGTCCTCGAGGCGCTCGACGCCGCCGAGGAACTCAAGGTGCAAGGGGACCTCCCGGCCGAGGTGTTCGAAGACTTCACCGCCGAGTACGAGCGCGAACGCGACGATCTCCAGGAGACGATCGCTGCGCTGCTGGCGAAGAATCCCGGGCTCCGCCGCGAGCGCCTGCTCGTCGGCGAACGACAGATCCTCAGACAGGAGCGGAGCGCCATCATGGACGCGATACAGTCCGGGATCGTCGCCGGCGACGTCGGCGAGCGGCTCGTCGAGGAGATCGACCTCAAGCTCGACCGGGTGCGGGCCGGCGAGACGACCGTCGAGCGCGCCGAGGAGGGATACACCGAGTTCTGGCGTTCGCGGGCCCGGGACGTTGGAATCGACGTCGCCGCGACGGAGAGCGATGCACGGAGAGCCGAGGAGTGATCCTTGCCGGTGCCGCCACGAGACCTTTGCCGGCCCGAGGCCAAGAAGCGATCATGTCCGAGGACGACGAACACGGACGGGACGTCGAACTCACGAAGGAGAAAAGCGACGACGAAGAGCCCGAGGGGGCGGAGGAGGCCGAAGAGGAGGCCAAGAAAGCCGCGCGCGAACAGCAGGAAAAGCGGGAGGAAGAGGAGGCCGAGGAGGCGTCGGAGATGCACGAGGAGGAAGTCCGCGAACAAGAGAACATCGACAACCATCGCGACGAGGAACCGTTCCAGAGCTGACGCCGCTGTTTTTGGCTCTTCGAGTGGACCGCACCGTCGCAACGGGTACACTCGCGTTACTCGCCGGGTCGTCGCTGCCCACGCGGTCGATTCGCTGTGTTCCGTGGCGGCAAGTGCAGGCTGTCGAGTAACGATCATCCGCCAGCTGACAGATACGGATGCAGAGACAGAAACCGGATTCCGGGGTACATCCGAGACAACACTTCCGCTACCGTACCGGGAGGCGACCTGACGGTCGTCTCGAACCGGCAACCGTACAGACACGTACGAGGGCGGGAGCGACAGCGACGACAGCCAGATCGCGGTCGACCGGCTGGCGACGGTCTCACCGCCGGTCTCGGCCCCCGCGATGCAGCGCGTCGGCGGGGCGTGGGTCGCCTGAGGCGACGGCGCGGCCGACCGCGAGGCGACCGGCGACGACGGGCGCGTCGACGTCCCGCCGTCGGATCCGGCGTACGCGCTGTGGTACCTCGGGCCCACCGACGGCGACGCCGAGGGCTACTACCGGGGGCACGCCAACCGGACGCTCTGGCCGCTCTGTCACTCCGATATCGGACGGATGCACTTCGACGCCGACGACTGGCGGACCTACCGGCGGGTCAACCGGGCGTTTGCCGACGCCGTCCTCGAGAACCCCGACGGTGGGACGATCTGGTTCCAGGGCCTACCACTTCGCGCTCGCGCCGGAGATGGTCCGCGAGGCGCGCCCGTCGGCGTTCTGCGCGCAGTTCTGGCACATCCCCTGGCCCGGTCCGGACGTGTTTCGGGCCTGCCCGCAGCGCCGGGACCTGCTGGAGGGGCTGCTTGGCAACGACCTGCTGGGGTTCCACGTCGAGCGGTACTGCCGGAGATCGTCGAGGTCGAGGAGCCGGTGCCGTGGGACGACGCGCTGGTGTTCAAGCCGACCGACCGCGCGGCGGGGTACCTCTGGTACTTCCCGCGCACCGAGACCACCATCAACGCCGGGCTGGGGTTCCAGATGACCGAGCCGCCGATGAAGCTCGTCGAGGACCTCAAGAACGACCTGCTGGAGCGCCCGGAGTTCCGCGGCGACCTCGTCTACGTCCAGAAGGGCTCGGAGAGCAGGTCGAGCATCCCCGCCTACCGCGAGCACCAGGCGGACGTCCGGGACGCCATCGACCGCGTGAACGAGCGCTTCGGCACCGACGACTGGACGCCGATCGTCTACACCGACGAGATGTACTCTCGGGACGAACTCTGCGCGCTGTACCGCCGCGCCGATCTGGGGCTGGTGACGCCGCTCCGCGACGGGATGAACCTCGTCGCCCAGGAGTACGCGGCGGCGCAAGTCGACGGCGACGGCGCGCTCGTGCTCTCCGATCAGGCCGGCGCGAGCGAGCGCCTGGCCTCGGCGGGCGCGCTGTCGGTCTACCCGTTCGATCCCGAGGCGCTGGCGACGGCCGTCGAAACCGCCCTGACGATGAATCCCGCCGAGCGCAACCGGCGGAGCCGCGCGCTGCGCCGGGCGGTCGGTCGCAACGACATCCACGACTGGATGGGCGCGTTCCTCACCGCCGCCGGGCGGATCGAGAACCGCTGAACGCGGAACCGTCCGTCGAGCGGTGCTCGGCGGCGGTCACGGTCCCGTCGGGGTCCGCCCCGCCGTCGGCCGCAGTCGCGGCGGGCGCCGATCACGCCCCCCGGCCCTCGGACCGTCCCTCGACCGGGGCCAGAAGGGAGAGGGCCGGCGGATCGTTCGCGGCGCCTACGAGCGCCGGGGGCTGTCGGGCGCGAGCGCGTCGTCGTAGATCCGCACGTAGAGGGACTCGATCTCCTTCCGGGTCGGCTTGCGCGGGTTGTTGTCGGGCGATCCGGAGTCGATGGCGTCCTGTGCCATCTCCCCGACGACGGCGAGGTAGTCGCCGCGCTCGGGGACGTCGCCGAACTCGTCGAGGTAGGAGGCCAGGTCGACGTCCGTACAGAGGTCGAGGACGGCGTCGGCGGCAGCGTCGGCCGCCTCCCGGTCGGGCGTGTCATCGTCGGCGGCGTCCATCAGACGCGCGATCTCGGCGTACTTCTCGGGGGCGGCCATCGCGGAGAACTCCATCACGTACGGGAGGATGAGCGCGTTGGCCAGCCCGTGGGGGACGTGGAGTTGCGCGCCCAGGGGTCGCGCCATGCCGTGGACGAGCGCGACCGAGGCGTTGGTGAACGCCTGACCGGCCTGGAGCTGCCCGATCATCATCTCGGTGCGCGCCTCGATATTGTCGCCGTTGGCCCACGCCTTCGTGAACGAGTCGCTGATCCGCCGGATCGCCGACCGGGCGTAGTCGTCGGAGACGCTGTAGGACTGCACCGAGACGAACGCCTCGATGGCGTGGGTGAGGGCGTCGATCCCGGTGAACGCGGTGTGGCTCCGGGGCAGCGAGCGCGTCAGCTCGGGGTCCTCGACGGCGACCGTCGGAACGACGTTCTGAGAGACGATGAGGAACTTCGTCGCGGTGGACTCGTCGGTGACGACGACCGACCGGGTGGCCTCACTGCCGGTCCCGGCGGTCGTGTTGACCGCGACGATCGGCGGCGTCGGGGTCGGCACGCCCTCGTAGCCGGCCCGATCGACGCCGTAGTCGCGGATCGACCCGCCGTTGGCCGCGAGGATACCGACCCCCTTCCCGGTGTCGATGGACGACCCGCCGCCGAGCGTGACGATCACGTCGCAGTCCTCGGCTTGCCACCGCTCGAAGGCCGCCTCGATGTTCTCGACGGTCGGGTCCGGCCGGACGTCGGTGTAGGTGACGACCTCCATCCCCGCCGACTCGAGGGTCTCGACGATCGACTCGCCGTGGATGTCGAAGATCACTTCGGAGGCGACGAGCAGCGCTCGACGCCCGTAGGTCGAGGCGTAGTCCCCGACCTCCTCTGCGGCCCCGCGCCCGAGGACGACTTTACTCGGCGAGACGACCAGTCGCGTTCCGTGTTCCGGATCCGGATACTCCATACCACGGGGATTCAGGTACGGGGAGGTTTAGCACTTTTCGGGGTCCGCCGAGAGCGGGTCGCCCGCGCGGCACAACCGTTTTGCTCACAGCACTGCGAGAGGGCCCATGAACGACACACGCGACCACTGCAGAGCAGTGCGCGAGGCGCTCCGGACCGACGCGGGGGGCGCCGCGTGACCGACAGCGGCGACCTGCCGCCGGTGTACGGCGGCGAGGTGTTGCACGTGGACCTGGAGCGCGGCGAGACCAGGCGGGAGCCCATCGCGACCGCGGACGCCCGGCGATTCCTGGGGGGGAACGGCCTCGCGGCGAAACTGATCCACGAGCACGTCCCGCCGGAGACCGGCCCCTTCGACTCCGAGAACGCGGTCGTGTTCGCGGTGGGACCGATGAACGCCACGCCCTTCCAGAGCACGAGTCGCGGCGTCGTGGGGTTCATCAGCCCCATGACGAACGGCTTCTTCGACTCGACGTTCGGCGGCACGTTCCCCCGGGCCCAGAAGACGACCGGCTTCGAGGCCATCGTCCTCCACGGCGAAGCCGACGAGCCCTCCTACCTCCACGTCGACCAGGACGGCGCGCGCCTCGAACCCGCCGCGGACCTCCGGGGCATGGAGACCTACGCGACCTGCGAGGCCATCCGCGAGCGCGAGGGGGACGGCTACGACACCCACGTCATCGCCGCCGGCCCCGCCGGCGAGAACCAGGTCCGGTACGCCTGTCTGGTTCACGACTCCGAGATCCGCGAGGGCGTCGCCGGCCGCGGCGGCAGCGGCGCAGTCCTCGGGGCGAAGAACCTCAAGGCCGTCGCCGTCCGCGAGGGCGACTTCGAACCGCACCTCGCCGACGAGCGGGGGCTCCGGGAACTGGCCGCCGACCAGATGCCCGGGCTCATGCAGGACACCCAGATGCTCCAGGAGTACGGCACCAGCGGCCTCGTCAACCCGATCAACGAGATGGGGAAACTCGGCCGGCGCAACTACCAGCGCGAACACAACGATCCCGACGACGCCGAGGCCGTCAGCGGCGAACGCCTCAAGGCCGAGTACATCACCGAGGACACGACGTGCGCGAACTGCCCGGTCCGCTGTGGCAAACACGTCTCCGTCGAGAGCCGCGGACTGACCGAGGCCAAGATCCCCGAGTTCGAGAGCCTCTTCGCCACCAGCCCGATGCAGGAGGTCTACGATCTCGACCCCGTCATCGAGGCCAACGACCGCTGTGACCGGCTGGGCATGGACACCATCAGCTGGGGGGTGACCGTCGCCTTCGCCCGGGAGTGCGCCGAGAACGGACTGCTCGACGTCGACGACCCCGAAGAGCGGGCCGCCCTCGAGTTCGGCGACGCGGAGGGGCTGGTCGACCTCGCCGCGCGAACGGCCCGCCGGGAGGGGGGCGGCGACCGCCTCGCGGAGGGGTCGTTCCGGCTGGCCGAATCCCTGGCCGACGAAGCCGAGCAGTACCTGCACGGGTCGAAGGGTCTGGAGTTCGCGGCACACTCGCCGCGGGGGCTGAAGGGGATGAGTATCGGCTACGCGACGGCGACCCGTGGGGGGTCCCACCACGACACGCGGCCGACCCGCCAGTACGCCGGCCACCACGACGAGACGACCGATGGGACCCCGGAGTTCGCCGCCCGCTCCCAGCACTACACGGCGCTAGGGGACTCGCTCACGCAGTGTCGGTTCGTCAGCGAGGGCGGGTGGGGCACCGAGATCAACGAGCGCTACCGCGACGCCATCGCCGCCGCCACCGGCTGGGAACTCTCCGTGGAGGACGTCGAGCGCATCGGCGAGCGAATCTACAATCTCGAGCGGCTCATCAACGTCGAGCGCGGCGTCGCCAGCCGCGAGACGGACACGCTCTCACACCGCGTGATGCACGATCCCATCCCCGACGGCCCCGCCGAGGGGATGCACTGCCCTCCCGAGGAACTCGAGGCCATGCTCGACGCCTACTACGACTACCGGGGCTGGACCGACGACGGCGTCCCGACGCGAGATCGGCTCGAAGCACTGGACATGGGAGAGTTCGCCTGACCGGTCGGGCCGCTCCCGCGAACCGGCGCCGCCCGCCGGGAGCGCGGAACCGTCGCCCTGCCGAGCGCCGCAGGCGCCGTCGGAACGGGGGCGAACGGGACCTCGAGGCGCCCGCCCGCCTGTTTTAGATACCTAGCCCGAACCCCTACCCCGATCTCAATAGTTCGTGTGGACGTGATCCCGGGAGACCGGGGAGGGAATCCAATATGGATCAAACGCCAGCCATCTGCACCGAGTGTGGGGGAGTGTACACGGCTCGAAAACAGAGCGACGAGACGCTGCTCGTGCCGACTGAGGACGGTCGGTGCCGGTGTGGCAGTAACACGTTCCGCGAGGTCGCCGCGGTCTGAGATCGCGCTACCCGGAGGCGTCACCGAGTAGCGCTCCGAAGAGTTTGCTCTGTGCGGCCCGTAGATGTTTGTGGACCGTCGGCGAGGAGACGTCTAGCTGCTCCGCGAGCTCTTCCGCGGTCGCGTCCCGCGGCCACTCGAAGTAGCCCGTGAAGTACGCCGCTCGCAACGAGGTCAGCTGTCGCTCCGTGAGTTCCCCCGTCAGCGTCGACTCGACCCGCTGGACAGTGTCCGTCGGCCGGGTCGTCCGCTGCTTGGAAACCAGTTCGGTACTGGGGTAGGTCTCGCCGATGTAGTCGAGTACCTGTCCGGCGTCGACGCTCTGGGGGAGTCGGACCGTCCCCACCAGGTCGCCGTCCTCGATGACGACCTGCTCGATCCGACCGCCGCGAGAGGCCACCATCGACAGCACCGGCGGCTCGGAGAGTCGGAGGGCGAACTCGCCGCCCTCGTCGGGGTCGCCGAGGCGGACGATGTCGTTCCAGGGCGCCGCGCCCTCGGCGAGGTCCTCGAGCACCCCGACCGTCGACTCGTCGGCCGTCCCGTAGGCGAGGAACTCCCCGTCGCCGACGGGGACGAACTCGTCGACGACGATCGGTCCGACGGGAGTCCCGTCGACTCCCCACTCCCCGAAGACGTCGCCGATCCGGAACTCGAGTTCGACGAGCGCGTCGCTCATCAGCGCCTGCTTGCGCTCGACGGCGGCGATGGCGTGCCCGAGGATCTCGCCGAGGTGTGCGAGGACGCTCCCCTCCTCGCCCTCGAACGCCTCGGTCCGGTCGGCGTAGACGTTCAACACGCCGTAGAGAGTCTCCTCGTGAGCGATAGGAACGGCGGCCGCCGAGCGGTAGTCGTATCGCTCGGCGTTGTCCCGCCAGGGCTCGTACACGGGGTCCGTCCGGACGTTCTGGACCGTCTGCATCTCCCCGGTCAGGACCGCGCGGCCGGTCGGACCGAAGCTCTCGTCGGCCTCGGGGTCGGTCGATATCGCGGTGTCCGCGAGGTAGTCCTCCACGCCGGCCTCCGCGGTGGCTCGGACCTCCTGGGTCGGCGGGTGCGGTTCGCCGATCCAGGCGAACCGGTAGGAGTCGGTCGCCGCGAGGCGCTCGCAGGTCACGGCCTCGATCTCCTCGCGCGTGGACTGGCTGATCGCGGCGTCGGTGATCTCGCGGATGATCCCGTTGAGGTCGTTGACCGCTGCGACCCGGTCGACGTACCGCTGGCGTTCGAGTTCGTTGCTCACCCAGTTGCTCAGTAGGTCGACGAAGGTCACCTCCCAGTCGGAGAAGTCCTCGGTGCGGGCCTCCAGGTCGTAGAAACAGAAGGTGCCGTAGGTCTCGCCGTCGACGATCACGGGCGCGCCGAGGTAACAGGAGATGCCCCACTCGGCGTTGCCCGCTCGGTCGGCCAGTTCGGGAGCGTCGGCCGCGACGTCGTTGAGCACGAGCGTCTCCTCGGTGGCGACGACGCGCTCGCAGTTCGTCGCCTCCAGCGAAGCAGTGTCGCCCGCCTCGAGGTCGGCGTCGGCCGGCGCGTCGACGTACTCGAAGACGTACTCCTCGTCGACGATATGCGACAGCGCCGCGTAGTCGGTCCCCACCGCCTCGCGGACGACTCCCAACAGCGCGTCGATCTTCTGGGGGAAGGAGAACTCGGTGCTCCCGACGATCTCGTAGGCCCGGCGCAGCGCACGCTCGCGGCGCTCGATCTCCCGCTCCCGCTCGACGCGGTCGGAGACGTCCCGGAAATAGACCGACAGTCCCGACTCGGAGGGGTAGGCCCGCACCTCGAACCAGCGATCCAGCGGGGGGTAGTACTCCTCGAAGGCGACTGACTCCTGGGTGGTCATCGCGCGTTCGTACTCCTCCCGGAAGCGCGATCCGGCGGCCGCCGGGAACGCGTCCCAGACGACCTCTCCCACGAGTTCCTCGGCGGACCGGTCGAGCAGTTCCTCGGCCTGCTCGTTGAGGTAGGTGAACCGCCACTCCTCGTCGAGCGCGAAGATAGCGTCGGAGATACGCTCGAAGACGTCGGCGAACTCGTCGGAGGACGGATCGCCGTCGAAGGGGTAGCTCGACACCGATGGCTCCGTCATTGCGACGGAAGTAGACGCCGAGGCATATGTATATCTCGCTAAAGTGTTGGCGACCGGGACACCCGGAGTTCCGTATAGCGCTCTCCGGTTTACTAAGGAGACGTGGAAGAACCAAATCATTACGTCCCTCGGGCCGACGGGACCGGCATGGCCCTTCGGAAGCCGCCCCTGCGCGAGATCCACGCGGACCGGGGCGCGAAGTTCACGGAGTTCGGCGGGTGGGACATGCCCGTGGAGTTCGGCTCCATTCGGACCGAACACGCGGCCGTCCGCGAGGGCGCCGGGCTCTTCGACGTCTCGCACATGGGCGAGATCGAGGTCCGCGGGCCGGACGCGACCGAACTGATGCAGCGGCTCACTACCAACGACGCGACCGACCTCGCGCCCGGCGAAGGGCAGTACGCCGCGATCACCGACGAACGAGGCGTCATGCTCGACGACACTGTCGTCTACCGCCTCCCGGAATCGGGATCGGAGGCGGAGTCCGACGGCAGTCGGGAGTACCTCTTCGTCCCGAACGCGGGCCACGACCAGGAGGCCCACGAGCGATGGACCGGCCGCCGCGACGAGTGGGGGCTGGACTGCGTCGTCGAGAACGCCACCGAGGGGTACGCGATGTTCGCCCTGCAGGGGCCGGACGCGGCGGACCTGCTCGCGGCCGCGGCCGACGACGGCGACGCGGTCCGGGCGATCGACCGCTTCGACATCGCACCGGCGGCGGTCGCCGGCGTCGAACTCCTCGCCGCCCGGACCGGCTACACCGGCGAGGACGGTTTCGAACTGCTGGTCCCCTGGGACGACGCCGAGGCGGTGTGGTCGGCGTTCGACTGCCAGCCCTGCGGACTGGGCGCCCGCGACACACTCCGGATCGAGCAGGGCTTCCTGCTCTCCGGACAGGACTTCGACCCCGAGGACGACCCCCGAACGCCCTTCGAGGCCGGAATCGGGTTCGCCGTCGACCTCGACACGGAGTTCGTGGGCCGGGACGCGCTCGCGGACGCGACCGATCCCGACGAGCGGTTCGTCGGCCTGGAACTCACCGAGCGGGGGGTTCCGCGTCACGGCTACGACATCGTCAACGACGAGGGGCTGGTCATCGGCGCGGTGACCAGCGGGACGATGAGCCCGACCCTGGAGAAGCCGATCGGGCTCGGTTACGTCCCCCGGGAGTACGACGATCCGGGCACGAGCGTCCGGATCGTCGTCCGCGGCCAGCGGAAAGACGCGCGCGTCACCGAAACACCGTTCCTATGAGCTTCGAGATACCCGACGACCTCCGGTACCTGGAAACGCACGAGTGGGCCCGTCTTGAAGACGGGACTACTCGAATCGGAATCAGCGACTTCGCCCAGGACGAACTGGGCGACATCGTCTTCGTGGAACTCCCCGACGCCGGGGAGAGCGTCGAGCAGGAGGCGGAGTTCGGCGTCATCGAATCCATCAAGGCGGTGTCGGATCTGTACAGTCCGCTCTCGGGGAGCGTCGCGGCGGTCAACGAGGAACTGTTCGACGCCCCCGAACTAGTCAACGAGGACCCCTACGGCGACGGGTGGATGCTCGAACTCGAGGGCGTCGACGAAGACGGACTGGACGCGCTCCTCTCGCCGGAGGAGTACGCCGACCAGAT
>PXRR01000057.1:5076-37446 GCA_003021975.1 Halobacteriales archaeon QS_5_70_17 | reverse complement strand
GGCCGTTCCTGCGGGTCGGGTCCGCCTCGCCGTTGGCGGGCTCCGGCGCGTCCGGGGCGGGCGCGTCGCCATCGCTCTCCCGCTCGCCCGGGAGGCCGTCGGCGATCAGTTCGCGCGCGCGGCAGATCACCGACCGGGGGACGCCGGCCAGTCGCGCCACCTCGACGCCGTAGGAGGCGGCGCTGGCCCCCTCGACCACCGAGTGCAGGAAGGTGACCTCCTCGCCCTCGCGGTCGATCGTGAAGTGGAGGTTGCGGATCCCCTCGCGGCGCTCGGCGAGGCGCGTGAGCTCGTGGTAGTGGGTCGCGAACAGCGTCGTCGCTTCGATCTCGTCGCGGATGAACTCCGAGACCGCCCACGCGATCGAGCGACCGTCGGTCGTGCTCGTCCCCCGGCCCACCTCGTCGAGCAAGACCAGGGAGTCCGCGGTCGCGTGGTGGAGGATCTCGGTCAGTTCGGCCATCTCGCGCATGAACGTCGAGCGCCCCCCGGCGATGTCGTCGCTGGCGCCCACGCGGGTGAACACGCGGTCGACGATCGGCAGGCGGGCGGCGTCGGCGGGGACGAAACTCCCCGTCTGGGCGAGCACCTGGATCAGCGCCACCTGCCGCATGTACGTCGACTTCCCGCTCATGTTCGGCCCCGTGACGATCGCGAACCGCTGCTCGCGCAGGTCGGCGTCGTTGGGGACGAACGTCGGTTCGGTCGCCTCGACGACGGGATGGCGGCCCGCTTCGACGTCGATCCCGCCGTCGTGGAACTCGGGGCGGACGTAGTCGCGCTCGACGGCGACGGCCGCGAGCGTACAGAGCACGTCCAGTTCCGCCAGCGTCTCCGCGACGGCCTGGACGCGGTCGGCCTCGGCGGCCACCTCCTCGCGGACCTCGGTGAACAGCTGGTACTCTCGGGCGTCGGCGCGCTCGCTGGCGCCCAGGATCTCGTCTTCCCGCTCTTTCAGCTCCGGGGTGTAGAACCGCTCGGAGTTCTTCAGCGTCTGGCGGCGCGTGTAGTCGTCGGGCACCCGGTCGAGGTTCGGGTTCGTCACCTCGATGTAGTAGCCGTGAACGTCGTTGTGGCCGACCTTCAGCGAGTCGACGCCGGTCCGCTCCCGCTCTTTCCGCTCGAGGTCGGCGACCCACTCGCGGCCCTCCCGTTCGGTCGCGCGCACCTCGTCGAGTTCCTCGTCGAACCCCTCCTCGATGACGCCGCCCTCGGTCACTTCGATGGGCGGCTCCTCGACGATCGCCCGGCCGATCAGCCCCCTGACGTCGTCGAGTTCGTCCAGCGCCCCGCGGCGGTCGGAAAGCGGCGCGCACTCGACGTCCGCCAGCGCGTCTCTCAGTTCGGGGACGACGTCCAGCGTCGACTTCAGCGAGCGGAGGTCGCGGGCGTTGGCCCGCCCGCGGGCGACGCGCGTGATCAGCCGCTCGACGTCGTAGACGTCCCGCAGCAGCTCCCGGGCCTCCTCGCGGACCAGCGAGGAGCGGGCGAGTTCGGCGACGGCGTCGTGGCGCCGGCGGATGCGATCGCGGTCGACCAGCGGGCGGCGCAGCCAGTGGGTCAGCTCCCGGCGTCCCAGCGCACAGGAGGTCTCGTCGAGCACGCCCAGCAGCGTGTGCTCGTCGCCGCCCTCGCGGTTCTCGAACACCTCTAGCGACCGCAGGGCGGTGGCGTCGAGCCCCATCCCCTCGCGGGGGTCGTACCGCGTCACCCGCGAGATGTACGACAGGTCGCCGCGGTCGGCGCCCTGCGTGTACTCCGCGTACGCGAGCAGGGCGCCCGCCGCTCGGCGTTCGACCCCGCTCTCGACGACGGCCTCCGGGGCGGAGACGTACGCCGCCAGCCGCCGCTCGGCGTTCGACCGCTCGAAGGCGTCGGCCCGGAAGGGCGTGTGCATCCCCTCGACGTCGAACCCGTGGTCGCGGTCGGGGGCGGTGACGACCTCGGCGGGGCCGAAGCGGTCGAGTTCGTCGACGACGACCGCCCGCGACCCGCTGGTGACGCGGAACTCGCCGGTCGAGACGTCGACGAAGGCCACTCCCCAGCGCTCGCCGACGGCCTCGCTTCCGGGGTCGCTGTCCTCGCCCGGAGGACCGTCGGCCCGCGCGAGCGCGGCGACGTAGGTGTTGCCGATCTCCAGCAGTTCGTCCTCGACGACGGTGCCGGGCGTGACCACCCGGGTCACCGCCCGCTCGACGACGCCGGAGGCCTCCTCGGGATCCTCGACCTGGTCGGCGATGGCGACCCGGTAGCCCGCGTCCAGCAGCGTCTCGACGTACGGCGCCGCGTTGTCGATCGGGATCCCGGCCATCGGATACGTCCCCGTGGAGTCCTCCCGCTTGGTCAGCGTGATCTCGCAGATCCGCGCGCCGGCCTCGGCGGCCTCGCAGAACAGCTCGTAGAAGTCCCCGACCTGGAACAACACGAGCGCGTCGTCGTACTCGACGGTGAGGTCGTAGTACTGGGACAGCATCGGCGTCAGTTCCCCCTCCCGCTCGGCCATCTTCGCCGGCGGCCCCGTCGGCTCCATGTGTCGTAGGGAGCCGCCGAGCTACTTCAACTCCGGGAATCCCGGCGCCGGTGTGCGGTTCGCGGCCGTCGCGCCGGACGGTCCCGTTCGTATCCGCGCCATATGAACCCACACATATTTGCCGGGGGACGAAGCAACCCAACAGCATGTCCGAGACGGAAGCTCGAACCGCGCGCGAGGAGTGGGGGAGCCGCTTCGGGTTCCTGATGGCGATGCTCGGCGCGATGGTCGGCGCCGGTAACATCTGGCGCATGCCCTTCACGACGGGGCAGAACGGCGGCGGCGCGTTCCTGCTCGCGTACGTCGTCCTGCTGTATCTCATCGCAGTCCCGGGGCTGATGGCCGAGACGATGATCGGCCGGTACACGAGGGCGGGCGTGATCGGGACGTTCAAGCAGTTCTTCGGGTCGAAGAGCGCCCAGGGACTGGGACTGGTCGTCCTGCTGGTCAACGTGGCGCTGATGTCGTACTACGCGCCGGTGATCGGCTGGACGCTCTACTACGCCGTCCACTCGCTGCTGTTGACCTTCTCCCAGCCGGGGTTCGAGGCCGTCGCGTTCTGGGAGGCCTTCTCCGGGTCGCCCCTGCTCGTGATGGCGATGCACACGGTCACGGTGGCCGCGCTCGCGGGCGTGCTCGTCTTCGGCATCCGGCGGGGCATCGAGCGGGTCGTCAAGTGGATGATACCGATCCTGGTGGTCGCGCTGATCGCCATCTCGGTGCGGGGGCTCACGCTCCCCGGCGGGACCGAGGGGCTGGCGTTCGCGTTCACACCCGACCTCGAGGCGCTGACCCGCGGGTCGACGTGGGTCGCCGCGCTCGGCCAGGCGCTGTTCTCGACGGGGCTGGGGTGGGGGATCGCGCTGACCTACGGCAGCTACCTCGGCCGGTACGACGACGTCCCGCTGGGCGGCGGGCTGTTCACCGCCGTCGGGAACACGAGCATCGGCCTGCTGGCCATCTTCGCGACGTTCCCCGTGGTCTTCGCGTTCGGCCTCGAACCGTCGGCCGGGTCGGAACTGGCCTTCGTCTCGCTCGTGCAGGTGTTCCCGCAACTGCCCGGCGGAGCGGGGTGGGCCATCGCGTTTTTCGTCTCGTTTTTCTTCGCGACGTTCACCTCCGGGCTGGGGATCACCGAGGTGGGCGTGACGACCGTCGCCGAGGAGACGCGGCTCTCACGGCGGGGCGCCGTCCTCGCGGTCTGTGGCGCCATCTGGCTGCTCGGCCTCCCCAGCGCCTACTCCTCGTCGTTCCTCGGGCAGATGGACTTCGTGTTCGGGAACTTCGGCCTCCCGCTGGCGACGCTCGCGATCATCACGCTGGTCGGCTGGAAGTTCGCCCCCGAGCGGGCCCGCGCCATCGACCTCAACCGTAACGCGGGAGTCTACGTCGGGTCGTGGTGGAACCTGATCGTCCGGTACGTCGTTCCGGTCGTGATGGCGTTCATCATCGGCTACGGCGCGTACACCAGCATCGGAACGGACGACCAGGCGATCATGCTCGGCGGAATCGCGGTCATGGCGGTGCTCGTGGTCGCGAGCGCCGCGGTGATGAACGTCCTCGGGACCGCCGACGGGACCGGCGAACCGGCGCGGCCGAAGGGGGGTGACTGAGATGCCCCTCTCGGCGCTCACCTGGCTCTCGGTCGTCGGCGCGCTCGTCGTCCTCCCCGGGGTCGCCGCCGCGGCGCTGGTCCGGACGCTGCGCTCCGAGGAGCGGAAACTCGAGTTGCTCCGCCGCCAGGACGCGATCGACAGCTACTCCCCGCGGGCCATGGCCGACCTCCGGGCGTGGCTCCGGGACAACCCGGGAGACCCCTACGCCCCGATCGCCCGCGAGCGGTACAACGAGTGCGTCCGCACGCTCCGGACGATCGAGGAACCGTACTACGACTGGAGCGACGAGGAGATCGAGCGCCTGGAGGAACTGTGAGGCGGCCTCGCGGGAGCTAGCGCGGTCTCGGCGCCCGCGGACCGGCGATCGGGGCGGCGTAGGTCCCCTCCGGGCGGTCCTCGGCGAGGACGTGGCCCTCCGCCGCGCCCTCGAGGGCGTCGACGTCGGCGTCCGCGTTCCCCACTGGGAGACTCAGGGTCGCGTCGAGGGCGAACAGCCGGAACCGGTAGGTGTGCTCGCGGTCGGGCGGGGTCGGGCCGCCGTAGCCGATACTGCCGTAGTCGTTAGCGCCCTCGCTGGCCCCCGCGGCTCCCCGATCCCCGTCATCCGGGATCTCCTCGAGGAGATCCCTGGGTCGACGTTCCGGACTACCCAGTGGTCCCACCCCACACCGTCCCGACCGGTTCGACCGCGTCGGGATCGTCGACGATCAGCGCGAGCGACGCGGCGCCCTCGGGGCCGCCCGAGACCCTGAGCGGCGAGTTGGCGTCGCGCTCGGTGTAGCCGTACTCCCCGGGGATCGGTGCCCCGTCGTCGAACACGGGGCTCGCGATCGAGAACTCCGCCATCGCCGCGCTAGTCGGTTCGCGCGGGACGGAAGCGACGGGGGACGCCCGGCGCGACCGGCGGCGGGGCGGCGCTCACCCCCCGATCGGGACGCCGCCGAAGACGAGCACCGCGATCACCCAGTAGGCGACGTACAGGCCGCCCAGCAGGGCCCCGTGGCGCCGTTTCAGCTCACCGCCGTACAGGAAGTACGCGGCCAGCGACGTCACGACGACGATCGCCGGGAGGTGGAAGTAGAGCACGGTCGAGGAGATCCGCAGGTCGCTGAGCAGCATGATGACGCCGACGTTGCCGGTCACCGAGAAGAGGACGCTTCCGATGACGTTGCCGACGCCGATCTCCGGGACGCCCCGGCGGACCGGTTCGATCGTCAGCATGATGTCCTCGAAGGTGAGGATCAGCGTGAGCACGGTCGCGCCGAAGACCGTCTGCTCGATGCCGAGTCCTTCGATGACGACCTCGGATCCGGCCTCCAGGAGCGTCGAGGCGAAGACGACGCCGGCGAGCGCGACGACCGAGAGCCCGATCCAGACCCACCCCGACTCCGAGAGCTTTCCCAGCAGCCGGTCCTCGGGGATCTCCGAGACCGACGGCGGCAGGGCGGTCCCGCCGTCGGGGCGGATCTCGTGGCCGAGGTCGGTGCTCCGGAACACGGGGACGTTGCGCTGGTACTCCCGGACGATGAGGTACGCGAACGTCAGGGCGAAAAAGCCGATCAGCAGGAGGCCGTGGACGAACGTCAGCGTCCCCGCCAGCACGAACGGCACCAGCGCGAGGGGAGCCAGCGCGAACAGCGCCACGTAGTCCGCCGGCAGGTCGACCGGGAACGGCTTGACGACCGCCGCGAGCGCGAGTGTGATGCCCGTGATCGCCAGCCCGGTGCCGAGCGCCATCCCCAGCGCCGCCCCCTCCAGTTCGCCGGCCGACAGGACGAGCGCGAGGATCGTGTCGTCGAACTCGAAGCCGGTGAAGACGATCGCGAGCGCGAACAGCGACATCCGCAACCCGAGCGACGCGCGCGTGAGATAGCTGATCAGCTTCTCGGTCGAGGCGGTCAGCAGCGCCACCCCGGCCAGCAACACGGGGAGCGCGCCCGCGAGCCCCAGTCCCTCGACGAACCCCCCGATCGCCCCCTCGATGCCCCCTTCCCCGTCCTCGGCCGCGTCCTCGCCAACGTGGTCGTCAGCGGCCGCGACCGCCGGCGCGACCGGCACCGCGACGAGCAGCGCGAACGCCGACAGAAGGACGACTACGACCCGTCTGCGTGACATACTCTGTCACATTACGGGGGCGACAACCGACTTATATCCTTCTACCGGAGTAGCCCCGTCCTATGAACAACGATACACGCAACCGTGGCCGCCGACCGTTGTCCCGTCGGGGCGACCTTCGACTACGAGCGCGACCGCTGCGGCCGCCGGTACCCGAGCGTCGTCGGCCGGGAGCCGCGGCTCAGGCTGTCGTTCGACGACTGCGCGCGCCGCGCCGTCCGCCGGTACCGACGCCTCGCCGCACCGGCCTCGTTCCCGGAGTCGCCGGTCGGAACGGCGGCGGTTGTCCGGCGGGCCTGTCCGGGGCTGGCCTGCGGGAGGTGGGGTGACGCGACGGCGGGCGGGCCGGACGCGCCCGCCGACGGCTCGGACCGCGACGCGCCCGGGGGCGCCCGACCGGGCTGTCGCGCCGAGGCGCCGAGCGGAGCGTGACTCCGGGGAACCCGAGCGGACGGAGTTCTTCGGGGCTGGGAGGACGGATACGGACGGCGGGCCGCTCGCGGCGTCTAGCGGGCGAGCGGCGTCACTCGACGGTGACGCTCTTCGCGAGGTTGCGGGGCTTGTCGATGGGGCGGTCGAGCAGCGCCGCGGCGTGGTACGCGACCAGCTGGAGCTGGACGTTCGCCAGGATCGCCGCCGTCTCCGGGTCGGTCTCGGGCACCTCGAGGACGTGGTCGGCGTAACGCTCGATGTCGCTGCGGCCGTCGGTGACGGCGATCACCGGCGCGTCGCGGGCCTCGACTTCCTTCACGTTGCCGATGGTCTTGCGGGCGAGTTCGTCGTCGCCGGTAACGACCGCGAAGACGGGCGTCTCGCCGGTGACCAGCGCGAGCGGCCCGTGTTTCAGTTCGCCGGCGGCGAACCCCTCGGCGTGCTCGTAGCTGATCTCCTTGAACTTCAGCGCACCCTCCAGCGCGACCGGGTAGGCCGGCCCCCGGCCGACGAAGAAGTACGCCCCGGCGTCGTAGTACTCCTCGGCGACCTCGCGGGCGGTCGACTCGTCGAGGATCTGCTGGACGTTGCCCGCGAGGTCCCGCAGGGCGGCGATCGTCTCGCGGTCGTCGTCGTTGATCCGCTCGACCAGCAGCGTCAGCGCGACTACCTGCGAGGAGAAGGTCTTGGTCGCGGCGACGCCGATCTCCGGCCCCGCCCGGATGTAGAGCACGTCGTCGCACTCGCGGGCCGCCGTCGACCCGACCGTGTTGGTCACGGCGAGCGTCTTCGCGCCCCGGCGTCTAGCCTCCCGGAGCGCGCTCAGCGTGTCCGCAGTCTCGCCGCTCTGGGTGACCCCGATCACGAGTTCGTCGTCCAGCGGCGGCGGCGAGGTGGTGTACTCGCTGGCGAGAAACGCCTGGGCGGGGATGCCGATCGACTGGAAGAGGTAGGCGCCGTAGACGGCGGCGTGGTAGGAGGTCCCGCAGGCGACGAACTGCACGGCGGTCGGGTCGACGTCGACGTCCAGCGAGACCCGGCCGTCCAGTTCCTCGACCCGGCCGCTGAGACACTGTCGCAGCGCGCGCGGTTGCTCGTGGATCTCCTTGAGCATGTAGTGGTCGTAGCCGGACTTGCCCGTCTCCTCGGGGTCCCACTCGACGGTGTCGACGGTCTTCTCGACCGGCGACCCGGCGGCGTCGGTGACCGACCAGCCGCCGGCGTCGAGGACGGCGAACTCGCCGTCCTCGAGGTAGACGACCTTGTCGGTGAACTCCCGGAAGGCGGGGACGTCGCTGGCGAGGTAGTAGGCCTCCTCGTCGAGGCCGAGCACGAGCGGCGAGTCCTCGCGGGCGGCGAACACGCGGTCCTCGCCGGCCAGGACCGCGGCGACGGCGTAGCTCCCCTCGATGCGCTCGACGGCCGCGCGGAACGCGGACTCGGGGTCGGCGCCACCGGAGAGGTGCTGCTCGATCAGGTGGGGGACGACCTCGGTGTCCGTGTCGCTGCGGAACTCGTGGCCCGCCTCCGCCAGTTCGTCGCGCAGCGACTGGTAGTTCTCGATGATGCCGTTGTGGACGACCGCCACGCGATCGGTGCAGTCGGTGTGCGGGTGAGCGTTCTCGTCGGTCGGCGGCCCGTGGGTGCTCCAGCGGGTGTGCCCGATGCCGACCTCCCCGCCGACCGAGCGGCCCTCGAGGGCCTCCCGGAGCTCCTCGATCTTACCGGCGCGCTTCACGACCTCGATGTCGCCGTTCGCGAGCGCGACGCCGGCGGAGTCGTAACCCCGGTACTCCAGCTTCGAGAGGCCGTGGACGAGGGTGTCCAGCGTCGAGTCCGGCCGACCGACGCAGCCGATGATCCCACACATTACCGGACCACCTCCGCGTCCGACCGGACGGTGCCGCTCACGACGACGCCCGTGCCGAGGCGGGTGTTGGTCCCGACGAGGGTCCCGGGCTCGCAGGTGACGGCCCCGTCGGCGCGCACGCGGTCGGCGAGGACGGCACCGAGGCGCTCGCTGCGGTGGACGGTGTCCTCGACGCGGACGTCGGCGGGACCGCCCGGGACCGTCGTGCTCGGTCCCACGTGGACGTCCTGGCCGGTCACGCAGTCGACGAGCGCGGACGCCATCCCCACGCGGGTGTCCGTGTCGAGGACGCTCTCGGCGATGGTGGCGTTGGCGCCGACGGTCGTGTTACGCCCGAGCGCGACGTTCGGCCCGACGACCGCGCCGGCGCCGATCTCGCAGTCCGGCCCGACGACGGTCGGGGCCTGCAGGGTCGCGTCCTCGTGGACGTGCGCGCTCGGCGCGACCCAGATACCGTCCTCGGCGGTCCGCTGCTCGACGAGGCCGTGGCGGAGCACCTCCCGTGCCACGGTCAGCAGGTCCCAGGGGTAGGTGGCGTCGACCCAGACGCCGTCGGTCCGGACGCCCCGGACCTCCCGTTCCTCGATGAGCTGTGCGACGGCGCTGGTCAGCGGCAGCGTCCCGTTCTCGCGGCGGACGGTCGCCAGCGCGTCGAAGATCGTCCGGTCGAAGGCGTAGACGCCGGCGTTGATCAGCCGATAGGCTTGGTCGTCGGGCTTCTCGACCAGCGCCGTGATCGCGCCGTCGCCGACCTCGACGGCGCCGTAGCGGCTCGCGTTGCCGTGCTCGGGTACCGCCAGCGCCGCCGCCGTCTCCCGATCGAAGGCGTCGATCACCGCCTCGACCATCCCGGGTTCGATCACCCGGTCGCCGTTGACCACGACGAACCGCCCCTCGAGGCTGTCGGCGGCCTGCTGGAGGGCGTGACCGCTGCCGAGCTGTTTGTCCTGGACGACGTACTCGATGTCGACGTCCCGGTAGGACGGTCCGGACGACGAGCCGGATCTCGTCGATCCCGGCGTCGATCAGTGCGTCGAGGACGTACTCGAGGATGGGGCGGTTGGCCGCCGGCAGCATCGGCTTGGGCCGGTTGCGGGTCAGCGGGCGTAATCGGTTGCCCTCCCCCGCGGCGAGGACGACGGCGGTGTCGATCGTCATACCTCCCATCGGTGGTTCCGTTGGCATAAAGATTGCAACGTGGTGGCGAAGCGTCCGGCGTGAGGGCGAGAAGTGGGTGATAATGTTTACCGTGGGCTCGGGACCGTGGACGTTCGGATGGTTTCCCCCCTCGACCGCCGGTGGAACGACGGCGGGGGCCGTCGATCGATAGAGCAGCAGGCACAGCATTCTTCCGTGGCTGGTCCTGCGCGTCCAGACATGAGCCGCCGGGACTGGAGGTTGCTGAACCGTGTCAACGACCGAATCGACCCTCGTCCCGACCGACGGTCCCCCCATGAACACTGAGATAAATCCGATCCAGGCACGACGGTTGCTCACGCTCGGTCGCGACCTCGCGACGGCGGTCCCCAGCGGCGACATCCTCGACATGCTGGCGGTCGGCGCCGGCATCAAGCCGATGGCCGAGATGGCGGCCTGTTACACCGCCGACGGCGCCCCGGCGTGGGACGCCGTCGAACCCGATCCGGACCTCACCCGAGAGGGCGTGGCCGACCGCCTCGACGAGGCGGGGTTCCAGTGGCAGATGACTCCCGTCGAGACGGTCCGCGAGGACGGCCGGCAGTTCACCTGGTACGAACTGCTCGTCGGCGCCGACGGCCACTCGGTCCCGGAGTTCGTCGAGCGGACCGGCCAACACCCCGCCGAGCGCACCCAGCGGGAGTACGGCCAGGGGCTCGGCTACCCCGACACGGCGGTCCGCTGGTTCGTCGAGCGCGAGCCCGATACCGACTCCGACTCCGTGTTCGACGTGATCGCAGCGAGCGGGGGCTACAGCGACAACGCTCCGATGCTCGCCGCCTCGGTGTCCTACGTCCCGGCCCCGACGGAGGCCGGCGCCCGCGACGCCCTCGCTGACGGGCGCGAACTGACCGACGCCCTCGGCCGGCTCGACCACGTCGCCGAGCGCAGCGCCTACGCGGAGACGCTGCTCGGCGAGCGGATCCGGGAGACGCTCACCAGCAACGACGCGACCGACGCCTGGCGCGACCCGCTCCACCGCGCGATAGGCAGAGGCTGATCGGCGCGGAACTCCCGGCTGTGGCCGTCAGTCCCCGGTTTCCGGTCTCTGGTCCCCGATCCCCGTGCTTCAGTCCTTTCGAGTGTAGCAACACAACATATAACGTAGCCCGCGCCGAAGCCAGCGTATGCCACCCGAGGACACCGAAGCCGTCCACCAGTGTAGCTGCGGTGCGACCTTCGAGACGGCGGAGGAACTCCGCCGGCACGCCCGCGAGGAGCACGACGCCGTCGTCTGATTGCGGCGCCGCTCCGACCACCGGTCGGTCCGCAGCGGCGCCGCCGGCACCGCCGTCCGCTGCCCTCGGCGGGGATGTGGCCGACCCGGGACGGGGAACGCCGATCCGACCCGGTTCCTCTCGGGTTATGTGACCTTGCAGGGTCAACTATTATACTGTAATGTGATGTCAGTCGTTGGTGGCATGTTCCGTGACCCGCCGCCGCGCCGGAGACGCACTGCACACCGAGCCTCGGCCGCCGGTCCGGAGGTGAGTCGAACGTGACCCTCCCGCTCGACGCGCTGGTCGCCGTCCCGCTCCAGGGGGGGTTCGACCTGCTGTGGCTTGCCGTGGTGTTCATCATCCTCGCGGTCGTCGCCGGCTTCGCCGGCTTCCGCGGCATCGCCGGGCTGACGATGGCGGCGGCGAGGATCCTGATCGTGATCTTCATCATCCTCGCGATCATCACGTTCTTGCTGTGACGCGCGCTCGCGGCTAGTACCGCGGGGCCGCCCGGCGGCGGACGCCGGGCGAAACCGCGACTCCGACTCCGGTAGCGGCGGCACCGACGCGGGTCCCGGAACGGTCACGCGCCGGTTCCCGTCCCGCAACCGTCAGTTCTGGACGAATCAGATCCCGGAGCCGGCGCCCGGCACCGGCCCCGCGCTGACCGGTCCCGTCGGTCGGACCGACGCCAGCGACGACCCCCTGCTCTCGCTCTCACTCTCGGCTGCAGCCTCGGCGGTGGCGTAGTCGATAAACCGGACGCGGACCGTCACGTCGTTGCCGGTCCGCTCGCTGATCTGTTCCCGGAGGCCCGCCGCTATCTGGTCGTGGCTCCGGTCGCTCGTGCGCGCGAAGGTCACCGTCACTGATTCCGGCTCCCGCAACACCCCCTGGTCGTCGTAGCTCGTCGAGATGTCGTACAGTTCGAGGTCGTCGTAGCCTCGCTCGTCGACGACCTCGGAGACGGCGTTCGTGGTCTGGTACTCGAAGGCGATGTGTTCGGAGGTGGAGTAGACGGTGACGCCCGCGACGGCGAGAAACAGCACCACCGCGAGCGCGTAGCCGGCGGTCCGGAGGTCCGTCCCCGCGGCCCGCCAGGAGTCGCGGACGAACGTCGAGCGGTAGCCCAGCGCGACCAGCGTCACGTAGGCGGTGACGTTGATGGAGACGATGTTCATCAACAGCAACATCAGCGCGCCGAGTGCCACCAGCAGCTCTCCCCAGACGAGGCCGATCGCGGTGGTCGCGACCGCGGGGACGATGGCGGCCGCGACTGCGACTCCGGCGACCGAGACGGGGAGGTCGGTCGCGAGCGCGAGCGCGCCCGCGGCCCCGGCCGAGACCGCGATGGTCAGCGCCAGCACGCTCGGAGTGAGGAAGAAGCCGATCTGCTCGGCCTGTGTGATCTGCAGCGAGTCGGGCATGATCCCGATCCGGTTGATCGCAAGGCTCATGCCGATCGCTCCGGCGAGCGCGGCGACGAGGCCGGCCACCTGCGCTCTGGCGCTCCGGGCGACCATCCCGTGGTCGTCGATCACCCAGCCGACGCTCGCCGACAGCGTCGTCCCGGCGAAGGGGGCGATCACCATCGCCCCGACGATGACGATGGCCGAGTCGAGCATCAGCCCCGCCGTGGCGAGGAAAGCGCTCAGTATCGCCAGCGCGACGTAGGTCGCGCCGTCGGGCCAGAGGTCGTCGGCGCGTTCGCGCAGTTCGGCGTTGGAGACCCCCCGCTCGCCCTTCGGTCCCTCGACGAGGCGCTCGTTCATCCCCTCGATATCGACGCCGCTGACGGCGTCGGCGTCGGTCACGACTACGTAGGCGTCGTCCCCGAGGCCGACCTGCCTGAGGCGGTCGTGGACCGGATCGACCGCCCCGGGCGGCAGCGGGACGTAGAGCACGACCGACCCCGGCTCGCTTACCTCGTCGACCACGAGGTACTCCGCGTCGAGGTCGTCGAGCGTCGACTCGACGTCGGCGCGCTGCTCGGTCGACGTACGGACCTGCATCAGACGCATCCTGTCGCTGTCCAACTGGGCCCGGCGTGAAAACTGTTGGCGGATCGGCCGCACAGTCGGTCGCTCCGGCCGCGGGCCCGAAGGCCAAAGGTCCGGCGCGGCGTCTCGCCGGTAGATGGAGCTTCACGACGTCACCGAGCGAGCGCTCGCGACCGGACCGGTCTGTGACGCCTGTCTCGGCCGGCTGGTCGCCGACCGCAGCCACGGGCTCACCAACGCCCGCCGCGGCGAGGCGATGCGCGTCGCCCGGGCGCTCGCGGCCGACGACCCCTACGATCCCCACGACCCCGAGGACGGCGAGTGCTGGGTCTGCGAGGGGGAGTGCCGGCGGTTCGGCGAGTTCGCCGAACGGGCGCTGGCGGCCCTCGAGGGCCTCGAGTTCGCCACCTACCAGGTCGGGACGCGCGTCTCGCCGCTGCTCGAGGAGAACGGACGGCTGCTCCGCGAGGAGGCCGGCCTCCCAGAGGACGCCGGCGAGGGGATCAACGGCGAGTTCAACCGCGAGGTCGGCAAGCGGATCGGCGCGGGCGTCGACGCCGACCTCGACCTCGAACGACCGGACGTGCTGGCCCTCCTCGATCTGTCCACCGACGAGGTCGAGGTCCAGGTCAACTCGGCGTTCGTCTACGGCCGTTACCGGAAACTCGAGCGGGACATCCCCCAGACGAAGTGGCCCTGCACGGACTGCGGGGCGGCGGGCACGAAACGCGGCGAACCGTGTCAGGGCTGTGACGGCACGGGCTACCGCTACGAGACGAGCGTCGAGCAGTTGACCGCGCCGGTCGTCCTCGAGGCCCTGGACGGCGAGGAGGCCGTCTTTCACGGCGCGGGCCGCGAGGACGTCGACGCGTTGATGCTGGAGGGGGGCCGGCCGTTCGTCATCGAGGTCAAGGAGCCCCGCCGGCGCGCGGTCGGTGTCGACGCCGACGCCCTCCAGCGGGAGATCAACGACTACGCCGACGGCCGCGTCGAGGTCGAGGGAGTGCGGCCCGCGACCCACCGGATGGTCGAGCGGGTGAAGGGACTCGACGCCGCCAAGACCTACCGGGCGCAGGTGGAGTTCGACGCCCCGGTCGCCGGGGAGGACCTCCGGCGGGCGGTCGAGGACCTCGAGGGCGCCACCGTCGAACAGCGCACCCCCGAGCGCGTCGAGCAGCGCCGGGCCGACATCGTGCGCACGCGGACGGTCTACGACATCGCCGCCGACCTTGAGGACGAGTACCACGCGGTCGTCGAACTCCGGGGCGAGGGCGGACTCTACGTGAAGGAGCTGATCAGTAGCGACGAGGGGCGGACGGAGCCGTCGCTGGCCGGCCTGCTCGGAGTGGACGCGACCGTGACCGCGCTGGACGTGCTCCGGGTCGAGGGGGAGGACGAACCGTTCGAGCGCCCCGAGTTCTTCCGGGGGGGTCCGCCCTCGGAGGACGACCGGGCGGTCGCCGGCAACAATTGACGATACCCGGGCAAAACCATTAAGAATACGCGACCCGAAGTGTGGCACGAGGTGACACACCATGTGCCATCGTAACACCACCGAGGAATTCGTCTACCACTACGAGAAGGAGGGCGAGCGGTTCGAGCGACGCGACGAGGACGAACCGGACGCCGAGGAGGAACTGCTCGCGGAAGCGGACGACTAGCTCACTACTTTTCCACATCGACGGTCGGTTCTCCGGCGCTCGAGCCGGCGGTGCGCTCCCGAGGGAGCGTCCCCGCCGTCCGCTTTCGTTCGGGGGAGCCGGCCGGCGCCGATCGGCCGGAGTCCGCCGGGCGCCGCCTCTCCGCACGGCGGATCGCCCGCGCCGTAGCCGGGACAGTACCCGCTGCTTGGGAGGAAAGGTGCGAACGAACTCGAGAAATCGCGTCGTCGGCGTCGCGTCCGTGGTCGAGATCCGGATCGGAGACCGGTCTGTTTCTGTCGGATTCAACGGGAGGCGGTCGCTTCTCGGTGATGACCTCGTCGACGGTCAGTCGACGATCTCGGAGTGCAGGAGTGCGTTCTGTCCGCGTCGGAGGCGCTCGGACATCGCCTGGTGAGAGATCCCGAGGTCGGTGGCGACCTCCTCGAGGGAGGCCTGCCGCGGGACCTCGAAGTAGCCCCGCTCGTGGGCGGCCGCGAGCGCCTCGCGCTGTTTCTCCGTCAGCCGCTGCCGGCTCGCCCCGTCGCCGTTCGCCACCTGCGTGAGGTTCGCGTCGATGCCGAACCGGTCGAACAGCCCCATCAGGTCGCTCAGCGACGAGCGGTCCGAGAACCGAAGACAGAGCTGCCAGTTCCCGTCGGCGGCCTCCGCCGAGAGGATCGTTCCGCCGCTGTTGTAGACCGCGTCCGCCACCAGCGCGACCGGATCGCTGAACCCCAGTTCGCAGAGCTGTTCGTCGTCCCGGCGGACGAGCACCGACTCCAGTGTCACGCTCGGGTCGGCTTCCAGCGCCGCCGCGGTGGCCTCGGCGTCGCCGCCGATCCACCCGTGGGCGAACGGGCGGTCGGACTGGCGCCCGGCGACTTTCTCCGCGCGGAACGTCATCGACGGCGCGCGCCGGAAGGCCTCCTCGAGTGCGATCTCCGACGCCGGAACGCGCAGTTCGGCGACGGTGACTGACCCCTCCTCGTGGCGCGCTGTACTCCCCTCCGTCCGGGGGGTCGATCCCCGGGATGCAGATTCCGAACTCATGGTAATCGATCGCCTCCGAGCGGGGCGGCGATCGTAACGTCTTGTCTTTCACCTGACCCGTTGAAGACGGCGGCTAGCTGTTTAACCGCCCCGAGGGCAAGCGATTTACCCGCCGGTTCCCGTGAGAGTCTCATGGAGTTCGGCGTCGACGAGGCGGGCAAGGGGCCGGTGCTGGGACCGATGGTCGCTGCCTGTGTGGCCGGTCCCGAGGGGGCGCTTCCGGCGGGAGTCGACGACTCGAAGCGGCTCTCGCCCGACCGCCGGGAGACGCTGGCCGCAGCGGTGCGCGACCACCCGGCGGTCGCAGTCGGCGTTGCGCGGGTCGGATCCGACCGCATCGACGACCCCGCGACCGACATGAACTCGCTGACGGTGGTCGCCCACGCGGAGGCCGTCGCGGCCGCCGACGCCGCCGGCCGAGGGCTGGCCGACGCCGGCGACGTCGACGCCGACCGGTTCGCTCGCCGAGTCACCGACGCCGGGGCCTGTCCCGACGGCGCGACCGTCCGCGCCGAACACCGCGCCGACGAGTCCCACCCGCTGGTGGCCGCCGCGAGCGTCGTCGCCAAGGTGGAACGCGACGCCGCGGTCGCCGACATCGCCGCCGAGTACGGCGACGTCGGGTCGGGCTACCCCAGCGATCCGACGACCCGGGCGTTCCTGCGGCGGTACGTCGACGAGCACGGGCGCCTCCCGGAGTGCGCCCGCGAGAGTTGGCAGACGAGCCGGGACGTCCTCGCTGCGGCCGAGCAGTCCGCCCTGGACTCGTTTTGAACCGCCGGCGAGGGGCTACGATGTGAGCCCCGCGATTCGAGACGGCTAGCGCTATTGCCATCAGCCTCTGTAGGCTCAGCCCGTTACGGAGGAGCGAGGCGGCCCGGACGAACCGAATCGTCTCTTCCGTCTGTCGCGGATGGCACCACCGGCGGGGGACGCGGGCCACGGGCCGTCTCCGATCCCCTCCTCCTGGCCCGCGTTCCCGCCGGCGCGTTCGCCGGGGGCCGCTGGCACCCGGCCCCGCGGCGCTCTCAGTTCGAGCACGTCCGCGTCTCGATCGGGATTCCGCGACTGACACGCTGGCCGACGTCCGAGCCATCGCTGGGCGGGTCACCGAGCCCTGATTCCCGGCGACGGATCGGGCGCCCGCGACTGGTCATCTCTATCTACTCATTACGCACGCGGGCGGCCGACCGAGCGCGAGCGACCGGAGCGACGGGACGCGGGAGCGGAGCGCGTAGCTCGCCCCCGCGGGCCCCCGACTCGGGTCGGAGGTCGCTCTCAGTCGAGCACCACGTTCCGGAGGATGTTCCCGTAGGCCGGGCGGGTGACGAGCACGCCGATGAGGACGCCGACGATGGTGACCACGGCGAACCCCTGCAGGTCCCCCAGCGAGAGCACCGCCAGCGGCGACATGGCGATGATCGTCGTCGCGGCGGCCGCACCGATCACCCAGAACGCCTTCCGGAACCGGGACTCGAACACCCGACCGGTCTTGACCTCCCCGCTCTGGAGAATCTCGTCGGCGATAATGATCAGGTCGTCGACACCCGTGCCGATGACGGCGATGAACCCGGCGATGTGCGAGAGGTCCAGCGCCAGCCCCACCGTCGCCGCGAAGCCGAGCAGGATGAACACCTCCGCGCCCGCGGTGAGCAACATCGGCGCCGCGACGCCGATCTGTCGGTAGCGCAGGAAGACCACGAGCGTGACCGCGAGCACTGCGACCACTCCGGTGACCAGCGAGAGGGTCTTGAACTCGCTGGCGAGGCTCGGCTGGAGGTAGTAGGTCGTCCCGCTGTCGACGTCGAGTTCGGCCGGCATCGCCCCGGCCTGAAGGTTCAGGCGCAACTCCTGGGCCTCGGAGGTGTTCGAGGCGCTGGTCTGGAAAGTGGGGTCTTTTACGAAGTCGCCGTTCTCGATGGACTGGGCGAGGCTCGGTGCCACGTTCGCGGCGTAGACGACCCGCCCCTGGACCTCGTTGTCCACGACGCCGCCCCCGACCACGGTGTACAGGCAGTACCCCGCGTCGTCGGGGTTCTGGTTGTACCGGCAGTTCAGGACGCCCTGTTCGGTGAACCCGAAGGTCCGCATCGCGTCCGAGAAGTTCTGGGCGGCCTCCTCGGTCAGGGTCACCGGGACGACCGGCTGGCCCTGCTGGTTCTGGCGGACGGGCTGGACGTCGCTCATTCCCTCCTGGGTGAACAGCGGGACGTTCCGGTAGCCCGACCCGTTCTCGGCGGGGAAGTGCGCCACGATGACGACCTGTCCACGGTCGCCGATCAAGTCGAGCACCTCGGCGCGGGACTTGCCGGGCACCTCGACGAGGATGAACGACTCGCCGGTCGCGCTGGTGACGATGGCCGCGTCGCCGCCGGCGGACGTCGGCGGCCGTCACGTCGGAGTAGCCGGCCGACCGGAGCGCGGCCACGAACTCCTCTTCGGTGACGTTCTCGGAGAACACCTCGACGGTGCCCGTGCCCGACTGACCCTGCCCGCCGGGGCGGACCTGCACGTCCAGCGTCGACACCGAGAGGTTCCTCGCCACCCGGCGTTCGATCCGGGCCTCGTCGCCGGGGTCGATGGGGACGCCCTCGGCGGTCATCCCCACCAGCGGCGCGCGGATGCGCGTCCCGCCCGAGAGTTCGAGGCCGTACTGGAGGTTCGTTGGGCCGTCGGCCTGGGCCGTGCTGCCGTTGCCGGTCGCGTTCGCACCGGCCTCGGCCCCGCCGAACGGGCCGAACAGCGCGACGGCGCTCAGGGCGACGAACACCACGAGCAGCAGGATCCGCCAGTTCTCCCGGAGGTTCACGCGAGACACCTCCGCGCGCGAGCGCGAAGCGGGAGGCGGAGCCCCGTGGAGCGACCGGGGCTCACGGGGACCACCTCGCGGCCGTCGGCCCGTCGGTCATCGCGCGATCCCCTCGTACTTGTAGTATCGCAGTAGGCTCACGTTCAGCAGGTAGGTGTTCATCAGGTCGGCGGTGAGTCCGAGCACGAGCACGATCCCCACCTCGGGCAACAGGGGGATGCCGAAGACGAACGGCGAGGCGACGATGGTCATGACGATCATCGCGGCGATGGAGGTGAGCGTCATGGTCACGCCCGTGCGCATCGCCCGGTAGGTCGACTCGTAGAAGTCGCCCGTCCGCCGGAGGACGTGGTTGTTCAACAGGAGGTCGGAGTCCACGGAGTAGCCGATGAGCATGAGCAGCGCCGCGACGGTCCCCAGGGAGAGTTCGATCCCGAGAACGTTCATCAGCGCGAGCGGGATGACGATGTCCGAGAAGGCGCTCGCGACGACGGCGATCGAGGGGACGAACGTCCGGAACAGCACGAACACGAGGGCGCTCATCCCAGCGAAGGCGACGGCGAGGCCGAACAGAGCCTGCTGCTGGGCGTCCGTGGAGAACCGCGGCGACCGCGACTGGACCGACTCCACGCCGTAGCCGGCGTCCTCGGCCGCGGCGGTGATCGCCTCGACCTCGCTGTTTTCGGTCGCCTGAAAGGTGACCACGTAGGAGTCGCCGCCGCGCTGGACGGACTGGACCTCGTAGGGGACCCGTTGCTATCCCGAGGGAGACCGGCGCGCCCGTGAGAACGTACCAGCCCGCGAGCACCGCGAGCGCGACCGCCAGCAGGCCGAGCGGGACCGCGACCAGCTGGCGGTTCGTGTACCGGGTGTAGTCGACGTCCGGTACCTCGAATCGAGCCATGCGGATCGGTCTGCAGGCCCGGTGGTTAATTCCTGCGAAGCTCCGTTCCGCCGGTCGACGCGCTGAAGCGACCGAGCGCCGCGGCGCTCACTCCCCGCGTTCCCGGACGGACACCGCACCGTCGTAGCGGACGGTGACCTCGCAGCCCGCGACCGGGAACACCGCCCGCCCCCGGGCGCGGGACGTACCGTCGTTACACGGAGCGAACAGCCGCTCGAGCGCGTCCGGATCGATCGATTCGTACAGTGGCGGCAGTGACTCGGGAGCGACGCCTTTCGTCTCCGCGACCGCGGCCGCGATGGCGCCGGCGAGTGAACGGTTCCCGGACACGCTCCGGCCTCGAACGTCGTCGGTGCTCATCTGCCTTGCCAGCCCGTTCAACGCCGCGAGCAAGGGGCTGCTCGCTATATCCTGAGTCGGGCGGGCGGGGCGGGCTACGTGTGTAGCCTCACCCCTCCAGCAGCATCGAGAAGAGCTTGCGCTCGGCGGCCCGGAGGTGCTTGTTGAACGTCGGCTGGGAGATGTCCAGCGAGTCGGCGACCTCCTGCCCGGTCCGGTCGCGGGGCCACTCGAAGAAGCCGCTGGCGAACGCTGTCCGGAGCACCTCGTGCTGGCGGTCGGTGAGCCGCTCGGAGATACCGCTCCGGACGTCCCGGCGGGTCTGGGCCGACGACGAGCGGTTGCGCCGGGCGACGAGGTCCGTCGCCGGGTAGCTGGCCTGGACGGCCTCGACGAACTCCCGGACGTCGGCGTCCTGGGGGAGTTCGACGACGACGCGCGTGCCGCTGTCGTCGACGGTGATCGACCGCGTGACGGCGCCGTTGTCGGCGAGTTTCGTCGCGACCGTGTTCGCCGAGAGGCGCATCTCGAAGCGGGTGGCCTCCTCGTCCTCGGCGATGACTCCGACGTGCTCGACGCCGACGAACTCCGATTCGAGGTCCCGGAGGTCCTCGGGGTCGGCACCGGCGGCAGAACAGAACACCAGCGAGGTGCCCTCGGACTCGTGGACGATGTCGTCGACCTCGATCCGGCAGTCGGCGGCGGTCGCGAGCGTCCGCAACAGCATCTCCTCGTCGTCGATGTGGAGTTCGATCTCGGCGACCTTGTCCGCGAGCATCGTCCGCCGGGTTTCGACGTTGTTGATCGCGTTGGCGATCGTCTCGCCGAGCTCGTCGAGCACCGAGCGGGTCATCTCGTCGAAGGCGTCCTGCTCGTCCGCGTAGACGGTCAACACGCCGTAGAGGACGTCACCGTGGATCAGCGGGACGGCGAACGCCGAGAGGTAGTCCTTCGAGAGGGCGGTCCGGCGCCACGGCTCCGCCTGGAAGCCGTCGGCGATCTCCGAGACGACGGTGTGCTCGCGGGTGGCCGCAGCGCGGGCCGCTGGCTCCGCGTGGTGCTCCTCCGGCGTCAGGTCGACGCTGTCGAGGTACCCGCGCTCGTCGCCCGCCCACGCGCTCGGCTCCAGGGTTTCGCCGCCGTTCTCGAGGGTCCCCGTCCAGGCGAACGCGAACTCGTCGGCGGTGACGAGTTTCTCGCAGACCGCGGTCTCGATTTCCTCGCGGGTGTCGGCTTGCACCAGCGCCGCGTCGATCGAGCGGATGATGTCGTTCGTCTGTTTCAGTCCGGTGAGCTTGTCGTTCTGCTCGCGGAGTTCCCGGTCGCGCTCGCGGAGTTCCTCCTCGCGCTCGACGCGGTCCAGCGCGGCCTCGGCGCTGGCCGCCAGGAGGTCGACCAGTTCCGTCGTCTGGTCGTCGAAGGCGGCGACGTCGGTCGACTCGGCCATGAGGACGCCGTGTTCCCCGAGCGGGATGTACAGCCCCGACCGGAACGGCGTCTCCTCGCGATAGACGTGCTCGCTTTCCCGGATGTCCTCCAGCGATATCACCTCGCCGGCGACGAACGCTCGCCAGGTCAGAGCGGGGTCCGACGGCCCGACCGCCGGGAGTTCGCCGGTAAGGTCGGCCATCTCCTCGGACCACGCGGCGGGTTTGAGCCGTCCGTCGTCGCCGTCGAACAGGTACACCGCGACGCCCTGCAGGTCGAGTACGTCGATGGCCGTCTCGGCGATCTCGTCGCTGACCTCCGCCTTGTTCTCGGCGTGCAGCAGGTCCCGGGTGGAATCATGGAGGGCGGTGAGCGTCCGCTCGTAGCGCTTTCGATCGGTGATGTCCCGGACCACCCCGACGAACCCGTGGCCCCCGTCCTGGCGGGGCATCATCGAGAAGCGGGTCTCGATTGGGAGGCGGCCGCCGCCTTTCGTCGCGAGTTTCGTGTCGAGGCTCGCGACGTTCTCGTCGCCCTCGATCATCTGGCTCGATAGCTGTTCGACGAGGTCGAAGACGTCGTCGTCCGCCAGCAGCGAGGAGTGCTGTCCGAGCAGTTCCGATCGGTCGTAGCCCGTCTGGTCGGTGATCGCGTCGTTGACCCACTCGATGCGGAAGTTGGGGTCCAGCGAGTAGATCCCGTCGTCGATCGTCGAGAGGATCGTCTCGTAGCGTTCGAGTTCCTGGCGGCGGTGCTCGCGGCCGATCGACGGTTCGAGGATGCCGGCGACGGTCCGGAGCAGCCGTCGCTCGTCGGCGCCGAACTGCCGGTCGTCGGTCGCGTAGGCGGCCAGAACGCCCCACGGTTCGTCTCCGACGCGGAGCGAGTGGGCGATCCCCCCCGAGAGCGTCCCGCCGTCGCCGTCGGCACAGACTGCTTTACTGGCGGTCAGGGCGTTGCGCGCGAGCGATCCGTCCCCGGAGAGCGCCTCGATGTCGCCGGCGCCCCCGATCTCGGCACGCACGACGAGGTCCCCGGCCTGGTGTTCGAAGAGTACACAGCGGTCGATACCGAGCGCCGCCTCGATCAGTGCGGTAGTCTCCTCGAACAGCCGCGGTAGACCCGCCCCCTCGAGAGCGACCTGTCGCAGGTCGGCGGCGGCCTCCCGGTAGTGTTCGCGCGTGCGGGCGGCGGGGTCCGGACCGACGGTGTTCTGGATCCGCTGGTTGAGGACGCCTGGGGGAGCGTCGACGTCGACGACGTCGGTAGCGCCCGCGGCCAACGCCTCACTGGTCGCCGCCTCGTTGGGGACCCGGACGATGGCGGGAACGTCGTGACCGTGGGCGCGCAAACGGTCGACGAACTCCGCCCCCGTCGAGGACGGGAGGTCGTAATCACTCACTACACAGTCCACGCGCGCGCCGTCTTCCAGCCGATCGATGGCCTCAGTCGTTGAGACGGCCGACGTCACCTCGAGGTCGCTCGTGGTTAGGTCCGTGGCGTCCGTTCCAGTTACGTGAACAATACGCACCGGGGACGCCGCGGTATCGTTTCGGGCCCGACTCGAAATCATCGCCTAATCTCTGTAACTACACATGAATAAGTCGTTCGCCACTCGACTGGCCGTTTGGATATCTTTCCGGCGTGAAATTCATGATAACATAGTTGTTTTGTTCTCAATAACGTGAATTAATCCAATGTATGATAGTATAATGGAAACATTTACAGAGGCGCAGGCCTCTGCTTCAACTGGCATGGCACACGAACTGGTCGAAACGACTCCAAACCAGCCGCTGTCGGTCGAACACGAACCAGCAGACCTGATTTCGGAGATTCAGACGGTAGAGCTCCCCAAAACAGTCATCGAGTACGTGGAGAAGTACGAGCGCGTCGTTGACAACGATCGCGATCGGTTCCTCTGGCGGTGGATCCACAAGCTCTTCGACTCGTTCACGCTTTCCTGCGTTCCCGCGGCCGAATTGGCCGACGTGAAGGAGATTAAGACGCTATTTACAGTGTTCATCACCACCCTTGACGACCTCATCGAGACCCGCAACGACACTGCCACCTTCGAGGAAGCCCGCCGGGTGGCTCGCGCGCCCCGGACGGTCGATCCCGAACGGGAGGGCGTCGACGGGGAGCTCCTCGAGTTCGTCCGCGAACTCTGGGAGGAGATCGACGGGCGACTTCAGGCTGCGCCCTGCTACGGCGAGTTCGCGAGCATCTTCTCGTACGACCTCCGGCAGGGGTTCAACGCGATGGAGTACACCCGCGTCGTCAGCGACAACAAGCACATGGCCAACGCGACGGGCGCGCGCGCCTACGGCGCGCACAACATGGTCCTGTTCCCCTACACGGACATCGACCTGATGTTCTCGCCCGGGTTCTCGCTGGACGAACTCAGCGGCCTCCGGGACCTCACTTGGGACCTCCAGAAGATGGCCCGGATCGGCAATTGGCTCACTACCTGGGAGCGGGAACTCACCGAGGGCGACTACTCCGCCGGCGTCATCGTCCAGGCCCTCCAGGAAGGGATCGTCGCGCCCGACGAACTCGACCCCGCCAACGCCGACCTCGATCGGGTCGCCCAGCGGATCAAGGACCGCGGCGTCGAGGACGCGTTTCTCTCCGAGTGGGAGGAGCGATACGACGAGGTCAGCGGCCAGGACTACGGGATCGACACCGTCGACACCGACGCGTTTATTGCCGGCATGGAGACGGTCATGGAGTACCACCTGGCGAGCCGTGACCTGAAATAGCGTTTAAGGTGACCTTTACGGCGGTTACGGGAGGTAACGGACGCTGACCACACCCGGTTCCGACCGCACCTCGACCCGCCCGACGCCCGCCATCCGGGCCGCGCGGGTCAGCGTCGCCTCGTCCTCGAGGACGTCCCGGACGGCGGCATCCGTCTCCTCGGGGTCGACCGGGAGGACGTGGAGTTCGCCGGTCCCGGCGCGGTCGACCCGCGCGACGTCCCCCACCGAACTCTCGTCGGCCAGCGATCGCTCCTGTTCCGTCGGGGGTTCCTCGCTCCGCTCGATCGACAGCGACCGGTGGTCCTCGATGCCCGCGACGCGCCAGGCTACCTCCAGGGGCGGTTCCGGCGAGAGCGTCGCCTCCACGACATCTCCCCGGTCGACGCCCGGGTTCTCGACGAGCGTGTGTACCTGTCCGTCGTCGGCGTCTTTCAGCACTGCGCTGTCGCCGTCGGCGTGGGTGACGACGAACGTTCCCTCCTTTTCGGGCATACCCGTTCGGTAGGCCGCCGTTACCCTTGCCCGTATCGTTCCCCCGCGCTATCCGCGCCGGGCAAGCAGGTACATCCCGACGGCGACCGCCGCGGGGATCGCCGGACCGAGCGGCCGGGGCAGCGCGTACAGCGTGTCGGCGACCGGTGCCAGGGCCCCTGCGGTCGTCTGCTGTTGCTCGGCGGGCGTAGAGACAACCGCCGCGAGATAGAGCGCGAGGACGAACAGGAAGCCGGCCGTCGCCATCCGGGCGTCGAACCCCCGGTCGGCGCCATTCCGGCGGTGGTGTCGGGCGACGAACAGTACCGGGGCGACCAGCGGCGCGACGGCGAACAGTCCGACGAGGACGTACAGCGACCGCGAGAACGTGAAGGTGCCGCCCTCGGCCGTCGCCGTCTGGCCTAGCACCGCCACGAGCGCGAGGCCGAACAGCAGCGCCACCGCGAGCGCGAGCAGCCCCCCGACGACCGCGTACAGGCGGAACAGCCGCGACTCGCTCGACCGGAACGCGTAGGGGAACGCGCCCAGCAGCCCCGAGTACGGCTCATCGCTCATCGGCGGCACTAGCGGGCGGCGGCGATTAACCGTGCCGGTTGGAGACGGCCGCGACGGATCCGTTCAGCTATACGGGAGGAGGCGCACCCCCCGACTATGCGGGTGGACATCGGCAACGCGCTCGCGGCGGTTGCACAGCCGGGCGTCGATCGGAACTCCCTGGGATCGCTCGACGACCGGGTGGGGCGGGCCCACGACCGGATCGAGCGCGGGATCGACGACCGGGAGTTCGGCTACGCGGCGCTCGGGCTCCCCGCGGAGGCCGATCCCGGCGCGATCCGGGAGGCGGTCACCCCCGTCGAGGACAGCGAGGCCGTCCTCACGGTCGGCATCGGCGGCAGCGCGCTCGGCGCGGCGACGCTCACTGAGGCGCTGGTCCCCGAGCGGTTCCACGGCGTCCTCGACAACGTCGATCCGGCCCACACCAATCGCCTGCTCGCGGACCTGCCGCTCGCCGAGACCGCCGTCCACGTCGTCTCCCGGTCGGGGACGACCGCCGAGACGCTGGCGAACTTCCTGGTCGTCCGCGAGGCCTTCGAGGAAGCCGGCGTCGACTGGACCCAGCGCACCGTCGTCACGACCGGCGAGTCCGGCCCGCTGCGGGACCTGGCCGACGATCAGGGGCTGCCCGCGCTGGACGTCCCCGAGGGAGTCCCCGGCCGGTTCTCGGTGCTCTCGTCGGTCGGACTGGTCCCCGCGGCGATCCACGGCGTCGACGTCGAGGCCGTCCTCGAGGGCGGACGGGCCGGCCGGGAGGCCCTCGCCCCCTCGCTGTTCGACTCTCCCGCCTACGCCTACGGCGCGGTCGCCCACGCCCTGGAGGTCCGCGGCGCGGCGACGAACGTGATGATGCCCTACGAGGAGCGACTGGAGTCGTTCGCCGAGTGGTTCGCCCAGCTGTGGGCCGAGAGCCTCGGCAAGGACGGCCTCGGGCAGACGCCGGTGCGCGCGCTCGGCGCTACCGACCAGCACTCCCAGCTCCAGCTCTACCGGGCCGGCCGCCACGACGGACTGGTAACCTTCGTCCGCGCGCGCGAACGTCCGGGCTGTCCGATCCCTCAGACCGACGTCGAAGCGCTGTCGTATCTCGGCGGTACCGACCTCGGGGACCTGCTCGACGCCGAGTTCGAGGCCACGGAGGCGAGTCTCGCAGCCGCCGACCGGCCCAGCGTCCGGATCGAGGTCGACCGCCTCGACGCCGCCGGCGTCGGGGAGCTGCTCTACGGGCTGGAGGCCGCCTGCGTGCTCGCGGGCGAACTCGCGGGCGTCGAGACGTTCACCCAGCCGGCCGTCGAGTGGGGGAAACGCGCCGCCCGCGGCCTGCTCGGCGGGGGAGACTTCGAGGAGGCCGACGCCGTCGCCGGGAAGGAGCGACTGACGGTCGACGCCGACTCGGACGGGTCCGACCGGGACTGACGCGGGTCGTCCGGTGACCCGGCCCGTCGGACAAGAACAAGACCTATTCCGGGCTCTCGCGTAGCGGGGGGCGATGACCGACCTTCCGGAGGTGCGGCAATGACTGACGCAACCGTGAACCGTCGTCGCCGTCAGTTCCGGGCGTTCGTCTTCGCCGCGCTGCTGGCGGTCGGCGCCTACGCCGCCGGCAACGTCGTCTTGCTCGTGAGCGCTACCCTCATCGAGTTCGCCGGAGTCGAGGTGTTCGGTCGGAACGACCGCCTCGTCCTCCTGGGGACGCTCGCGCTGCAGGGGGTCGGGTTCGGCGGCGTCGCCCTCGCGTACCTCGCGACGGCCGAGAGCGGCCGGGACCTAGTGTGGCTCGACAGCCCGTCGCTGGGCGACGCCGCGGCCGTCGTCGTCGGCTACGCCGTCCTCGGACTCGCGTACCTCGGGATCAGCGCCCTGTTCACGGTCTTCGACGTGCCGGTCGCCTCCAGCGACATCGTCACCACCGGACTCCAGACCCCCGAACTGCTCTTGCTGCTGGCACCGCTGTCGGTTCTACTGGTCGGCCCGGCCGAGGAACTGCTCTACCGGGGGGTCATCCAGGGACGGCTCCGTCCGGTGCTCGGTCCGTGGGGGGCCGTCGTCGCCACGAGTGCGCTGTTCGCCCCGATCCACGCCTTCGGACTGAGCGGCTCCGCGCTGGGCGTGCTCGCGATGCTCGGGACCATCTTCCTCCTCTCGCTCGTGCTGGGAGCGCTCTACGAGTACACCGGGAACCTGCTGGTCCCGGCGCTGGTCCACGGGCTGTACAACGCCTCCCAGTTCGTCCTGGCGTACCTGCGGACCACCGGGAACGCCCCCCTCTGAACGAGCGAGAAGACGCCGTCGCCTCAGCGCTTCCGGGTGAGGTCGCTCCCGCAGACCGGGCAGCGGTCGGCGTCGTCCTCGAAGGTGCGCCCGCAGCCCTGACACTGGAAGTCCCACTCGCGCTCCTCGGTGATGCCCTCCCGGCCGACCGTCTCGACGGGCACCTCGATGCGGCCGGCGACGTTCTGCATCGCGTAGTCGTCGGTGACCAGCGTCGCGTCGAGTTCGAACGCCGCCGCGAGCAGGCGGACGTCGGTCGCCGAGAGTTCCTCCCGGTCCCCGGACTCCGCCGACGCTCGCCGCACCCGGTCGACGGTCTGGTCGTCGGGGACGTGGACGCGCATCCCGGCGCCCTCGAGCGCGTCGAAGCGGTACCCGCTCTCGTCGGTGAGTTCCTCTCGGACCTGCGGGACCGTCGCCGTCGGCTCGTCGGTCGTGTACTCTCGGATGAACGCCGACGCGTCGAGAACGTGCATCTTCCTGCCCTTACCGGCGGACGACGATGTGGTCTTTCACCGCCTGCACGCGGTCGACGGGAACGAGATAGCGGCCGAACTCGTTCTGCGAGAAGCCCACGTCCCGGATCCCGTCTTCGGGATCGATGACGAGATCGTGGAGTTCTCCGGTCTTCAGGTCGAGCGTGATGTTGTAGAGCTGTCCGAGCGTCGCCCCGTCGTCGCCGATGACGTCCTTCCCCGAGAGGTTCTCGGCGAGTATCTCTGGCATACTGGCGATTGGGAGGACCACCCTGATATACATAACGACCACTGACGATCCGCCGATCCGAGCGGGGGGACGGCGTCGCCCGGGGTGCGGGAGCCGACCTTCCGGCCGGTCGGAAACTCACTGAGACGGTTCGAGCGGTCGAATCCGGGGCCGATTCGGGCCAACCTTGATGCGGCACGCGGCCGATCCGGAAGTATGGATTCCGAACGGCGGGCGCTGTTGCGGCGGGTCGCACTGGCCGGAGCGGTCGGGCTGGCCGGCTGTGCCGGCGACGGCGACGACACCGGCGGGACCGAGACGGAGGCCGGGGCGACGACCGAGACGACGACCGCGGGGGCGGGAGCGGGAACCGAAACGGGGACCCAGACGCCCACCCGGACGGAAACGGACGCCCCGACCGAGACGCCCACAGAGACCGAGACGGAGACGGAAACCGACACTCTCACCCAAACTGAGACGCAGACGCAGACCGAGTCGTCGAGCGACCCGCAGTCGAGCGTCACCGTCTCGGTCGGCGCGAACGGCCGAACGCGGTTCGACCCCGAGTCGTTCGTCCTTGAGCGGCGCGGCACCGTCACCTGGGAGTGGGCCTCCGGCGGTCACAACATCGTCGTCGCCGCCCAACCGGACGGCGCCGACTGGTCGGGAACGCCGGGCGGATCGTCGACGACGTACGACGGGGGATACAGCTACGAGGAGTCGTTCGACGTCGCCGGCGAGTACGAGTACTACTGTCAGCCCCACCGGAGTTTCGGCATGACCGGATCGTTCACGGTCGAGTGAGGCCGCCGCGGCCGTTCTGAAAGACTTAACCGGGCTCCCCGAGTTGAGGCGGTAAGGGGTTTTCTCTATGTCTGACACGGACGCAACCACCGACCCGGACGCCGGCGGCGACCTCCGGACGCCGATCGTCGCCGTCCTGGGGCACGTCGACCACGGGAAGACGAGCCTCCTCGACAAGATCCGCGGGTCGACCGTTACCTCGGGCGAGGCCGGGGCGATCACGCAACACATCGGCGCGACGGCCGTGCCTCTGGAGGTCATCTCCGACATCGCCGGCCGCCTCGTCGATCCCGACGACTTCGACCTGCCGGGCCTGCTGTTCATCGACACGCCCGGCCACCACTCGTTCTCGACGCTGCGCTCGCGGGGGGGCGCGCTCGCCGACATCGCCATTCTCGTCGTCGACGTCAACGACGGGTTCCAGCCCCAGACGATGGAGGCCATCGACATTCTCAAGCGGACCCAGACGCCGTTCGTCGTGGCCGCCAACAAGATCGACACGACCCCCGGCTGGAACCCCCAGCCCGACGAGTCGATCCAGCGGAGCCTCGAGGCCCAGAGCGACCGCGCGGAGTCCCGGCTCAACGACAACCTCTACGAGATCATCGGCGAGATGAGCGACAACGGGTTCTCCGCGGACATGTACTGGCGGGTCCAGAACTTCCGGAAGAACATCGGCGTCGTGCCGGTCTCCGCGGAGACCGGCGAGGGGGTTCCCGACCTCCTGACGGTCCTCATGGGGCTCTCCCAGCGGTACATGAAAGAGGACATGGCCGTGGACCTGACGGGACCGGGGTCCGGCACGGTCCTCGAAGTCAAAGACGAACGCGGGTTCGGAACCACCCTGGACGTGGTGCTGTACGACGGGACGATCCGCACCGACGACGTCGTCGTCGTCGGGGGGAAGAACGGCACCATCGCCACCGAGGTGCGGGCGCTCCTGCAGCCCCGTCCCCTCTCGGAGATCCGCACCGAGAAGCGCTTCGAGCAGGTCGAGGAGGTCACCGCCGCGGCCGGGGTGAAGATCGCGGCGCCCAACCTCGACGACGCCATCGCGGGCGCGCCGGTCCGGGTGATCCGCGACCGCGACCGCGAGAGCGTCATCGAGGAGGTCGAAGCGGAACTCGCGGAACTCGCCGTCGAGACCGCCGAGAACGGCGTCGTCGTCAAGGCGGATACGCTCGGATCGCTGGAGGCCATCGCCAACGCCCTCCAGGAGGCCGAGATCCCGATCGTCCGCGCGGAGGTCGGCGACGTCGCCCCGCGGGACGTCGCGGTCGCCTCGACCGCCGAGGACCCCAAGCAGGAGGCCATCCTCGCGTTCAACGTCGACGTCCTCGACGGCGCCGAGCGCGAGGCCGAGGAGGACGACGTCCGGGTCTTCGCCGACGACGTCATCTACCAGCTCGTCGAGGAGTACGAGGAGCACGTCGAGGAAATCGAGCGGGCCCAGCAGTCGGCGATCCTCGACAACATCCGCCGGCCCTGCCGGTTCCGGATCCTCGAGGACCACGTGTTCCGGCAGAACGACCCCGCCGTCGTCGGCGTCGAGGTGCTCTCGGGGACGCTCAAGCGCAACACCCCCGTCGCCAAGTTCAACGGCAACGACCCGAAGCGCGTGGGGACGGTCAAGGGGATCCAGAGCCAGGGCGAGGACCTCGACGAGGTCCGCTCGGGCGAGCGGGTATCGGTGTCGATCGACGGACCGACCGTCGGCCGTCAGATCGACGAGGGCGACGAACTCTGGACGGAGATTCCGGAGAAACACGCCAAGATCCTCGAACAGGAACTCAAAGAGGACATCCCCGGCGACGAGCGCGAGACGCTCTCGATGTACCTCGACACACGGCGGAAGGTCGACCCCTTCTGGGGCAAGTGAGGGTCGATCCTCGCAGCTCGTGCAGGCGGTAATAACTATTAATTAGCTGGCCCTCGTCGTCCCGAGTACGATGACTGGGAGCGATGCGTCGATCGGCGTCTACGACCTGTTGCTCGTAGTGATGCCGCTGTCGCTGGCGCTGGGAGGGATCTCGAGTCTGGTGTTTTCGGTGTCGGCCGCGGTCGGCCTTGCGGGCGGGTCGATCCCGGCCGGCGGCGCGGTCGGCTACGCGCTGTTCGTCGACCCCCCCGGGCGGGGAATCACGGACCGCTGACCGCTCTCCGCGCCGGTCGACGGGCGGCGACGTGTCGCAAAACTTGTAACAGGCCGCGACGACCGTAGCGACGTGTCGCTCGCCGGGATTTTCGCGTCGGCCGTCGCCCCGATCGTGGCCATCGGAGCCGTCGGCTACCTCCTCGGTCGGACTCGGGGCCTCGACGTCGATCCGCTGAACACCGTGCTGGTGTACGTTCTCATCCCGGCACTGGTCTTTCACAGCCTCGCGACGACGACCATCGACGGCCGAACGGTCCTGAAGGTGTTCGCCGGCGTCACGGCGTTCGTCGTCGCCATGACCCTCCTCGCGGAGGTCGCCGGTCGGGCCGCGGGCGTGGAGGAGCCGCTGTTGAGCGCGCTCGTCCTCGAGAGCGTCTACCCCAACTCCGGGAACCTGGGCATCCCCCTGTCGGCGTTCGCGTTCGGCGCCGTCGGCCGGTCGACAGCCGTGCTGTTTCTGACCGCCCAGGCGGTGCTCATCTACACCCACGGCGTCTACGTCGCCGCGCGCACCGACGCCGGGAGCCGGCTGGCGGGCGTCCGGCGGGTGTTCGCCATCCCGCTCGTCTACGCCGTCGTTGCCGCCGTCGCCCTGCGCTGGCTCGGCGCCCTCCCGCCGGCCGACAGTAACGCCATGGAGACGCTCCGCCTGGTCGGCGACTCCTCTATCCCGCTCATGCTGATCATGCTCGGCAGTCAACTCGTCGGCGCCGACCTCCGGGCCGCCCTCGGACCGGTCTCGCTGGTCAGCGTCCTGAAACTGCTGGTGGCGCCGGCGGTCGGCCTGACCGTCGTTCTCGCGCTCGGCGTCGCGAACACCGCCGTCGCCCGGGTGTTCGTCCTCGAGTGTGCGACCCCCGCCGCGATCACGCCGCTGATCCTCGTGTTGGAGTTCGGCGGGGACGGCGAACCGACCGACCTGTCGGCCTCCGAGTTCGTCAGTACGACGGTCCTCACGTCGACGCTGGCGAGCATGGTCACGCTGACGCTCCTGATCGCCGTGCTCCGATCGGGGGTCGTCCTATGAACTGCGCGGTCGCTAAGCGTCGATCGGACGGGCCGCGAGGGGTATCGGACCTACCCCGCGGTCGGGGCGACGTCGTCGACCGCGCGTTTCACCTGGATGGCGGCGCCCGCGGCGAGTTCGTGGACGAGCGCCGCTCGCTCTTCGTCGCTCGCGTCGACTGACAGTCCCGAGGTGACGAGGTTACCGACCGGCGGCTGGACGGCCACGGTCGCCCGGGGCGCCCCGGAGCCGTCGCGGATCTCCGACCCGACGACGAACTCGTCGGGCAGGAGCGCACGGGTCCGGTCGGTAACGTCCTGGAGGTCGCTCCGGAGGACCTCCACTTGCTCGGGCGAGAGGTTGAGGTCCTCGCTCGGTGCCCCGGCGTAGGGTGCGTTGCCGTGCATTCGAGCGACAGTAGTCGCCCCTGCGTATAAAAGGAGCGGGACGAGAGCCTCAGCAGAGCGGCT
>PXRR01000057.1:0-5027 GCA_003021975.1 Halobacteriales archaeon QS_5_70_17 | reverse complement strand
TCGGCGCGGACCGCCGCGCGGTCGGTCCCGGCGGCCTCGTAGAGGATCCCCCCCTCGGGACCGGTCGCCCAGCCGAGTCCGGCGACCGCGGGTCCCTCGTCGGTGGTCGCCCGCCCCTGGACGACCGTCAGCCCCTCGCCGACCGGCCCGAGGTCGGGGGCCGTGCCGACGACCTCGACCCGCGCGTCGGCCGGAACGACCGACGACACCGTCACGAGGTTGTAGTTGTGTACCCCCGCCGCCGCCAGCGCGGCGTCGTACGACGCCGTCGCCGTGGGCGCGTGCGCGGTCCCCCGAACGATCCGGACGAGTCCCATCGCTGGCGATAGCGCGACCGGGAGCTAAACGCTTGCGTTCCCCCGACACACTCGCGAGCCGTCGCCGGACCCCCACGGGGCCGAATCGCGGGCGGTGTCGTCTATCGTGACCGGTTGGGTCGGTGCTCCGGAGCGAACGATCGATCCGGCCCTGAGGCTGGATCGGTGCCGGTGCTACTTCCCGGTGGTTGCGCCGCGTCGCGCTGTGCCGGTCACGCCAGCCACGCGATAGCCCGCCGGGGAGAAAGAGAGCGATTACTGGAAGGCGATCGGCGTGCCGGCGCTGTCGTCGCCCGCGTCGACCTTCTCGTAGGCGTCCTCGAAGTCCTCCATCTCGACGGTGGTGCGGTCGTCGCGGATAGCGAACATCCCGGCCTCGGTGGCGAGGCTGGCCAGTTCGGCGCCGCTGAACCCCTCGGTCATCTCAGCGAGTCCCGCGAAGTCGACGCTCTCGGCGAGGTCCATCTCCTCGGCGTGGATCTCGATGATCCGCTCGCGGCCCTCCCGGTCGGGCTCGGGCACCTCGACTCGCTGAGCAGCTGCATCATCGTCCGCTGGACCTCCGCGTCCCCGGAGGTCTTCGAGTCCGTCCGCTTGGAGGCGATCGCGTCGATCTCGTCGATGAAGATGATCGCCGGCTCGCGCTCGCTGGCCAGCTCGAAGAGGTCCCGCACGAGGCGGGCGCCCTCGCCGATGAACTTCTGGACGAGTTCGGAGCCGGCCATCTTGATGAACGTCGCGTCGGTCTCGTTGGCGACGGCCTTCGCCAGCATCGTCTTGCCCGTCCCGGGGGGGCCGTGGAGCAACACGCCGCTTGGCGGTTCGACGCCGATCTCGTGGAACTGGTCGGCGTTGAGCAGCGGTTCCTCGACGGCCTCGCGGACCTCGCGGGTCTGCTCTTCCAGCCCGCCGATGTCCTCGTAGGTGACCGACGGCGACCGCTCGACCTGCATCGCCTGCGCGCGAGCGTCGGTCTCCGCGTCCAGGATCGTCTGGATGGAGAACGAGTCGTTGATCGCGACGCGGTCCCCGGCCTCCAGCTCGTCTCCTCGTTGCGCTCCTCGACCGTCGCGACGTACAGTGCCGACGTCTTCAGCGACTCGTTCTCCCGCTGGAGCTGGTCGACGTCCTCCTGCAGCGCCTCCTGCTGTTCGCTGGCCCGTCCGAGGCGCTTTTCGAGCTGGTCGTTCACGTCCACGAGTCGGGCGTAGTGTTCCCGCAACGCCGCCAGGCGCTCGGCCGGCGTCATCTCCGGATCGAGCTCCAGTTGGGGCCGATCCGGCAACGAGGGGCTGCGTGACATGTGGCTGTCGTTCGGTACGCGTCTGAGCTAAAAGGGCCTTTGGGTCGCGTCAGCGTGGTGGCGTTTACTGGAGCGCCGCGAACTCCTCGACGTACTCGGCGTAGGTGTCGACGGCCGCCTCGACGGGCGTCGGCGTCGCCATGTCCACTCCCGCGATCCGCAGCAGGTCCAGCGGGTACTCCCGGGATCCCGACCGGAGGAACTCCCGGTAGTCGGCGGCCGCCGGCTCCCCCTCGTTAAGGATGCGGTCGACCAGCGCGACGGCAGCGGAGATGCCCGTCGCGTACTGGTAGACGTAGTACGCCCGGTAGAAGTGCGGGATCCGCATCCACTCGCGCTCGATGCGGTCGTCGACGCACGCCGGCTCGTAGTACTCGCGCTTGAGGTCGCCGTAGAGGCCGTCGAGGCGGTCCGGCGTCAGCGGCTCCCCCTCTTCGACCAGTCGGTGGGCCCGGTGTTCGAACTCCGCGAACATCGTCTGACGGAACAGCGTCGACCGGAACCGCTCCAGGTACTCGTCGAGGACGTGCCGGCGGAACCGCTCGTCGTCGACGGTCTCGAGCAGGTGATTGGTCAGCAGCGTCTCGTTGACCGTGCTGGCAACCTCGGCGACGAAGATCTCGTAGCCGCTGTAGATGTACGGCTGCTCGTCGCCCGTGAGATCCGAGTGCAGCGAGTGGCCCAGTTCGTGGGCCAGCGTGAACATCGACGCGACGTCGTCCTGGTAGTTCATCAGGACGAACGGCTGGCTGTCGTAGGTCCCCCCCGAGTAGGCGCCGGACTGTTTGCCGGCGTTCTCGTAGACGTCGACCCATCGGGACTCCAGGCCCTCAGCGAGCCGATCCCGGTAGGCGTCGCCCAGCGGCGCGACCGCCTCGATCACGTGTCCCGTGGCGTCCTCGTAGGGGACCTCGGGGCTCTCGCCGTCGGCCAGCGGCGCGTAGAGGTCCCACATCTCCAGTTCGTCGACGCCGAGCGCCTCGCGCTTCAACTCGGCGTGGTCGTGGAGCACGTCCAGGTTCGCTCGGACCGTCTCGACGAGGTTGTCGTAGACCTCGACGGGGACGTTGGCGTCGTCGAGCGCGGCCCGCCGCGCAGTGTCGTAGTCTCGGGCGTTCGCGAGTTTCACGTCGGTCTTGACGCTGTTCTTGTAGGCCGCTCCGACGGCGTTGCGGACGGTCTCCCACTCGTCGTAGAACGCCTCGTGGACCGCCCGGCGGAACTCCCTGTCGGGCTCTTTCTGGAGGGTGGTGAAGTTCGAGAGGGTGATCCGCGTGGGCTTGCCGTCGGGATCCTCGACGTCGGGAAACTCCATGTCGGCGTTGGAGAGCATGTTGTACACCTCGCCGGACGCGCCGGTCACCTCGCCCAGTTCCGCCAGCAGGTTCTCGACCTCCGCCGATCGAGTGTGGGGTTTCATCCGGAGCACGTCGTCGAAGTAGTGCTCGTACTCCGCGAGCGCCGGCTCCCGTTCGACGTACGACTCGATCGTCTCGCGGTCGACCGACTGGATCTCCGGCTCGATGAAGCTCGACGCGCTGTCGGCGTCGGCGTACAGCGACTGCGCCCGCGCCTGCAGCGCCTGGTAGTGCTGGTCGCGGGTGTCCTCGTCGCTGCGCATGCTCGCGTACGAGTAGACGTTCGCGACCAGCCGCATCGTCGCCTCGTACTGCTCGAGCGTCGCCAGCAGCGTCGCCGCGTCCTCCGTCGTCCGCCCCTCGAACGCCGCGAGTTCCTCGATCTCGGCCTCGGCGCGCTCGTAGGCCTCCTCCCACGCCTCGTCGTCGGCGTAGATATCGGCGAGGTTCCACTTGTACTCCTCGTCGATCTCGCCCCGCTCGGGGACCGAACTCATACCGTCGGGTTGTCGCGTCCGCTGTTAAACCCGTCGGGCGTCGGCGTCGAGGTCCGACCCCGGACCCCGGCGCCCGGCGCTTATCGGGGCGGGACCGAACCGAGAGACATGGACTCCGATCCGCCTGGAGACAGCGAGACCGATCCCGGCCCCGCCTTCGACTCCGACCGCGAGGCCGACCCGCTCGACGCCGCGGTCGGGCGCGCGTGGCGCGGCGACTACCCGCGGGAGTTCCTCACCCGACTGACCGAACTCGACGACCGGATGGGCGGCCACGAGGGGGAGCGCCGGGCCGCCGACATCGTCCGGTCGGCCCTCGCGGACGTCGGCGCCGACCCCGAGATCCGGGAGTTCCCGATGCCCCGCTGGACGCGGGGGTCGACCTCGCTCGCGGTCTCCGCGACCCGCGACGGTCGGCCGATCGAGCGGGGCTTCGAGGCGCTCGCGCTGCCGTACTCCCCGCCGGGCGAGGTGCGCGCTCCGCTGGTCGACGTCGGCCACGGCACGCCCGACGAGATCGACGACGCCGACGTCGAGGGGGCGGTCGCCGTCGCCAGTACGGACACGCCGCCGGAAAAGGGGCGGTTCGTCCACCGCATGGAGAAGTTCGGCCACGCGGTCGAGGCCGGCGCCGCGGCGTTCGTCTTCGCCAACCACGTGCCTGGTCAGCTCCCGCCGACGGGCGCCCTGCGGTTCGGCAGTGAGGCGGCCGTCCCCGGCGTCGGCGTCTCGAAGGAAACCGGCGACTGGCTCGTCGACTACGCCGACGCGGGCGCCGAGGTCCACCTGACCGTCGACGCGACCACCGACGAGGGGACTAGCCGGAACGTCGTCGGACGTCTCGGCCCCGACACCGGGACGGGCGTGCTGGCGGTGGCTCACCTCGACGCCCACGACCGGCGCGTGTGGCTCGCCGGCGTCGGCTGCGAGGAGATCGGCCTGCTGGGCGCCGAGGCGCTCGCCGACCGGACGGACGCCGACGCGGTCCGCGCGGTCGTCAACGTCGACGGCGCCGGCCGCGCGAGGGACCTCCGGGCGTACACCCACAGCAGCGACCGCCTCCGAGCGGTCGCCGAGCGTGTCGTCGAGCGGGCGGGCCAGCCGCTGGCGGTCACCGAGCGCCCCCACCCCTACAGCGACCACTGGCCGTTCCTCCGGGCCGGGGTGCCCGCGCTCCAGTTACACAGCCAGGCTCCCGAGGGCGCCGACCGCGGTCGGGGGTGGGGACACACCGGCGCCGACACCCGCGACAAGGTCGACCCCCGGGACCTCCGGAGTCACGGCGTCCTGACGGCCCTGATCGTCCGGGAACTCGCCGCCGTCCGCGACCTCGGGCGGATCGACGCCGCCGATCTGGCGGACCGGCTGCGCGTCGCCGACGCCGAGCGGGGGATGCGCGCCGCCGGCCTCTGGCCCGAGGGCTGGGACTAGCGGTCGGCGAGCAGGCCGGCGACTCGCGCGCCGGTGGTCCGCTCGATCCGACGGGCCTCGAACACCTCGCGCGCGCTCGCGGCCGCCTCCGCGTCCCGCCGGAAGCGCAGGTCAGGGCCTG
>PXRR01000056.1 GCA_003021975.1 Halobacteriales archaeon QS_5_70_17 | reverse complement strand
TTCGGGAGCGTCGACAACGAGGGCACCCGCAAGCCCCGCGACGCCGCCCGCCGGCTCCGGGCCGATCCCGAAGTGGACTTCCCAGTCGACGGCGAGATGCAGGCCGACACCGCCGTCGTCGAGGAGATGCTCAACGGCACCTACGATTTCTCGGAGCTGGCCGAGCCGGCGAACGTGCTGGTCTTCCCGAACTTGGAGGCGGGCAACATCGGCTACAAGCTGCTCCAGCGACTGGGCGGCGCCGAGGCCGTCGGCCCCATGCTCGTCGGCATGGACCGCCCGGTCCACGTCCTCCAGCGCGGCGACGAGGTCAAGGACATCGTTAACCTCGCCGGCGTCGCCGTCGTCGACGCACAGGAGCGCGAGGACCTCTGAGCGAGGGCCGGCCGGCGACTCCGCGGCCCGGGCCTGCCCTTGGGGGCCGGGGGTCGCGCTTGCTCCCACGGCCGCGCTTCGACCGGGCTGGTCGTGTAGGGCCCCTGCGTTCGACCGCCCACGGGAGTTTCGCGGTTCGGGGGAGGCAGGTACTTCCGGATCACGACCCGTCTGGCCGGGGACGACTCCCGTCGACCCCTGCGCCGACCGACGCGGTCGCCGACGAGCCCACCGGCGGGTCCGGCATCGCAACCGCGTCGGTGCGGGAGTCGACCTCTCAGACCTCTCAGTGCGGAAGAACGGCACCTGAGGCGAGCTGCGGACCGGTCTGACGCGAAAGTATCGAAGGGGGAGCGATCGCCTACGTCACGTACCGACGTCCATCGCCCGCTCGACGATGTCCTCGCTGTACATCTCCGCGAGGTCCTCGTGTTGGTCGGGGCGGTTCGCGTAGACGTCCTGAAAGAGGCTGACGGGCGTCATCGCGGCCTGGTAGGTCGCCTCGTCCCACATGCGATCCTTGCTGAGATCGACCTCGACGCCGTCGACGCGCAGGGTCGCGGCCTGTTCCATGGCGATGGCGCCGCGGCCGGCCTCCTTGGCGGCCTCGAACTCCTCCATGGAGTCGACGATGTCGTCCATGCTGGGGACGTACTCGGTCCGGTCGAGCAGTTCCTCGCGGAGTTCGTCCTCGTCGAGTTCGATCTCGTCGCCGCCGACCCGGAGGACGTAGCCGTCGCCCGACTCCTCCAGGGAGAGGCGGTCGCCGTCGTAGACCTGGACCCCGTCCTCCTCGTCGAGTTCGACCTCGCGGCCGTCGGCGTCGAGCAGCCAGCCGCCCTCCTCGGGGGGCAGCGGGGACTTGTTGGCCTCGACGACCTGGCCGGGGGTCAGCGCCCAGATGCCGAGCATCCCCTTGGCCTGGTTCTCGGTCATGCGTTCGCGGTAGCCCTCGACGTCGCGGATGTCGTCGTAGGGACCGTCGACGGCGATGAGGCCCGCGGCGCTGGCTCCCCGGGAGGTGTTGTGGCGCAGCTCCGGCCACGGCGGCAGGTCGCCGGTGGGCGTGATCGCGCGCATGTCCTTGGTGTAGTCGACTTCCCCGTCGACTAGCATGAACATCCGTTCGAGGTTGTTCGTGGGTTTGCCCATCTCGTTGCGGAGGTCGCCCATCGCCAGTTCCGACTGGCCGCACTCGATGATCACCGACATCGCGATCGTGCCCTCCTCGAGGCCGTGCTCGTTCTCGATGATGGTGATGAACTCCTCGGCCTTCTTCCAGTCGTCGATGCCACCGACCTCGGGGATCACGAACCCGTCGATGTGCTCGATGGCGCCGTTCTCGGGATCGGAGATCTCCAGCATCTGCTGGAAGCCCTGGTAGCGGGTGGTGGGGCTGTTGCGGTGCCAGACGACCCGCGGGTGGATCTCGCCGGGGAAGTCGGCCCCGTTCTCGGAGACGACCTCGACGATGTTGTCGACGCCCTCGTCGCGCATCGAGGGCGCCGTCGCGTCCTCGTTGTCCGGGACCCAGACGTCCGGGGCCTGCATCCCGCGGAGCCCACTGGCGCTCCGGATCATCTTCGCGGAGTCGTCCTCGCCCTCCACGGCCGTCGGAGAAGTGAAGAACGTCCGTACGAACTCCCTGTCGTGTTTTCGTTCGACCATGAGTCGGCGACGGCTATGTAGGGCGGACGGTTAAACATTGAACTAGAGGCAGTTCTGCGCGGTCGCTCGACCGGTCCGCGGGGCCGCTGATCCGTCGGAACGCCGAGCGTACCGCTCCCGGAGACGGTCGTCGACGACAGCCGGTCCGGTCGGCGACGGTTCCGCCGCCGACTGCGCCGAGGCGGTCGTCCGGAGCGTCACGGAGGCGGTGACGAGGGGAGGACCGGTCGCATTCCGATCCCGCAGTTCACTCCTCGCGCTCGTCGCGCTTCCAGTCGCCGGCCTCCTCGCCGTGGAACTCCCCTTTCGCCTGTCGGGACGTCGGCCAGAGGGCGACCGCGAGCGCCCCGAGATAGATCGCGCCGACCGCGACGACCACGATGGTCCCGGGGACGCCGGAACCCGCCGCCGTCTCGAGCCAGTATTCGCCGGGGACGAACAGGGTGATCCGGAACAGCCACGCGAGCAGCAGTACGGCGAGGAGCAGGAAGTAGACGCGCTTGAGGCGCCGGGACAGCGCCTCTCTCACCGGGACTTTCAGCGTCGGCCGCCGGAGGTCGTCACCGAGTTCCTTCCACGAGTCGCGGTGGGTCGCGCCCGCGGGATCGAAGGCGTTCGCGAACACGTTCTCCTCCACCATCCGGACTCGCGACCGCGTGGCGTCGTACGCTCGGTAGCGCCGGAGGTCGAACGCGAGAAACATCAACAGTGCAACCGTACCGAGGAGGAGGAAGTACGGCGGGCTGTCCGCGCTCCCGAACGACAGGGCGAGGACGGCAGCGATGAGAGCGATCGCCCAGTCGACGGCCAGATCGAGGCGGTCCAGTCGGGTCGACAACTGCGCGACCTCCCCTCGGTAGTAGTAGGGCGACAGCGACGGGAACTCCGAGCGCTCGCGGCCCGCTCGCCCGGCGACTTCCCGGGCGTCGCGGTCTTCGGGGTCGAATGAATCGTCCAGTACCACGGGGCGACTTCGTCGCGGAGGGTTATATCCCGTTACCTCGGGGTCGGCGATCCGGACCGCCGACCTCCGATGCCGTCTCCCGGGGGTGCTCCGTCTCGACCGCCCCGCGACCGATCATCGACTGGGGGCGCGACGGGTCGGAGACCGCCGTCCGCGCGTGCGACGCTCGCGAACTCCGATCCGAAGCCCGTCCCGCCGGGATCGCTCAGTCGTCGTCGGAGGACAGCGGGTCCGACTCGTCCTCGGTGAAGCCCGCGGACTCCTCCATGCGCTGCTGGGCCTCGGGGTCGAACTCGGCCTCGATGTCCTGGTAGCGCGGGACGAACGAGAGCTGGTGGTGGCTCTCGGTCTCGTGGCCCAGGTACCGCTCCTCGAGGTCGAACTGCCCCTGCTCGTCGTTCTCGGCGAGGTTCTTGAGGTCCTCGTAGACGGCGTGGGCGCCGGAGTGCAGCGCGTACAGCGTGATGAAGATGTACTTGTAGCCGAGGTCGCCCAGCTCCGCGAAGGTGAGGGGATCCTCCTCCTCGGACCACGCGAAGCTCGAGGAGTAGTTGAACGCGAGCTTCAGGTCCGGGTGAGTCTCGTGGATGGTCTCGGCGTACTCGACGGCGTCTTCCCGGGAGGGGTCGGGCATCTCGGGCCAGACCATGTCGACGCCGGCGTCGGCGTAGATCCGGCCGCGCTCGAGGTGTTCCTCCCAGTCGCCGTTGGCGCTCCCGTAGGCGTCGGTGCGAGCGATGATAACGGTGTCGTCGCTCTGCTTGGCGTCGACCGCGGCCGAGAAGCGCGCCTCGGCCTCGTCGCGGGACACGATCTGCTTGCCCGCGATGTGGCCACAGCGCTTCGGGGAGGTCTGGTCCTCGATGTGGATTGCCGCGACGCCGGCCTTCTCGTACTCGCGGACGGCCCGGCGGACGTTGTGGACGCCGCCGTAGCCCGTGTCGCAGTCGGCGACCACCGGGAGGTTCGTCGCTTCGACGATCCGCTTTGCGTTCTCGACCATCTCGGTCATCGTCACCATCTCGAGGTCCGGGAAGCCGAACTGGCCCAGCACCGTCGAGTAGCCGCTCATGTAGGCGGCGTCGTGGCCCGCCATCTCGGCCAGTCGAGCGTCGAGCGCGTGGTAGAGTCCGGGGGCGAAGACGTACTGCTGGGAGTTCAGCATCTCGCGGAACTCCTCGCCCGCCGGGTTGTCCACGCTCCGGAGGTTGACGTCAGTGTCTGGAATGCGACTCGCGACCTTGTCCTCGGTGTTCTCGTCCATGGTGTGTTCCGTGTCGGATTCGGTCCGTCTCGGACCGGGGGCGACGCCCCTCGTTCGACGCGTTCCCCAGTGCAACACTCCGAGTAAAAACTGTTATGATTGATAATGATAATATTCTTTAGCCGGGTTCTACGTCCTTAGTGACGCGCAAGCATATTTATATGAGTGGGCTTCTCTAACACGGAGCGCCCCCGGGGGGGAGGGGGCATTCCGTGCGCGTCCGATCCGCAGTAAAATGGCCGAGCAGGACGGTGAGGAAGCGCCGATCGAACTGCTCTACGTCGCAGGGGGTGACGGTCCGGGCGTCGAGGCCCTCGCGGATGCCCCCGGCGTCGCGCTACGGACGGTCCCGGACGCGGCGTCGGCCCTCGAGGTGGTGACCGGCCGGGAGACCGTCGATTGCGTGGTCTGCCCTCACGACCTCCGGGGCGTGGATCTCCCGACGTTCGTGAAGCGACTGCGCGGGGGACCCCCGGCGCCAGCGGCCCTTCTAGTGACCGACGCCCACCCGTCGGCGGTCACGGCGGCCCTCGAGGCCGGTGTCACCGCCGCCGTCCGGACGAGCGTGCCGGGATGGGCCGGAGAACTACCGGCCCGCGCCCGCGCGGCCGTCGAGCGGACCGCGGGCGCGTCGAACCACCGGGCGGTGTTCGAGGCCGTCGACGCAGGCGTCGTCGTCGCCGACCCCGACGGCCGAGTGGTCGACGCGAATCCCGCGGCCCGCCGGTTGCTCGGCCGCGATCCGGGGGCGCTCGTCGGCGCGTCGCTGTCGGAGCCCGGGGTGATCGACGGCGCCGCCGCCCCCGATCGGGCGCCGCGGCGTTCGAGGCGCCGCGTCCGGATCGACGACGGCCAGCGGTGGATCGAGGCGACCTCACGGGCGCGATCATCGACGGGGACCGGCGCCTGCTGGCGGTCCTGCGGGACGTCACCGAGCGCAAGCGTCGGGAGCAGGAACTCCGCGACGAGCGGGCGTTCGTCGACAGCGTCATCGACGGGCTCCCGGACCTGCTGTACACCTTCGACCGCGAGGGGAACGTCCTCCGGTGGAACGACCGCGTCCCGGAGGCGACCGGCTACCGCGCCGAGGAGATCGGCGAGATGGATCCCCTGGAGTTCTTCCCGGAGGACGAACACCCCCGGATCGCCGCCGCCATCGCCGCGGTCATCCACGAGCGCGAGCGACTCACCGTCGAGTCGCGCGTGCGGAGAGAGGCGGAGAGGAGATCCCCTACGAGTTCACGGGCGCGTCGATCACCGACGAGGGCGGAACGGTCATCGGCCTGACCGGGACCGCCCGGGACGTCTCCGCCCGGGTCGCCCACGAGCGGTTGCCCGAGCGCCAGCGCGACGAACTCGAGCGCTTCGACGGATCAACGGCGTGATCCGGAGTATCCTCCGGTCGCTGTTCGACGCCGGCAGCCGCGAGGAGATCGAACGGCGGGTCTGCGACCGCCTAGGGACCTCCGATCCTCACCGCATGGCCTGGATCGGGGAGTACAGTGCCGCCGAGGGCCGCATCGTCCCGCGCGCCTCCGCCGGCCGCGAGGCGGGCTACCTCGACGACATCGAGATCCGCATCGACGAGAGCGACGCCGGGCGGGGTCCGGCCGGTCGCGCGGTGGACACCCGCGGGGTGCAGGTCGCCCGACGGGTCACCGACGATCCGTCGTTCGGGCCGTGGCGGGAGGCCGCCCTCGAGCGCGGGTACGAGTCCTCGGCGGCGGTCCCGATCGTCTCCGGCTGATCGCTGTACGGCGTGTTGAACGTCTACGCCGACCGCGCGAACGCCTTCGACGGGGAGGAGCAGGCGGTCCCCGCGGAACTCGGCGAGGCGATCGGTTATGCGATGATCGCCGGCCTCGGTCCGCCGGCGCTCTTTCGTCTCGCGGTAGAGGAAGTCGCCGGCGCTGTCGGCCTCGCGGCCCCGCCTTCGAGGTAGAAGTCGAGCCCGAGTCCGGGGATGTACCGGTCGTCGACGTCGTGAGGGCGGCCGGCTCCGGCGGCTCCCCGACCCGAACGCGCGGTAGCCGTCCCGGAGGCGGTCACCTGGCGGATAGGGAGACAGGAAACTGGTCTCCGCCGTCCCCTCGGCGAGGAGCTGACAGCGCCGCCCGAGAGGCTACGTGCGTGGGGGCCGTATCCTCAGTCATGGTCCAGTGCGCGCGCTGTGGCGCCGAACTCGAGGACGGTCTGTTCGCGACTGACCGCCGGCAGTGCTGCCTGAACGCGACGCCCATCGTCGGTGCCTGCCCCCGGCACGGTCCGCTCGGTCCCCACCAGGTGACCGGGGAGTAGCCCGGGGGCGATCCGCGTCCCCTTTGTCCGTTGGGCTCCGAGCGGGACCATGGAGACCTGTCCCGCCTGCGGGTGCGACCTCGTCGCGTTCGCCGCCCTGTCGGAGGACCTCCGGGAGCGCCTGGAGGCCGCCCCCGACCGCCAGCGCCAGTCGGCGGCCCACCGCCGCCGGAACCACACCGCCTGTCCGGAGTGTACCATGGAGATCCACGGCTGCGGCCAGCCGTACGCGCTCCCTCCGGAGGCGACGGGGTCGCCCGAGCGTCCCTGATTTCGGGGGCGCCGCCCCGAATCCCTAACCCGTATGGGGCAGCCGTTTTATTCGTCCCGGGTAGATTCGAATACATGCCACGCGACGACGCGAGCGACGGTCCGGAACCGAGCCGACGACGCGTCCTGCGAACCCTCGGAGCGGCGACGGCCGCCGGGGTCGCGACCGCCGGCCGCGCCGGCGCCGACCACGAAGACGGCGGCGACGACGACCTGGCGGGCCTGCAACTCGAGACGGGGGACCCCTGCGAGTGGGAGCGCACCGACGACTCGCATCTCCCCTTCGAAACCGACGGCTACGGCGGCTGGGGCGGCCACGAGTTCCTCAACACGGAGCCCGGGGTCGACCACTATCCGATGGTCTTCGCTCACGGGAACACCCGCGACGCCTGCGACTTCCTCGGACACGCCGACTACTTCACCAACCGCGGAGTGGGCGGCGACGCGCTGTGGGCGATCACGTTCGGTCGGGAAGGCTCCACGCACGACGAGATGCGCAACCAGCTCGATGGCTTCGTCGCGAAGGTCTGCGAGTACACCGGCGTCGGCCGGGTGCGCGTCCTCGGGCACAGCCTCGGAGTGACTGGGCTGCGCTACTGGATGGACGGCCTCGACGACTATCCCGACCGCTACGACCGCGTCGACGGGTTCGTCGGCCTCGCCGGCGCCAACCACGGCACCTGGACCTGCGGCCCGGGCTGCGAGGAGGGGCCGGGCACCGCCAGGGTCTGTCAGTTCATCTCCCACGCCTGTGCGGACACGCCGGGAGAGCCGCTGTACGAACTCAACCACCCCGACGAGACGCCCGGCGACGGCATCGACTACTACACGCTGCGGGGCAGCGCCGACGAGTTCTTCGCCGTCCGTCCGGAGAGCCCCGTCCTCGCGGGCGCCGAGGCCAACGTCGAGATGGACACCGACCACGACGGCGTCCGGACCGAACCGGCCGCGGTCGAACTCGTCTACCAGTGGCTGGTCCGCGAACTCGACCCCGGCGCCCGGCGGCGGGACTGAGCGGCGAGCCGGCCGCGGAACGGCGGTCGCTCTCCTCTCTCCGTCCCGACCGATCTCCTGCGTCTCGTGAGTAACTGATTACGTACTCCAGCCCTGAACGATCGGCAATGGGTACCATTCGGGTCTTGCACGTCGACGACGACCCGGGATTCGGGGAGCTGGTCGCGGAGTTCCGTCGAACGCCGCGGTCGGGTGCGCGACCGAGAACTCGACCTCGTGACCCTCGACGGCGACCTCGTCACCGCTTCCGTGACGGCGACCCCTCGTGGAGGACGACGGCCAGCGGTACCTCGAAGGAGTGCTCCGGGACGTCAGCGAGCACAAGCGCCGCGAGCGGGAACTCCGCCGGAAGGAGCGCCGCTACCAGGCCGTCTTCGAGGATCCGAACATCCTCGTCGGGTTGCTCGACCCCGACGGGACGCTCCTGGAGGTCAACGAAACCGCCCTCGAGTACGTCGACGCCGACCGCGAGGCGGTGGTTGGCGAACCGTTTCCGGAGACGCCGTGGTTCGCCGGCGATGACCCCCTCCGGAAGCGCGTCGAGGGGTGGATCGACCGCGCCGCGGCCGGCGAGTACGTGGAGTTCGAGGCCGACCTCTCGGAGGCGGTCCGCGGGGACCTGATCGTCGAGGGCGTCGTCAGACCGGTGACCGACGACGACGGCGAGGTGGTGGCGCTTCTGATCTCCGACCGCGACGTCACTCACCGGCGGGAACGCGAGCGGGAACTCGAGGTGAAAACCCGTGCGATGGACGCGGCGCCGATCGGCATCGTGCTCACGGACCCCCACCCGGAGGACAACCCCCTCGTCGACGTCAACGAGCGCTTCGAAAAGCTGACCGGCTACCCCGAGAGCGAGGCCGTCGGTCGCAACTGCCGGTTCCTGCAGGGCGAGGCCACTGAAGCGGAACCGATCGCCGAACTGCGGCGAGCGATCGACCGGGAGGTTCCCACGACCGTCGAACTCCGCAACTACCGCAGGGACGGCGAGGCCTTCTGGAACGAGGTCACCGTCGCCCCGATCGAGAACGACGCCGGCGAGGTCACCCACTACGTCGGCTTCCAGCGAGACGTCAGCGACCGGAAAGACCACGAGCGTCGCCTCGAACGACAGAACGAGCAGTTCGACGAACTCGCGGAGATCGTCTCCCACGACCTCCGGACGCCTGCCGAGACGGTTCGCGGCCGCCTCGAACTGGCCCGCGGGACCGGGGACCCCGAGCACGTCGCCGACGCGCTGACCGCGCTGGAGCGCGTCGACGAACTGCGCCGCGAACTGGTCGACGTGCTCCGGAGGCGGGGGGTCCTGGAGGGGAGCGATCGCGTCGACGTCGCCCGCCTCGCCCGGTCGGTCTGGGCGGCCAGAAGTCCGCCGGCCGATGCGTCGCTTCGGGCCGCCGACCCCGCCCGGATGGACGCGAACCGTCAGGCGCTGCGGCGCCTCTCGGAGAACCTGATCGGTAACTCCCTCGAGCACGGCGGCGACGGCGTCCGGGTCCGGATCGGCCCCCTTCGAGGACGGCCACGGCTTCTACCTCGCGGACGATGGCCCCGGCGTCCCCCCCCGAGGACCGGGAGGCGGTGTTCGAACCCGGCTTCCCGAGGAAAGACGAGGAGGGGGTCGGGGTGGGGCTGGCGATCGTCCGCCGGATCGCCGACGCCCACGGCTGGACGGTCGCGGCCGGGGATTCCGACGAACTGGGGGGAGTCCGATTCGAGGTCCGGGCGTCCTAAGGGGTCGGCGTTCGGCCGTGCCTGTCCGCCCAGATCACTACCGCCCGCGAGTTCCGGAAACCGAAGGCGATCACCTCGGAGCTACGGGTCCGGCGTCCGACCCCCTCTATTTCGCCTGGAGATCCGTCTATGTCTCGTATCGTGAGGCGCGCCGTCTCGCGGTCTTCGAATCCACCCGGTTCTCGGATTCAGAGAATACCCCTGACGACCTCCATCGCGGACGAATTCGAGATCGGTTCCGTGTTCCACCGGGCGACGGTCTCCGCGGTCGCGTTCACCACTGTCTCGATTTCGTCCCAGTACCGCTCCGGGTTCCCGGCCCGAGTAGCGAACCGCTCGGTGTAGAAGTCCCCGAATAGCTCGCGGACGCGTTCGGTCTCGACCCCTTCCGTGCCCGCAGTAGCACACCAGCGGTCGATCCTCTCGGAGTGCGTCCCCAAGTACAGAGCACCGAGGACCGCGTCGAGGCCGACCTGCAGGGTATCCGCCTCGTCCGCGAGGTCGCGGGGAGAGTCCCGGTCCAGCTGTCTGGCCAGCGTGAGCGTCCAGGCGAGGTGTGCCACGCCCGTTTCGACGCTCGGGGAGGCCTCCGGAACCGGGATCGCTTTCGAGTACTGCCCGTCCATCACCCGGGCGGTCTCCGTGGTCTCCGAGAAAACCGCCTTCTGGAGGTAGCAGGAGGTGCACGGGTGGTTCAGGGCCGCGTACACGAACGCGATCTCCTCCGGACTGCTCTCCCGGAGCGGGACGTTGACCAGCTTCTCCGTCCCCACCACTTCCCCGTCCGGGTCGATCCACGCGCGAAGCCGGGTTCCGCGGAGGACTTTCAGCATGACGCGGGGAACGGCGTAGTCGTCGACCGAGTCGCGGTAGTCGCCGAGGTCCCTGTGCCAGACGTCTTCCAGGTAGAACTCCTGCACCCAGGAGTTCCTGTTGACGTAGTGGTCGTCCCCGTCGTCCAGCCCGCGCTTCTCCCCGTCCGGGATGTACAACTGCCTCGTCGTGTCTTCGGTGGACATCACGTCACCGAGACGCCGCTCGTGGGCGAGCAAGCGCTCCAAGACGTCGCTCTGAGCGCCAGTCACGGGCCGGAAGATGATGGTTTCCGAGTCCATCATGTACTCCTGATCGACCCGGCCGAGGTGGACCGGTCGGTTCGAGGCCGCGCTCCGGAGGTCGCTGCTCCGGTGTACCGTCGGGACGCTCTGTCGACCGTCACCGCCGAGAGTAGTTATCAGGGCGACGCTCTCCAGGTTCACTCCCGCGAACCCGAGACCGACGTCGAAGACGTGCTTGAATTCGGTCTCCTTCAGCAGTCGCTCCCGGATGTCGGACCAAGAACTGTAGAAGGCGATGCTCTTGCTGACGATGTAGGAGACGACCCCTCGCTCGCGGGCGAGGTCCAGCGCCCGCTCGTAGAACCACTCGCAGGAGTCGTTCGTCCCCTGACACTCGTAGTTGGTCTCGCTCTTGAGCAGCGGTTCCTCCTCGGAAGTGACGGACGCACCGTACGGAGGGTTGCTGATGACGACGTCGAACCCGTCGTTCTCCGTGAACACCACCGGGAATTCGAGCGGCCAGTGGCACGCGTCTAACTCCTCTTCCCGGAAGTCCCGCCCGGCGTATCCCCGTTCGACGAGGACGGTCCAGTCGTCGGGACTCGAGAACTGCCGTCGAAGCCGACCGAAGATCCGCTGAACGCTCCGCCCGTCGAGGGTGGGACTCTCTAACCGGGCCTTGTACTCGTACGTGGTGAACCCTCGACTCTCCAGATACTCGCCGATCGGTTCCGGTATCCCGTTCGGGATTTCGACGCTGAGCGTCGGTGACGACCGCGGAGCGGCCGCCAGACTCTCCTGCGCCGCGCCGGCGTCATCGACGCGGTCGGCGATCGTGAGGGAGTCGTCGCTCGAATCGCGCTGCGTCCTCGCGTACCGCTCGTCGAGGTCCGCCTTCAGTTCGCAGCGCCGGCGTTCGAGTTCGCGCTTCGTCGCCTCGTCGGGGGCAGTCGCCCCCCTGTAGTCGCGGACGTCGCTCCCGTACTGTCTCAGCCGATCTCCCACCGTCGAGGTCCCCGGAGCCTGCTGTCCGATCGCGGCAGCGGTTTCAGCGAACCCGACGAGACTGTTCCCGGTCCGAACGTTGAACGTGACGTCCGGTAGCGGTGGAACCCCGTCACGTTCGGCGACGGGCGCACCTTCGGTCGTGGCGACCGGAATCGCGCTGATCAGCCACAGCCACAGACGTAGCTCGCAGATCTCCGTCGCGCCTTCCATGATATCCACGCCGAAGACGTTCTGGGCGACGATCTGTCGACGGAGCACGTGCTCGTCGGCGTCGGGTCTGCACATCGACCGCCACTCGCACAGCGTGTTCGCCACCGCGAGAGCGAACGAACCGCTCCCGACGGCGGGGTCGCACACTCTCAGCTCTCTCAGCTTCGAATCCAGATAGTCCAGGACGTCCGGAGACGCCTCGCACTCCTCGTAGAGGGCGTCGAAGCCGTCGCTCTGGTTCGATTCGACCGCCTCGGACCGTCTCTTACCGGGTCTGTACAGGCCCCCGGAATTCAGCTCCTCGGGCGCGCTTCCCTCGCGGAGGTCCTCGTCGATCTTCTCCAGTAGCCCCTCCCACAGCGCGCGACGAGCCTTGAAGTCGGTTATCTCTTCGCCCGTGTAGTACGCTCCGACCTCGCCGTTTCCCTCCGAGAGCAGTTCGGTCCGTCGGGCGGCGTCCAGGTCACCGAGGCGGACGTCGTCGCCGACTTCGCTCACCGAAACGACGAACTTCTCGTAGACGTACCCGAGGACCTCGGGAGTGAGGGTTCCGACCGTGTCGGCCTCGTTCTCCGCTCTCCCTCCGAGCCCGTCCAGGAGCCAGTTGTACTCGTTGAATTCGCCGACGAGGGCCTCCCAGTCGAAACCCTCGACGACCAGTTTCTCGTCTTCAGAGATGATTGTCCCGTCCGTCGCGACGAGGTCTTCGGATCGGAAGAGCCCCCCGCCGAGGTGGGGGACGTGGAGCCTGTCGGAGCCGGTGAATTCGACGCCGTCCACGCTCCGCGAGTTCGACCGATCGAAGAAGACGGTCCGGAGGAGAGTCCAGAAGTCGTCGTGTTCACGCACCAGCGTGTCGAACACGCGGTCCGTCCTCTCGGGGACCATCTCCCCGGAGTCGTTCACGGGGACGACGACGCCGCTCTCGACGAGGAAGTAGAGGAGGATCAGCAGGTCGATGATCCGTTGCGCGGATAGAAGTTCCCGCCGACCGCCGAGCGTGTGTCCGCTCTCCGTGGTGAGAGCGTCGGCGAGGGCAGAACGGTGATCCCACAGTTCTCGGTAGAAGCGACCGACGACGTCCGTGCAGTCGAAGAGGGCGTTGATGTCCTCGGACACCCGCTCTAATTTCTCCCGTTTGCGGTCCGCGGTCGCACCGGTGTGGATCTCGGGGTCGTAGACGAACTGGAAGTTCCCCCGGGACGCGCGGAACACGCGGACCCGGCCGGTCTCCGGATCGACGAACCAGAAGTACTGCAGACGGGTGCTCCGCTTCAACTCTCGGGTGATCTCCTTCGGCGTCTCCCGGGAGACGTCGGCCATCCGGAACTCGAAGTACGCGATCCGTACTGACCCCTCGACGCTGAAGCGATACCTGACGTCGCGACCGGGAGCGTACGTTACTGTATCCGACGCGGGGTCTTCGAAGTAGCCGGCTGCGACCAACTGATCGTATCCGTAGCTACCGGTAGTACCGCCCTCCGGCGTGGCGTCCAACGTTCTCGGCCGGTTCGTCGCGTCGGTCATGCTATTTCACGACGGCCTCCATCCCGTTCCGTACTCGCTCTCCTCCCCTTCGGTCGACGAAGGCCGCCTCGCTGCCGCAGATGGTCGCCCTCGAGTCTGCTGGCTCTGACTCGGAAGGGTCAGTCTGGTCCGGGTTTCCGGTAGTTCGCTCGATCCGGTTTCGAGTCCTCTGAGCTGAGATACCGTATGGTGGCCAAGCGGAACAGCATAGTCTTTACTCAGCCCAGCGCTGGACTGGTGTGCCTTTCAAGGCAGCGCGTCGATCGCTCAGCTCGCCGCTCTCACGAATCGGCGAGTGCGATAC
>PXRR01000055.1 GCA_003021975.1 Halobacteriales archaeon QS_5_70_17 | reverse complement strand
TTCCCATGACCGTCACCGCGTTCGCGGAGCGGCCGTATAGCGGTTGCCGTTCGCGCCCGCTGGCGGTTTCGGGGCGATGACGCTCTCTGTGCCGGGACGTGAAAACGATCGTTCTACGCGGACTGTCCTACGGGACGGATGACGCCCCCGAAATACGCCGCTACGCGGGCCATCGGGGGCGATCAGACGGATCGTCCCATCCGGACGCTCCACGTCGGCGACCAGCCGGCATTTGCCGATCTCACCGCCGAGTTCCTCGAACGCGAGCGCCGCGACCTGGTCGTCGAGACGGAGACCGACCCGCGGGCCGCGATCGACAGGGTCGTCGACGGGGAGTCGACTGCGTCCTCTCGGACTACGAGATGCCCGAGATGGACGGGCTGGAACTCCTCTCGCAGCTCCGCGACCGGGGCTGCGAGACCCCCTTCATCCTCTACACGGGGAAGGGGTCGGAGTCGATCGCCAGCCGGGCTATCTCTGTCGGGGTCACCGACTACCTCCGGAAGGACACCGGGACCGACCGTACGCGGTCCTCGCAAACCGGATCGCCGAGGCGGTCTCCCAGCGCTGCGCCGAGACCGCCCTGGGGCGCAACGAGCGCCACTCCCGCGAACTCGTCGACGCGGCCCCGGCGCCGGTGTTGCGCTACGACGAGGACGGCGCCGTCGTCTACGCGAACCGCGCGTGCGCCGACTTCCCGGAGTGCCAGGATCCGGCGGCGCTGGTCGGTCGCGACGCCCTCGAGTTCATCCACCCCGACGACCACTCCGAGATCGCCGACCGGCTGACGACCTGGAGGGCGACGAGTCGCCCCCGACGACCGAACTCACCCACGTCACCGCAGACGGGAATCCCAAGCGGGCGTCGGTCGCCTGCGCCCCGGCGTCCCGCCATGGGCGGGCGGTCGGCCAGACCGTCCTGCGAGACCTGACCGACGCCGCCGACCGCAACTACTGCCTCCGGGCGCTGATCGACAACCTCCCCGGGGCGGTCTACCGCTGCTCGAACGACCCCGACTAGCCGATGACGACCCTGGAGGAGGACTGCGAGTCGCTGACGGGCTATCCGAGCGAGCGGATCCTGACCGGCGACCTCTCGTGGAGCGACGTCGTCCACCCGGAGGAGCGCGATCGGATCTGGCGGACCGTTCGGGAGGCGGTCGCCGACGGCGAGCCCTTCGAGGTGACCTACCGGATCGTCACCGCCGATGGCGAGCCCCGGTGGGTCTGGGAGCGGGGTCGCGCCGTCGACGTCGGTCCCCTGGACGCCGAACTCGAGGGGTTCATCACCGACGTCATCGACCAGAAGCGCCGCGAGCGGAAGCTCGAGCGCCAGAGCGAGCGCTTCGACGGCTTCGCGAGCGTGCTCTCCCACGACCTCGAGAACCCGCTCCCGGCGCTCCGCGCCCGCGTCCAGATCGCCCGCGAGACGGAGGAACTCGACCACCTCGACGGCGCGCTCGACACCGCCGACGGCCTCGACGCCCTCATCGACGACCTCGCGGCGGCGATGCGCGACGGGGCCATCGTCGACGCCCCCCGAACCCGTCGACCTCGACGCAGCGGCGCGGTCGGCCTGGGAGGCGACCGCGACCGGCGACGCCGACCTGACCCTGCCCGACGAGCGGGTGGCGCTCGAGGCCGACGCCGCAGCGCTGACCCGCTTCTTCGAGAACCTCCTCTCGAACTGCGCGGAACACGGGGCGGCGCGGTCCCGGTCGGCGGCCGGGTCCGGGGCCGAAACCGAGAGGGAGACAGAGACCGACACCGACACCGACACCGGGGACGCCGGACCCGAGCGCTCGTCCGCAGCGCAGTCCCGGAGGAGCGACTCGGACCGCGCCCGCGCGACCGTCCGGGTCGTCGCGCTCGAGGACGGGGTCGCCGTCGAGGACGACGGTCCCGGGATCCCCGAGGGCGAGCGCGAGCGGGTCTTCGATCCGAACTACACCACCGCCGACGACGGGACGGGGGTCGGTCTGGTCAGCGTCCGGCAGGTCGCCGGCGCCCACGGGTGGGACGTGTGCGTGACCGAAAGCGCTGCCGGCGGCGCTCGCTTCGAGTTCCGCGACGCCGAGCGCGTCGAGTGAGCGCCGCGCGCCGACCTCGAACGTCAGGCCTAACACCGCCTCGCGCGACCGTCCGGAGAGCATGCGGGCTCTCAACTACCTCGAACTGGCCGACCGCCTCGACCGGTCGGGCATTGGGACGTCCGTCGCCCAGCAGCGCAAGGCGCTGGCCGATACGGACGTCGAACTCCTCACATCGCCGTGGCGCGGCGGCCGACCGCTGCGGGCGGCCGCTCACGCCCTGGTCGGCGACAGCCCCGCCGAACCCTACGACGTCGCTCACTGCAACATGGTCGGACCGGGGAGCCTGGCGGTCGCGCGCCACGCCCGCGCGACCGGCCGACCGCTGGTGCTCCACGCCCACGTCACCCGCGAGGACTTCGCGGGCTCGTTTCGCGGATCGACGACCGTCGGACCGGCCGTCGAGGCGTACCTCCGGCGGTTCTACTCGCAGGCGGACCTCGTGCTCTGCCCCAGCGAGTACACGAAGGGCGTCCTCGAGTCCTACCCCGTGAGTGCGCCGATCCGCCCGGTCTCGAACGGCGTCGACGTCGCCTCCCTGGAGGGGCACGAGGGGTTCCGGGGGCCCTACCGCGAGCGCTACGACCTGGAGGGGACGGTGGTCTTCGCGGTGGGCAACGTCTTCGAGCGCAAGGGGCTGACGACCTTCTGCGAACTGGCGCGCGCGACCGACTACGACTTCGCGTGGTTCGGCCCCTACGACACCGGTCCCCACGCCAGCGAGGCGGTCCGCCGGTCGACGGCCGATCCCCCCGAGAACCTCACCTTCACCGGCTGGGTCGAGGACAAGCGCGGCGCGTTCGCGGCCGGCGACGTCTTCTGCTTCCCGGCGAAAGTCGAGAACCAGGGGCTGGTCGTCCTGGAGGCGATGGCCTGCGGGAAGGCCGTCGTCCTCAGCGACATCCCGGTTTTCCGGGAGTACTACACCCACGGCCACGACTGCCTGCTCTGTAGCTCGCGGGCGGAGTTCCGCGAGGCCATCGACCGCCTCGCCGCCGACCCCGACCTGCGGGCGCGACTGAGTGAGAACGCCCGCGGGACCGCCCGCGAGCACTCCCTCGACCGGGTCGGGGCGGCGCTGCGGGCCGCCTACCGGGACGTCCTCGCAGGGCGAGTCGACGGCGATTCCGGCGCCGACTCGGGCGACGAAGTCGCAACGGATTAGTCCCCGCTCGAAGCATTCCCGGCAATGGACCGACGCCCCGCCGTCGCCGTCTTCACCGACACGTACCTCCCGACGGTCAACGGCGTCACCTACACCATCCAGACCTGGCGCGACCGCTGGCACCGCCGCGGCGGCCGGATGGACGTCGTCTACCCCGACAGCCCTCACGACCCCGGCGAGCGGGAGTTCCCCGTGCTCAGCCTCCCCTTCCCCTTCTACGAGGGCTTTCACGTCGGGACGCCGCGAATCCCCGACGCCGTGCGGGACGTCGACCTCGTTCACTCGCACACTCCGTTCGGCGTCGGACTCGGCGGCCGCCGGCTCTCCCGGTCCGCGGACGTTCCGTTCGTCGCCTCCTTTCACACGCCGACCTCCGAGTACGCCGACTACCTCCTGCCGAGTCGGCTCGCGACGGTCGTCTCGCGGGCGGCCGATCGGTACGAGAACGCCTACCTGAGCGGCGCGGACCACGTCGTCGCCCCCTCGCCGAGCGCCCGGAACCGCCTCCGCGAGCGGGGGATCGACGGGCCGATCACGGTCGTCCCCAACGGAATCGACGTCGAGCGGTTCCGGCCGGCCGACGGCGCCGCGTTCCGCGATCGGTACGACCTCTCGGGGACGCTCGTCGGCTACACGGGCCGCCACGGCTACGAGAAGCGGCTAACGGACGTGATCGCGGCCTGCGAGAGACTCGACGGGGACGTGACGGTCGTGGGCGGCCGCCGACAGTGACGTCGACGCCCGCTTTCTCGGCTTTCTCGACCGGGAGGAACTGCCGGCGTTCTACTCGGCGCTTGACGTCTTCGCCTTCCCCAGCCCCGTCGAGACACAAGGGCTGGTGGCCCTGGAGGCCAACGCCTGCGGCACCCCCGTCGTCGCGGTGAACGCCGGCGGCCTGGCCGACACCGTCCGGCACGGCGAGACGGGGTATCACTATCCGCCGGGGGACATCGAGGCGTTCCGGGAGGGGATCCGACGGGCGCTCGCCGACCGGGAGTCGCTCCGCGAGTCCTGTCTCGCGATCCGGGAGGAGGTGAGCGTCGAGCGCGCCGTCGACGACCTCGAATCAGTGTACGCGACCGTCCTCGACGGGGCTATCTATTGAGCGGGAAGGCATTACAGCGGGTAGTCGAAACGGTCGGCCGATCACGATGGGACTGGGACTGCGGAGCCTGTTCGGAACGAAGGTGCGCGTCGTCGGCGTGGTACTCCTCGTGCTCGCCGCCAGCGTCGGCGGTGCGTACACCCTCGGAGTCATCGGCGCGCCGACGGTGACCGGCGTGGACAACGAGTTCGGATCGGTCAGCGAGAACGAGACGGTCGTCCACACGGACCTCGTTCTCGAGAACCCCAACCCCGTCGGGGCGGACCTGAACGGTCTCACCGTGGATTACGCGGTGTCGATGAACGGCGTCCGGATGGCCAGCGGCGGAAAGGAGGGGGTCAGCGTCGGGAGCGGCACCTCGCGGCTCCCCTTCGAGACGACGATGCGCAACGACCGCATCCCCGCCTGGTGGGTGACCCACGTCCGTAACGGCGAGACCTCCGAGGTCGTCGTCGACGCGGAGGTCCGCTCCTCGCTGCTCGACCGCTCGGTGGCGATCCCCCAGGAGCGGACCGTCGAGACCGACATCATCGGGGAGTTCCGCTCGACCGAGGATCGGCCGGTCGAGGCCGACCACCCGCTGGTCTCCGACCCCGTGTTGATCGTTCGGGAGACCGACGCCCAGTGGGGGAACGTGACCGACGAGACGACGCCCATCGACACGCAGTTCGTCGTCTACAACCCCAAGACCACGCCCTACGCCGTCACGGAGGTCGGTTACGAGATCACGATGAACGGGGTCCGCGTCGGCAACGGCTCGACCGACCGAGAGTACGTCGTCCCCGGGAAGTCCCGGCGGACGGTCCGCGCCGAGACCGCCATCGACAACGACCGCCTCGACGAGTGGTGGGTCACGCACCTCCGGAACGACCAGACGACTGACCTGCGGATCGACTTCTACGCGAAGGTGCGGATCTCCGAGGGGACGACCGTCCGGGTCCCGATGGACGAACTGACCTACGAGACGACTATCGAGACCGATATGTTCGGCAACAAGAACGCGTCGGGCGACGCCACCGCGTCGGGCGAGAACGGGACCGAGACGAGCGGAGCGGCGACCCCGACCCCGACCGAGGACCCGGAGAGCGCCGACGGCGGGTCGGAGTCGTCCACGCCGACGTCGACGCCGACCGAAACGCCGACCGGGAACACGACCACCGAGGACGACGAGCTGTTCGCCCTCGAGGCGCGCCGCTAACGCGCCTCGACCGCTCAGTCGCCGTCGGCGTCCGACGCCCCGAAGATCTCGTCGAGCGGCCTTCGCTCGGCGATCCGGAGGTGCTCGGTGAGCGTCGGCGTCGAGATGTCGAGCGCGTCGGCCCCCTCGTCGGCCGTCCGCTCGCGGGGCCACGCGAAGTACCCGTTGGCGTGAGCGACCCGGAGCGCCCGCAGTTGCTTCTCGGTGCGGTCCTCGACCAGTCCGTTGGGGAACTGCGCCTCGGTTAGCGTCGGGGCTCGCCTGTCGGTCGTCCGGCGGGCGACCAGTTCGGCCCCGGGGTACTCCGCGAGGAAGGCGTCGACGACCGCCGAAGCGTCGACGTGCGGGGGCACCTCGGAGACGAGCCGTCCCCGGCCGCCGGTCGCCGTGATCCGCCCGAACACCGTCCGCTCGTCGGCCAACGAGGCCCCGATCCGGCTCTCGGAGATGCACTCGACGAGCAGTTCGTCCCCGGCGTCCCGGACTACTTCCGCCTCGACGATCCCCGGCGAGGACGCGAGGTGCTCCTCGAGGGTCCCGGAGTCGGCGCCACGAACGGTGAGGAACTCCAGGACGGTCCCGTCGGACCGCGGGATCATCGTCTCCACCTCGAGTTCACACTCCGTGTGGTCGGAGACGGCCGCCAGGAAGAACTCCTCGTCCCCGAGTTCGAACGCCAGTTCCACGACCGCGCCGTCGGATCGGCGATCCGGTTCGTCCGTCGCTGTCCCGACCTTCCGCTCCGCGGCCTAAGATATTAGAGACGGGATTAATTCATAGTATGGATAATGAATATAGTGCGATGACGGGAATTTCAGAAGAAGTTTTTACGAGGGAAGCTTCGGGTGGTGGAAACGAGAACGGGCGGCGCGCCCGGTGGTCGGCGTGTTCGGTGACCTGCTCGCCGATTCCCGACAGCGGCGCGCGGTCCTGCTGTCGCTGCTGGTGGTCGGGTTCGCCGGGTCGGCGCTGGACGTGATGACCTGGTCGTACTACGCGGACAGCGACTCCAGCGCGGCCAACCGGGGACAGCGCCGACGGCACCGGCGGCAACTCGGTCAACACCTCGAAGACGCTCGCCGTCACCGCGTTCGCTTACGCCGGCGAGGACCTGACCGGGACGCTGGCCGACGAGAACGGCAACGGCCAACCGGACGTCGACGACCTGACCCGCGGATCGAACGTCGACGCGCTCACCGGACTGTCGGGGGTCGCGGCCGGCGAGACGGCGAACCTCACGGTCGCCGTCTCCGGAGCGACCGACCTCATCGAGGGCGTCGGCGCGCTCGCAGTGGCGCTCGCGGCCCCGCTGGTCGGGTACGCCGTCGCGGCGGCGCTGCCCGGGTTCGCCGGCTTCGTGGTCGGGAGCCCGAGCATGGACCCGGCTATCGAGAGCGGATCGCTCGTCTACGTCGAAGAGACCGGCGACTACGAGCGCGGCGACGTCGTCACGTTCCGCCGGGGCGACCGCACCGTCACCCACCGAATCGTGGGGGAGACCCCCGAGGGCTACGTCGCTGCGGGCGACGCCAACGACGCGCCCGACGACTGGCGGGTCGCCGAGTGACGGATGATCGGGGAGGTCGTCTTGGCGCTCCCGGCCTACGGGACGGTCGTCCGCCTGGCCGGCACGCCGCCGGGATTCGCGGTGGGCGTCGCCCTGCCCGCGGCCGTCCTGCTGGCCGCCGAACTGCGGGACCTCGCCGGGCGACTCCGCGCGGAGTGACGGCCCGACCGCCGGCCGATCGGCCGGGCTACTTGATCGTGGTGTGCTCGCTCTCGGAGTTGAGCGCGAGGTTCGTCGCGATCTCGGCGTTCCGGACGGCGTACTGTGCGGTCTGTCCAAGGCTCACGAGCACCTCCCGGACCTGCAGGAGGTCGGCGTTGTCCATCTCGGGCAATTGATCGAGGATCTCGCGCTCGCGGTCGTTGATCTCGGCGAACAGCCGCCGGACCTCGATCGCGATGTCGTAGTCCCGGTTGACGGCGGCCTCGACTCCTTTCTTGGTGATCTCGTTGACACGGTCGGTGTATTCGCGGATCTCCCGCATCGTCGCGTCGTCGACTTCCAGCGTGTGCCCCTCGGCGTTGAGCGCGATCTCGGCGATGTCCTCGGCGTTGTCGGCGGTCAGTTCGAGGTTCTTGGCGATCGAGCGGTAACCGATCAGGCCGAACCCGTCCTCGAGGCCGAGCGCGCTGGTGAGGTTGGGGTTCTGGTAGGAGGTGAAGATCAGGCGCAGGAGGAGCACGAAGATCTTGTTGGCCTGCCGCTCGCGGTTGAGCGCCCGCTGGGCGAGGTCGGGGTTGCCGTGGGCCAGCGCCCGGATCGCCTCGTTGCGCATCGTCTGGCCCGTCGACTCCAGCCGTTCGAGCAGGTTGTCGAGCGTGAAGTCCTCGGGATCGACCGAACAGCGAATGGCGATGCGCTCGGGCGTCTCTTCGATGACGCCCAGCCCCATCAGCTGGGTCTCGGCGTTGTAGACGGCGTTGATGTGCTCGCTGGAGAGGGTCTCGTCCTCGTCGGCCTGGACGTGGATGACCCGCCGCCCGAGGACGTACTGGGCGACGATGGCCCGCTCGACGGCGTCGGCGTCCAGGTCCGAGGCGAAGATGATCGCCTCGCTCTCCTCCTGCTGGACGCTCTCGGGCATCACCGTCAGCATGCCTTTCTCGCCGATCCGGATCGACACCTCGTCGCCTTTCTCCACGTCGTAGGCCTTCGCCCACTCCGCGGGGAGCGTCATGGCCAGCGTCGACGGGCCCAGCCGCTGGACTTTACGCGTTTCCATGTCGGAGGGAGAGCGGCGATAGACCTTAAGGATGTCTCAATGGACGTGATCGGACCGGAGGTAGTACTAGTGTGTCGGTGTGCCTAGATCCCGCGGTCGGACCGCCCGAACGCGGTCCGGGGTCGCTCACGCGACGCGGACGAGGCGGTGTTCGAACCGCCCGACCCGGACCTTCCGCCAGCCGCGCAGCCGCTCGTCGAGGTCGGGGTCGCCGGTGTCGACCCGCAGTTCGCCGATCGTGTCGAGTTTCGGCTTCGAGGCGACGACCGCTACCTCCGAGCGGCTGATCACCGCCGGGGAGAGCTGCTGGTTACCCCGGCCGAAGACGAACCCCTGTCCCCCGATCGGCGAGACGACGATCACGTTCCGGTCCCCCAGCGCCGCCTCGATCTCGGCGGCGCCGCCGTCCCGGACGAGCACCTCACCGTCCCGCCAGACGTCGACGCCGAGGGGCGATCCCTCGAAGCCGAGTTCGCGCTTGATCTCCCCGACGGTCGACCCGGGGCCGAGGACGTAGGTCGCCCCCAGGTCAGATCGGGCGTCCTCGGCGACGCCGGCCGCGAGGGCCTCGACGCTCCCGCCGCCGAGCTGCTTCGAGGCCTGCACCTCGTCGGCGACGGGGACGTCGACGACCGCCTTCAGTTCGGTGTGGACCTCGCCCTCCCGGTAGCTGTCCTCGTCGACGTCGTTGACCTCGCGGGCCTCGACGCGCTCGTGGTCGGCGACGATCCGGCCGACCGCGTCCGGCCGGACCGCGAACACCGAGGAGTAGATCTTCACCCCGGCGGGGACGCCCAGGATCGGCGTCTCGCCCCCCTCGGCCGCGACGGTCTCGGCGACGTCGGCGGCCGTCCCGTCCCCGCCGACGAACACCACGAGGTCGACGCCCCCGGCGTCGGCCCCGCTCTCGTCGCTGTCGCTCGTTCCGCTGCCGTCGCCGTCCGGCCGATACGAGAGGAACGCGCGCACGGCGGCGCGGGTGTCCTCGGCGCCGGTCCGGTCGCTCTCCGGGCGGCCGACGACGACGGGGTCGACCCTGGCCTCGCGGACGAGCGACGCCCCCATCGGATCGCCGTAGGTGAGGACTTCGAGGTCCAGCGCGCGCTCGGCGATCGACGCCAGCGCCTCGCGGGCCCGGTCGGGGGCCCGGGGCTCGGCCCCCCGCTCGCGGGCCTCCTCGACCTTCCCGTCGGTCCCCTTCAGCCCCACGCGACCGCCCATGCCCGCGATGGGGTTGACGACGAACCCGATGCGTTGCACGTCCGTCGGTCGGGCGGCCGGCGACTAAAGTTCCCGCGCTCGGTGCGGGTCGCACCGTCCGCGCCGCCCGCGCCGCACGCGTTCGCGCCGCCGGTGGCCCGGCGTGTATCAACGCTTATGAGAGCAGGCGGGCAACCCGCGCCCATGGTCGCGTACGCGCTCCTGCAGGAGGGTGTCCGGGCGGGGATCGTCGACGCCGCGGGCTGGATCATCGGCCTCGGCGGCATCGTGCTGACCGCGCTGTGGCTGTTCTACCTCACTCGCTGACGAGGTCGACCCGCTCGCGGAGCCAGGCGGCGGCCCGCTCGACCTCGCGCTCGTCTTCGCCGCGCAGGCGCACCCGGACGTGATCGCCGGGGTAGCTCCCGACGGTCACGTCGAAGCGCTCCCGGAGCTCAGCGAACCGGTCGAGCAGCGCGCTCTCGGGTTCGTCGACGTCGACGGTCGCGACGCTGAGCCGCGTCCCGGTGAACTCCCTGCGGACCGACTCGAACATCGCCTTCATCTCGTCGGGCACCCCCGGGAGGACGTAGACGCCGTCGATCACACAGCCCGGCGCGACCCCCACCTCGTTGTGCAGGGGGCGGGCGCCCGCGGGGAGGCGGGCGGTCCCCTCGGCGAGGTCCTCGCGCTCGTAGCCCCCGTGCGCCTCGAGCCACGCCAGCGCCTCCTCGCTCTCCTCGAGGTCGCGGCCGAAGGCGGCGGCGACGGCCGCCATCGTCACGTCGTCGTGTGTCGGTCCGAGCCCGCCGGTGACCACGACGGCGTCGTGCTCCGCGCGGTACTCGCTGACCACGCGGGCGATGTCGGCGACGCGGTCGGGGACGGCTGCGCTCCGCTCGACGCTCGCCCCCCGGGCGGTCAGTTGCTCGCCCAGCCAGGCCGCGTTCGTGTTCACCGTCTCCCCCGCGAGCAGTTCGTCGCCGACGGTCACCAGCGCCACGCGCATGCCCCCGGATAGTCGGGGCGCGGACAAAAGCTCAAGCCCCAGCCCCCGTCCCGGCCTCTCGAGCGCGGCGGCGTCTGCCGGCTCCGGGGGGAGGAGGTCCGATCGGGAGCGAGCCGGCGCGCTCGACGGTCGGCGATGGGTGATCGGTGAGTCGGGGCCGGCTCGGATCAGGGGCCCTCGTCGCCGTCGACGTCCAGGCCGACCTCCTCGCGGCGCCGCTCGAGTTCCTTGATCTGCAGCAGGTAGTAGGCCGCGCCGATCACGCCGGCCACGGTGAGCACGCCCGTCAGCCCGCCGAAGATCAGCAGGTCGCGGTCGAGGTAGTACCGCACCGAGATGGTGTTGGCCGTCACCTCGTCCCATCGGACGTGGACGCGGCCGTCGACCTCCTCGGCGGTGTAGCCGCCGGGCCGGACCTTCCCGAGCAGCGGGACGGCCACGTCGGTCTTCGGCGGGACGATCACCTCGTAGGACGCCCCGTCGACGAAGGCGGGAGTGGTGACGGTCTTCCCGTTCTTGGGCACCGTGTAGGCCAGCGAGCCGTTCGCCTGCGGGAAGGAGACGGTGAGCTGCTCGCGGCCCTGGCTCACGCTGAACGCCTCGCTGTCCTCGGGGGCGATGACGGTCCCGTTGGGGTAGCGATAGCGGAGGGCGTGAACGTCGAGGGGTCGCTCCAGCCCCAGCGTATCGTGGCCGTAGACCTGCAGCTCCCGGGAGCTGCGGTTCTCGAAGCGGTAGACCGCGGTGTAGTTGTCCGTGTGGATGTCGATGGTGACCGTCGCGTTCCGGTCCCAGTCGTAGGTCGCCTCCTCGTTGAGCTGGTCGTCGCTGAGCTGACCAGGACCGAAGAGGCTGGTACAGCCGGCGCTCGTGGCCAGGAGGACGAGCGCGGCGAGGGCGGCGACCTTCCGTCTCATGGCACGACGCAGAGCAGCTCCGAGGGGAGGTACTGGCCGACGCTCGCGAGCAGCCCTGGCGGATCAGTCCCCTCCCGGCAGACCACGCTCTGTTCGAGCAGGCCCAGCCGCTCGACGGTGACGATGTCCTCGGCGTGGCCCGCCCGGTTGATCGTCGCGCGCACCTCGGCGCGGGTCGCGCTGTTGATGTTCAGGCGGCCGGAACCGCGGGTCCACTCGAACAGGCGGTCGCGCTCGGCGTCGGCCAGCCGCGGCGGCTCGCCGTAGACGAACCGCAGCGGGACGTGCTGGACGATGCCGAAGCGCGTGCGGATCTGCTCGGGAGTTCCGGGCCCGAGACCGATCCCGTCGGCGGGCACGCGGATCCGTCGCCCGGCGTCGAGGACGAACCCGTCGTCGTTCCAGGACTCGAGCGTTCCGACGTACGTCTCGCCGGCCTCGAAGTCAGGGGTGATCGCGCCCCACTCCTCGCGGAGGACGTTCCGGGCGGCGACGGCGTCGGCGCCCTCCACCGTCACGGACGGGAAGCCGTCGTCGCGGACGCCGACCGTCCAGGAGACCTGCAGGTCGCCGACGGCGTTGTCGACCAGCGACGACAGCGAGTCGACCGCCCGCTCGCGGGCCTCCCCCTCGACGTAGAGTTTCGTTGCGAGGACGACCATTTACGCCCGCGCTCGCGTGTGCTCGACGTTCAGCTCCTCGCGGAGCTCCTCGATGCGCTCGTCCATCGCCTCGATCAGCTGGTCGTTGCTCATCGACTCCAGGCTCGCACCGCAGGAGGGGCACTCGAAGTTGAACTCCATCGCCTCGCCGAACTCGAAGCGGATCGACTCCTCCGGGCAGAGGTAGAACTCGTTGTCCACCTCGTACTCGCGGCGCTCCTCGAGGGCCTCGAGGAGCCGGTACATCTCCTCCTCGAGCTTCTCGGGGATGTGCTCGTACTCGAAGGTCCAGAGGTAGGTGAGCCAGCCGGAGTCCTCGTCGCGCAGCCGCCGGTAGGAAGCGAGGTCGTTCTCGTAGAGGATGAAGAGCGCCCGGCGCACGTCGTTGAGTTCCAGGCCGAGTTCCTCGGCGAGTTCCTCGTCGGTCACCTCGCCGTCGGGGGGCGCGGCGGCGACGGGCATCCCCGTCGGCCCGACGAGCTCGTGGAGATACTTCTGGATGACGGGGTCGTTCAGTAACTCCTCGAAGGCCATTACGGGAAACTGGGCGAGGTGGCCGGGTAAAACTTCCGTTCGCGGCCGGACAGGGGACCCCGCTTTACGATCCGACGCGGTACCGGGGGACATGAGCGATCCGCGACTGCCCGACGACCGCCCCGAACCGGTCGCCGCGGCGCTGCGCGACCTCGACGGCTACGACCTCCGGGAGACGATCGTCTACGCGCAACTACTGCTCTAGACCCAGCACGAACGTCCCTCGCTCGTCGACCCCGGTCCGGGCGAGGAGGTCGCCCAGGTCGTCGAACACGACGACTATACCGAGATCCACGAGCGTCAGCCCCGCGAGGGGTGTTCGAACTGCCCTCACGGCCCCTACGCCTACCTCGTCGAGCGCGAACCCCGACTGGACGGGAGGTCGATCACCACTGGAGGCCGCTCGGACGCGCCGAGGACCGCGAACCGAACGCGGAATCGGACCGCGAATGAGCGCCGATCGACGCGAGTATGGCGAGTCCTCCACTCTGCTATAGTACGGGGTTTCACGCCACGATACGTCTAAATCGCGGAGAATTGGACTAGTCTAAACTTTCCCTTCTATCGGAACTACCGTACAGTTCGGGGGTAAATATCGGAATAGTGAGAGACCGACGAGCTTCGAGTGAGGGAATCTCCCGCCGGCGGGCGCTCGCGGGGGGGAGCGGGGCTCCTCGCCGCCGGATTGGCCGGCTGTGTCGGCGGCGGAAGCACCGACGGTAGCGGCGCTGGCACCGCCGACAGAGACGGGCCCCTCGCAGTGGCGTCGTTCTTCAGCTTCTACGACTTCGGTCGGGAGATCACCGACGGCACGCCCCTCGAGGTGCGGAATCTAGTCCCGACGGGGCTGCACGGTCACGGCTGGGAGCCGGACGCGAGCGTCACCCGGGACATCATCGAGGCGGACGCGTTCGTCCACGTCGGGGAGGACTTCCAGCCCTGGGCCGATCGGGCGATCCAGACGATCGAAGACGACGAGGTCGACACGCACCTGATCAACGTCCGCGGGGGCGTCGATCTGGTGTTGCTGGCCGCCAGCCCCGACGAGGACGAAGAGGGCTTCGGCGAGAGTCGAGGGAAGGACCCCCACTTCTGGCTCGATCCCCGCGGGCGAAACAGTCCGTCGACAACATCGCCGAAACCACACCCGACCACGAGGATACCTTCCGGGAGAACGGCGCGGCGTACGAGTCCAATGTGCTCGAGCGGATCGACCGCGACTACGGGGCGCTGTTCGAGTTGGCCTCCCGGGACGTCGTGCAACTGGCCGCGCACAACGCCTTCCAGTACATCGGCGTCCGCTACGGCGTCCGGATACGACCGCTGGTCACCAGCCTCGCCGCCAGCGGCGACGTCAGGCCCTCGGACATCAGGGAGGCCCAGCAGGTCATCGAGGAAAACGACGTCCGGTACGTCGGCGCCGGGGTGTTCGAGACCCGGAAGCCGGCCGAGCAGCCGGTCGCCAAGACCTCCGTGGAGGCGTACTCCCCGGTGACCCCCTACGCCGGCGTCCGGGAGGACTGGGTGGAGAACGACTGGGGGTACGAGGAGATCGCGTACGGGATCGACATGTCGATCTTCGAGGTCGTGGTCGGCAACGAGTCCCCCGAGGAGGCCGGTCCCGACGGGTGGGCCGAGAGGTGGCGGAACTTCGTATGACTGACGCGAGCGCACCCCCCGAGGACCGCGCCGCCGACGGAGCGGCGCCCGACCGCGGGACGACCGTCCCCGAACCGGTGGTCGACCTGTCGAGCGCCGAGTTCGGCTACACGGCGACCCCGGTCGTCGAAGACGTCTCCCTGCGGATCGACCCCGGCGAGTACGTCGCCCTCGTCGGTCCCAACGGCTTCGGCAAGCCGACGCTGATGAAGCTCATGCTCGGGTTGCTCCGGCCCGACGAGGGAGGCGCCCGCCTGTTCGGCGAGCCGTCCCACGAGTTCGACGACGGCGAGCGAATCGGCTACGTCGCCCAGGAGGCCAGCGCCTCCAAGGCGATGCCGATCACGGTCCGCCAGGTCCCGAACCCCGACTCGGTCGAGCGCCGCCGCGACGGCCCGCCGGTCGCCCTCCGAGAAGCGGCCGATCGGCCGACGAGGGTACCGCCCCATCCGGACCGCCTCCCGAACGGTCACCGGCATTCCCCTGCCGGCGACGCTCGATTTGCTATCGCGACATCGGATTTATCCGCACGACCGGTCGCCGGGCTCCGTGGCTCCGACGTGGCCGGGGGAGTCAGTCTCCGCCGTCCTCGTCGGCGGGTTCGACGCGCTTGCCGGTCGCCGTCGGGATCACCTGCCGGTCGGCGTCGATCCATTCCCGGTCGAGTTCCCGGCCCTCGAAGAGGCGGTCGAGGAACACGGCGAGGCCGGCGACCTCCGAGTGGGGCTGGTTGGTCACGCCGACGTTCCAGTCGGCCCGCTCGTAGACGTCGAAGGGGACTTTCTCGGCCCCGACCACCACGAGCAGGGGCTCCTCGCGGTGGGCCCGCCGGATCGGTCCCTCGACGTCCTGGATCGGGAGGCCGTACATCGTCAGGTGGGCGACCCGACCCTCGAAGCGCCGGAGGACGGCCTTCGGCTCGCTGGTCTGCTCGACGCTGAACGGCCCGCCGAACCGGTCGGTCACGCCCTCGATGGTCTCTTGGGGGCCGTCGGCGCTGCCCGCGAGGACGATCCGGTCGGCCCCGAGCGCGCGGGCGGTCAGGCCGACGTGGGTCGTCATCCGGTTGTCCCTCCCCGGTCGGTGGCCCAGTCGGAGCACCGCCACCTCGCGTCCCTGTTGCATGGCCGGTCGTACGCGCGCCGGCGGGTAGCGGTTTCGGATCGGCGGGTCACCGGAAGGCACTTGCGCGGACCGACGTCACGGCCCGCATGGAGCTTTCGGGACAGCGGATCGTCGTCACCGGCGGCGCGGGACTGATCGGCTCGCGGGTCGCGCAGCGCCTCGCCGCCGACAACGACGTGATCGTCGTCGACAACCTCGCGAACGGGCGCCCCGAGTCGGTCCCCGACGCTGCGACCCTGCTGAAGGGCGACCTCCGGGACGAGTCGGTCGTCGCCGAGGCGATCGACGGCAGCGTCGACTGCGTCTTCCACCTGGCGGCCGCCGACAAGTACGTCGACACGGACAGCCCTCGCCGGCAGTTCGAGGCCAACACGGACATCACCCACAACGTCCTGGAACGGATGGCCGCCGTCGGCGTCGACCGCCTCGCGTTCACCTCCTCGTGTACCGTCTACGGCGAGGCCGGCGAACCCACGCCGGAGGACTACGGTCCGCTGGAGCCGATCAGCGGCTACGGCGCCACCAAACTCGCCGAGGAGGCGGCCTGTTCGGTGTACGCCCACTCCCACGGCTTCACCGTCTGGACGTTCCGCTTCGCCAACATCGTCGGTCCGCGGTTCGGTGCCGGCGTCGTTCCCGACTTCGTCGAGAAACTCCGGGAAGACCCCGAGACGCTCACCATCCTCGGCAACGGGCGACAGGAGAAGTCCTACATGCACGTCCGGGAGTGCGTCGACGCGATGTGCCACGTCGTCGAGCACGCCGGGGACCACCGCGAGGGGCCGCTGTACACCTACAACCTCGGGACACGGGACACGACCACCGTCGACCGGATCGCCGGGATCGTCAGCGACGAGATGGGGGTGGATCCCGAGTTCGAGTACACCGGCGGCGACCGCGGCTGGACCGGTGACGTGCCCCGCGTGTTCCTCCCGATCGACCGACTCGTCGCGTCCGGGTGGGAACCCGACCTCACGAGCGACGAGTCTGTCCGGCGGGCCACTCGAGAACTGCTCGCCCGTTAGACCGAGAATTCGCGTTCGGCCTCGCAGGTCCGCTCGCGGGCCCGGAGTTCCGCGCGGGCCGTGAACGTCCCCGAGTCCGGGGAGGGCCACTCCCCCTCGTAGGTGGTCGTCTCTCCGGGATCGAGCGTCTCGCGTTCGATCACCTGCATGAACGCCCGCCCCTCGCTCCAGCGCCAGCGCCGCTCGTCGCCGTCGAACACGGCGAAGTCGGCGTGACAGGAGTCCGGGTACTCCAGATCGACGACCTCGCTGCCAGCGTTGCGCACGGTGAACACGAACCGGACGACGTCGCCGGGTTCGACCGTCAGGTCGCCCTCGATCATGGCCCGGGCTACGCGTTCACCCCTCATATCGGTACTCCCGCGGTAAACCGGAGACCGCTATACCGAACTCCCGAGCACGTCCGTGCCGAACTCCTCGAGGACGTCCCGGACCGGCCGGTCGTCGCCCCGGAAGCTCACGATCACGTGATCGACGCCGCGGTCCGCGAGCGCGGCGAACCGCTCGCGGAACCAGTCGGCGCCTGCCGCGAACCCCTGGTGGATCGGCGTCGCGTCGGCCGTCGGGTCCGAGTCGAGGTGGACGGCCAGCGTCGCCGCGTAGGGCTTGCACCGGGCGGTCGCCGCCCGCCAGTCCCCGACGGTCGCCTCCAGGGTGTCGAGGGGCAACTGGTAGTTCAGCCAGCCGTCGCCGCGCTCGGCGATCCACTCGAGGGACTGCCGGGATCGGCCGGTCACCAGCAGCGGGACCGTCCCCGTCTCCGGTTTGGGCACTACGTCCAGGTCCCCTTCGAGTCGGCACCGCGAGGTCCCCACTTCGGGGAACGCCTCGCCCCAGGCCGCCCGAAGGACGCGGACGCTCTCGCGGAACCGCTCGCCGCGCGCCTCGCGGTCGACGCCGAAGGCGGCGTATTCCGGCGGCCGGTCGCCCGTCCCCACCCCGAGGACGAGGCGACCCCCCGACAGGCGATCGATCGACGCCGCCGCCTTCGCGACGTGCAGCGGGTGGCGGAGCGGCAGCGCGACGCTGGCCGTCCCGAGCGCGACGTCCTCCGTGCGAGCGGCGACCTCCGAGAGGTGGACGAACGGGTCGTGGATCTGGCCGGCGTCGCCGAACTCGGGCCAGAAGGTCGGAACGTCCCGGCGGCTCGTCGTCGGTCGTGATCGGGAAGGAGAGCCCGACGGTCAGGTCGCCGTCGAACAGCCGGCGGTAGCCGCGGTTCGCGGGGTCGCGGTCGGAATCCGAGCCGAAGTCGGTCATGGCGACCCAACGCGGCCCGGGCAGGTGAGTGTCCGGGGCGAGTTGCGGGGACGGCGCTCCGTCAGTCCAGGACGCCCGCGACGAGGTCGCTCACGCGGTCGACCTCGTCTTGGTTGACGCCGTGTCCCATCCCCTCGTAGATCCGCTCGTCGATATCACCGTCCATGCGCTCGAAGACGTCGCGGGTCTCGTGGACTCGCTCGAGCGGGATGTGGGGGTCGCTGTCGCTACAGCCCAGGAAGACGGGCGTGCCGTCGAGGTCGCCGTCGTAGTCCCGGTCGGTGCCGCCGGGGCCGATCAGCCCGCCCGAGAAGGCCGCGAGCGCGCCGTACCGGCGCGCGTTCCGGGCGACGAACTCGCTGGCGAGACACGCCCCCTGCGAGAAGCCCAGCGGGACGACCTTCTCGACGGGGACGCCGGCGTCGGTCGCGGTCGCGACGGCGTCTCCGACCGCCCGCAGCCCGGAGTCGAGGCCGGGCTGGTTCGACTCGACGGGCGCGAGAAAGGAGTTGGGGTACCAGGTGTTGCGCGCGGCCTGAGGCGCGAGGAAGGCGACGCTCGCGTCCTCCGGAGTGACCTCCCTCGCGAGGTCGACGACGCTGCGCGCGGTCGCACCGCGACCGTGGACGGCGACGATCGCCGCCTCGCTGTCCTCGACGGGAGCGCCCTCGCGGACCAGCGGCTGGTCCTGGTGGGGACCAGCGCTCATCGGCCGGTCACCTCCGCTTCCGGGTCCGCGTCGCCGATCGCGGGCAGGTCGGCGGCGATGGCCTCGCGGTCGTTCTCCAGCCAGGGCGGGAGCTTCAGTTCCTCGCCGAGGTCGTCGAGCCCTTCGTCGCGGGTGAACCCCGGCCCCTCGGTGGCGATCTCGAAGAGGACGCCCCCGGGCTCCCGGAAGTAAACCGACCGGAAGTACCGGCGGTCCTTGACCTCGGTGACCCGCATGCCGGCGTCGGTCAGCCGCTCGCGCCAGGCCTGCTGGCTCTCCCCGTCGGCGGTCCGGAAGGCGACGTGGTGGACGGTCCCGGCCCCCTGGACGCCGCGGTCGGCGCCGGCGAGGTCGACGACCGCCGCTCGGTCGCCGGGCGCCCGGTAGCGGGTCCGGTCGCCCTCCTCGCCGCGCTGTTCGTAGCCCATCGTCTCGAGGACGCGAGCCGTCGCCTCGACGTCCCCCGAAAGCAGGGTCACGCCGTGGAATCCGCGGATCGCGGACGCCTCGGGCACCTCCTCGGTCCAGGGACGGACTGCCTCGTCGGTCGCCCCCTCGATCAGTTCGAGGGGCTGGCTGTCAGGGTCGCGAAACGGGAGGACGCGCTCGCCGAACCGCTCGATCGGGTCCTCGCGGTCGACGCCCCGCTCGTCGAAGCGGTCGATCCAGTAGTCGATCGCTCCCTCGGGGATGACGAACGCCGTCGCGCCGGTCTGGCCCGCGCCGACCCGGCCCTGTCGGGCCCCCTCGAAGGGGAAGAACGTCAGCGCCGTGCCGGGCGTCCCGACCTCGTCGCCGTAGTAGAGGTGGTACGTCCCGGGGTCGTCGAAGTTGACGGTCCGCTTGACGAACCGGAGGCCGAGCGTCCCCGTGTAGAACGCCCGGTTCTTCCGGGGATCGCCCGCGATGGCCGTCACGTGGTGGATCCCGGGGACCGCCGGCTCCGGTCGGGAATCTGGTGTCATCAGTATACCTGGTTACGATGCGAACTCATATATCCCTTCCCGGACATAGGAGTAACCCGGTGACATCGATGCAATCGGACGATCGGTACAGCGAGGAGGCCTGCACGGTCATCGACTCCATCGAGCAGATCGGCTCGCAGTGGCGGCTGATCGTGCTCCACGACCTGCAGGACGGCGAGAAGCGGTTCAACGAGATCAAGCGCTCGACGGACGCGAGTTCTCGGACGCTCTCGCGGGTGCTCGACGACCTTCGGGAGACGGGGTTCGTCGAGCGCCGCATGGAGGAAGCCGCCCCCGTGGCGACCTACTACTCGCTGACGGCGAAAGGCGAGTCGCTCCGGCCCGTCTTCGACGAGATCGAGGCCTGGGCCGACGAGTGGCTCGGCGAATCGGAGTCGGTGTCCGACCCCACGGCCCCGCCCGCCGAGTAACCCGCTCGCTGTCCCCGATCAGTCCTCGACGCTCGTCCCCGTCGGCGCCGCGGGCAGGTCGTGTTCGACGACGTCCAGGCCCAACTCTTCGAGGGCCGCCCGGAGGTCCTCGCCGCGGACGTACTCCGCGCCGGCCTCGACGCGGTGGGCCTGAGCGCGCGCGAGCACCTCGCCGCGCCGGTCGTCGGGGACGTCGAACTTGTCGGCCGCGAGTTCGATCGTCAGGCCGTTGTGATCGCGGGCGTACAGCGAGTGGAACGCGCCGCGGTCGAACTCCGAGAACCGGCGGCCCACCTCCCGGAGGTTCTCGCGCGTCTCGACGAACTGCTCCGGGTCGAGGCGGAAGGCGATGTGGTGGACCGCGCCGGTGCCGGGCCGCTGGGCGCCCTCGTGGCTCTCCCGGCCGTCGCAGAAGAACGTGATCAACCGACCGTCGCCGGAGGCGAAGAAGAGGTGCTCGACGTCGTCGTCGTCGAGATTCGGCTGGCGCATCACCAGCGGCAACCCGAGGATGTCGCGGTAGTACTCGACCGTGTCCTCGACGTTGCTCCCGATGAGCGTCACGTGGTCAGTCCCGGTCACTTGGATCGTGCTGTCCGGTCGATCGGCGGTCACGGGCGGGTCGTCGGTTGGCTCGTCGGCCATGCGCCGACCTACTCGCTTCCCCGATATATCATTCACCCGCGCCCGTGTCAGCCGGTGACACGGACGTGACCGGACCCGGCCGGGAGCGCAGCCGACGCGCCCGGCCGGGTCCGGGCGCGGGCCTGCTTGGGGGTCGCTACGGGTCGTCCTAACGTCTCCGCGACGGCGACAACCCGCTCGACGAGCTGCGCGTTGCTCTCTGCGAGTTCCCCGCGCTCGTAGTAGACGTTGTCCTCCAGTCCCACTCTGACGTGTCCCCCGAACAGCAGCCCCATCGTGGCGAAGGGGAGCTGGTGGCGAGCGAACCCCAGGGTGTTGAACTGCGCGCCCTCGGGCAGGTCCTCGATGCTCGTCAGGAAGTTCCGCGGCCGAGGCCGCGTCAGCGTCCCGCCGCCGAAGATCAGCGTCGCGTAGACCGGGTCGGCGAGGTCGCGCCGCTCCAGTAGCTCGTAGGTCTCGGTGACGTGCCCGCTGTTAAACAGCTCCAGCTCGGGCTTGATCCCCCGCTCGTCCATCAGGTCGTACAGCGCGTCGACGGTCGCCCGCGTGTTCTCGCTGGTGAGGTGGTCGTACCGGTTCAGCGGTCCCATGTCGAGACTCGCCATGTCCGGCGCGGGGTCAGTCAGCAGGGGTTGCCGGCGCACCTCCAGGGGCGCGCCGGTGCCGCCGGTGGAGTGCTGGACGATCAGGTCGGGAGCGCGCTCCCGGACCGCGTCGGTGATCTCTTGGAACCGCTCGGTCTCGAAGGCCCGCTCTCCGTTCTCCCGGCGGGCGTGGAGGTGGACGACGCTGACGCCGGCCTCGCGGCAGGCCGCCGCCGCCGCGCCGATCTCCTCGGGCGTCTCCGGGATCGCGGGGTTGGCCTCCTTGCCGTGGACGCCGCCGGTCAGCGCCGCGGTGACGATCGCCGGCCGGCCCTCGAGGAAGTCCTCGTAGCTCACTGTTCGGCGGCGCGGTAGATCTCGCAGTCGACCTCGTGGTCGAGGTCGTAGCGGTCGTTACAGATGTCAGCGCGCATCGGCTGGACGAACCGCTCGGCGGCCGTACAGTAGGCGCGCTCGACGTCGAACTCCCGGCCGTCGCCCTCGCTGCGGTACGCGAGGTAGGGGCAGGTCATGGCTCCATCGACGGGCAGCGGAGGCAAAAGCGTTCGCGCGCTCGCTGTCCCCGGAGGTCGAAGGGGATTTCACCGAACGGGCGCGTACGGCGACCGTGCAGATCGTCGGCTATCGGCGCCGGACGGCGCCCGACGAAACGGCTGCCCTCCTGGTCGCCGGAGGCGACGTAAGCGACGGGGAGAGAGCCGAAGTCGAGCGACTGGCGCTGGCGCCGGGTACGGACCTCGCGTACACGCTCAGCGAGCGCCACTGCGCGGGCGTCGTCACGGACGGGCGCCACCAGCCCTGCGCGGCGCCACGGGCGCCCTACTGCGAGGCCCACACGGTTCCGTGGGCGGCAGCGAACAACGCCGACTCACGGGAGGAACACGCCGTCTACCTCGCGGCGTTCGCGCCCGACGCGTTCAAGGTCGGCGTGACGCGGTCGTGGCGCCTCGAGACCCGCCTCCGCGAGCAGGGCGCCGACCGGGCCGCCCACGTCCACACGGTCTCGAACGGGCGGACCGCCCGCGAGGTCGAGAGCGACATCGCGGCGACGGTGGGCGACAGCGTCCGCGTCGCCACCAAGATCGAGGGGCTGGACCGGGAGGTCGACGAGGTGGCCTGGAGCGATCTACTCGCCGACTTCCGCGTCATCGAGACGTTCGCGTTCGACTACGGACTGGACCTCGATCGCCGGCCCGTCCCGGAGACGATGCTCACAGGCGCGGTCCGCGGGACGAAAAGCCGGGCGCTCGTCCTCGACCGCGCCGGCACGACCTACGCCGTCGACATGCGAGACCTAGTGGGATACGACCTCCGGCCGGGCGCCGACGACCGCGAGGTACAGGCGAGCCTCACGGGCTTCTGAGGTCGTCGGGAGAACAATCGAGACGTGGCGTCGGGAGCGGTCGCTCGCCTATCGCTCCTCGAGCGCGTCGGCGATGCGCTCGACCTCGCGGCGCAGGTCGTGGATCTCGTCGCGGGTCTTTCGGACCTCGCGGATGAGTTCGTCGTTGTCGCCACCGGACTCCTCTCGGCCGCGGCCGCCGGGACCACCGGGACCGCCGCCCATACCGCCGGGGCCGCCGCCCATGCCGCCGGGACCGCCGCCGCCCATCATGCCGCCCATCATCTGGGCGAAGGGGTTGCCGCCGCCCATGCCGCCGGGACCGCCGCCCTCGCCGCCGAAGGCCTCCTCGAGGCGGTCCTCGGGGGACTCGCCCTCTCCCTCGCCCTCCTCGGCGCGCTGCTGGCGGATCTCCTCGACGCGCTCGCGGAAGGACTTCTCCTCAGTCTCCCCCTCCTCGGCGTCGCTCTCGGTCGTCTCTTCGGGTGTTTCCTCGTCGTCAGCCATACGGCGGAGTTGTCACGCCCGTCATAAAAACGTGGTGCACCCGCCGCGGGCACGTACAAGCACAAGAACGAGGGTATGAGCGCACCGATCCCTGGTCATGAGATTCTCCACCGTTCTGATCGTGCTCGGCCTCGTCGCGCTCCCAATCCCGATCCCCGGGACGATCATTCCGGCCGCGCTCGTCGTCGTCGCCGGCGTCGTCCTCCGACTTCTCGGGAAATAGGCGCTACCGTCGTCGGAGAGGCCACCGAGAGGTACACGGCCGCCGTCGAGAGCACGGCGACGTCGAACGCCGCTCGACCGAGCGGGCGGTAGCGGTCGCTCGCCGGAGGCCGACCGCCGCCGAGACGCTCCGCAGGGATCCACCGCCGCGATCAGCAGGAGTACCGTCAAGACACCGTAGCGCGCGTATCACTGGACGTCGTTGCCGTCAGGAAAGCGGACGGCTCTCGCGTCGCTCCCGTGAACCCTCTCGTCAGTCGGTGGTCGGAGCCTCGTCGGTAACAGCGGGCGGCCAGGGGTCGGTCCCTCCCCCTCTGGTCGACCGCAGACCGCTCAACCGACTCGGTCACGCCGCCGAGCAGCGCCGCGAGTGCCCCGAGGGCGCCGAAGCCGGGGCCGTCTCCCGCTCGGCGCCCTCCGCGGCCGGGTCGGCCGTCCGCTCGGGGGCCGCCGGGGATCGGAGCGGGGGACCGGCGACCACGCCCGGGACCATTGCGGCGGCGACCGGCGAGAGGGTCGCGACGGCCGCCGCGAAGGGGGGCGTCTCGCGACCTGACCGTAGATCGGGGATCGGCGTACCGGGCCCTCTGCCGTCGGTCGCGCCGACCGGGATTTCCTATCGCCGCATGGAGTTTATCCCCGGGATCGGATCGGCGGAGTTTTGACGGGCGCGGTCCCGTGGGGGAGTATGGCAGAGGCGACCACGGGTTCGGACATGGGGATCGGCGTGGCGATGCTGTTCGGCCTGCTCGGGGTCGGCGGCGCGGTTGTCATGTACGCCGCCGCGGTCGGGCACGACCAGGTGCTCTCGGGGTGGGGGTTCGCCGGGGCGATGACCGCCGCCGCGATCCTGATCGCCGCGATCCACCTCTACGAGTAACGACGATAGCCGTAATCGTTAATCCCGCGTCCCCCCTAGCGGCGATATGGGCGAGATGAGCGACGAGGACCAGCGGATCCTCGATCACCTGCGCGAGAGCGTCGCGCAGGGGGAGCGGTACTTCCGGGCCAAGCGCATCGCCGACAGCATCGGCCTGTCCGCCAAGCAGGTCGGCGCCCGGCTCCCCAGACTCGCCGACGACGCCGACGACGTCGAGATCGAGAAGTGGGGGCGCGCCCGCTCGACGACCTGGCGAGTGACGCCCGGGTAGGTTTTCATCCAGGAGCCTGAAGGGCCCGTAATGACAGTCGAGGTGGAGCGTACCTTCGAGCTGGCCGCACCGCGCGAGGACGTCTGGGAGTTCATCTCCGACCCCGAAAGACGGGCCGCTCCGATCAGCGTCGTGAAGGACTACGAGGAGACCGGCGACCGGACCGCCATCTGGCACGTGCAGATCCCCGTGCCGATGGTCGATCGCACCATCGCCATCGAGACCCGGGACACCGACCGGCGCGAACCGGAGTACGTCCGCTTCGTCGGCCGGTCGAAGGTGCTGAACGTCGTCGGCGAACACGAACTCGAAGCGGTCGAGGGGGGGACCCGGCTGACCAACCGCTTCACCGTCGACGGGAAGCTCCCCGGCGTTGAGCGGTTCTTCAAGAAGAACCTCGACGCCGAACTCGACAACCTTGAGGCGGCCATCCAGCGAGACCTCGGGGCCAGGGCCTGAGATGCGGCTGGCGCTCGCACAGATCGGAATCGAGGGCGGCGACGTCGACGGCAACGTCGGCCGCGCGGTCGACGCGCTCGGCCGGGCCGCCGACCGCGGCGCGGACCTCGCGGTCCTCCCGGAGGTGTTCAATGTCGGCTACTTCGCGTTCGACAGCTACGCCCGCCGGGCGGAGCCGCTCGACGGACCCACGCTCTCCCGGATCGCTGAGGTCGCGCGCGAGCGGGAGATGGGCGTCGTGGCCGGGAGCGTCGTCGAGGACCTCGCGACGACCGCCGGCGGACCCGCGGAGGAGGGCCTCGCGAACACGACCGTCGTCCTCGACCGCGCGGGCGAGCGCCGGGCGGTCTACCGGAAGCGCCACCTCTTCGGCTACGGCTCCCGCGAGGCGGACCTGCTCGTCGCCGGCGAGTCGCTCCCGACCGTCGAGTTCGAGGGATTCACCGTCGGCGCGACGACCTGCTACGACCTCCGGTTCCCCGAGCTCTACCGGGAACTGGTCGAGGCGGGCGCGACGCTGGTCTGCGTGCCGAGCGCCTGGCCGTACCCCCGCGTCGAGCACTGGCAGCTCCTCCCGCGTACGCGCGCCGTCGAGAACCTGCTGTACGTCGCAGCGGCCAACGGCTCGGGAGCCTTCGAAGACGCAACGCTCGTGGGCCGGTCGGCGGCGTACGACCCCTGGGGGACGACCCTCGCCGGCAGCGACGAGGACCCGGCGCTGGTGGTCGCGGACGTCGACCCCGACCAAGTCGCGGCAGTCCGGGAAGAGTTCCCCGCGCTCGCGGACCGCCAGTCGGCGTAGGCCGGGACGGCCGCGACCGGCGGCGCGAGTTCCGGCGGGTTCGGCCCGAGCCGTCAACGTTTATATGAAGACGCCATAATCACCGCATGCCGGAAACGACGCTTTTCTCGTCACACCGGCACACAAGCGACCGCCTCCCGCCCGACCCCCGGTCGAGCCCGGCACCGGGGGTCGCCGCCTCCCGGATGTCGCACGCCGACGGCCAGCGCCGCGGACGCTCTCTCGCGCTTCGACGCGGCGGGGCAGTGATCCGCGCCCGTCGGTACCGCGGATCGCGCCGCGCCTGCCGCCGCCAGGACCGTCGCGGGCTCCCGGCCGCCCGCTCGTCGATTCGTCCGGAGCCGAGTCCCGCCTACTCGTCGTCGGCGGTTTTGATGTCCGCCGAGAGGCCCTGGGCCATCTGGATGTCCCTAGAGTTGTTGAGCGTCCAGGCGGTGCGCTCGGTGACGGCCTCGATCACCTCGCGGGCGCTGGGGTAGCCGTTGCCGGACTTCTTGACGCCGCCGAACGGGAGTTGGACCTCGGCGCCGATACACGGGAGGTTCGCGTAGGCCAGGCCGACCTCGGCGTGGTCCCGGTAGTAGTTGAGCTGGCGGTAGTCCTCGGAGACGATCGCGCCGGCCAGTCCGTAGGGGGTGTCGTCGTGGATCTCGACGGCTCGCTCGATGTCGCCCGAGTATTCCATGAGCGCGACGTGAGGACCGAAGACCTCCTCGCGGATCGAGCGCTGGGTGCCCTCGTCGTCGTAGTCGACCTCGTAGACGAACGGACCGACCCAGTTCCCGTCCGCGTAGCTGCCGCTACGCTCCGGACTGGCGGCGGTAGCCGCCCCGTCCTCGTGGCCCTCCGGGATCTCGTCGTCCGGGAGTTCGGTGCGGTCGACGAGCACCTCGTCGGCTTCCTCGCGAGCGAGGTCGTTGTACTCCTTGATCTTCTCGACGTGGCCGGGTTCGATGGCCGGCCCCATGAACGTCTCCTCGTCGAGGGGATCGCCGACGGCGACGTCCTCGGCAACGTCGACGAACCGCTCTTTGAACTCGTCGTAGACGTCCTCGTGGACGATCAGCCGCTCGGCGGAGACGCAGCGCTGGCCGGTCGTCTTGAACGAGGACATGATCGCGGAGTGGACGGCGACGTCCAGGTCGGCGTTCTCCGTGATCACGATGCCGTTCTTGCCGCCCATCTCGCAGGCCGCGAGCTTGCCGGGCTCGCCGCCGACCGCATCGGCGATTCCCTGTCCGACCTCCGCAGACCCCGTGAAGAGGACGGTGTCGACGTCCGGCGAGTCGACGACGGCGGCGCCGGCGTCGCCGTACCCCTGGATCATGTTGAAGACGCCGTCAGGGATGCCGGTGTCGTCGAACATCTCGGCGATGATCTGGCCGCACATCGGCGTCTGCTCGGCGGGCTTCCAGACGACGGTGTTCCCGTGGACGAGCGCGACGGCCATGTGCCAGAAGGGGATCGCGACCGGGAAGTTCCACGGCGTGATGCAGCCGACGACGCCGCGGGGTTTGCGGCGCATGTAGGCGTCCTTGCTGGCGATCTCGCTGGGAACGACGTCGCCCTGCGGGTGGCGGGCGTCGCCGGCGGCCCACTCGACCATGTGCCAGGCCTCGGTGACGTCGGCTTTGCCCTCGCTGATCTCCTTGCCGCACTCGCGGGTGACGATCTCCCCCAGTTCCTCGTGGCGGTCGCGCAGTTCGTGGTAGATCTCCCAGAGGTACTCCGCGCGGTCGATGTACGAGAGGTCGCGCCACTCCCCGAAGGCGTCGGCGGCGGCCTCGATGGCGCGCTCGACGTCGGTCTCGTCGCCGCGCCGGAAGGTGCCGATCGTCTCCCCGGTTGCCGGATTGCGCGACTCGAAGGTCTCCTCGCCCTCGGTGACGAACTTGCCGCCGATGTAGTGGCCGTAGGTCTCCGCCTTCTGAGTCTGCTTGCTCATGCGGTAAGTTTTGCGCGACCCCGGTAAAAGCTCATCCCCTCCGGGCGGCGACCGGTCTGGCCGCGGGACGGTCACCCGGCGATGGCCAGCGGGTTCTTGTGGGGCCGGCCCGTGGAGCCGGTATGGACGAGAAGAGAGAGATCCCCGTCGTCGTCGAGGAACCCGCGGCCGACCCCCAGGTCGACGAGGCCGCGCTGGACCGCCTCCGGACGGTCGCCTACCTGCTCGACGAGGCGGTCGCGATCCCCGGCACCGACATCCGGGTCGGCCTCGATCCGATCCTCGGGGCGATCCCGGGGATCGGCGACGCCCTGAGCGCCGGCCTGTCGCTGTACGTCGTCCTGGAGGCGGCGAACCTCGGCGTCTCGTACACGACGATCGTCGAGATGCTCGGCAACGTCGCCGTCGACGCCGCCATCGGGTCTGCGCCGGTCGTGGGAACGGTCTTCGACGCGCTCTGGAAGGCCAACGCCTGGAACGTCGAACTGATCGAGGAGGACCTCGACGTGGACCTCTCCGCCCCGGAACCGGAGTACGACAACGACGTCGTCGTCATCGACGTCGAGTGACCGGCCCGCCGGCGACGGGACGGTCGCCCCGTCGCCGAACGGACGACGACGGCACTGCCCCGCGGACCGAGCCTACGGTTCGCCCGTCGCCCGCTTCTCGATCTCGCCTCTGACGTTCGCGGCGTCGAAGTCGTGGTCCGGCCGCGCGTTGACGTAATCCAGGAAGTCGACCGCGGCCAGCAGATCGTCGGTCGAGCAGTGGTCGGTCGCGGCGGCCACGGCGGCCCGCCCGCCGATCAGCGGTTCGAGCGCCCCGAGCGCGCACGCGAGGTCGTACGAGCCCGCGCGTGACCGACGGCGTCCTCGTCGTCGCGGACGCTCGTCGCGTCGACGAGGTAGAGTCGCTCCCGGGCGACGAGGCCGTTCTCGGCCCGGAGGTCGCCGTGGACCAGCGCCAGCGACTCGAAGAGGTCGGGAGCGTAGCGCTCGACCTCTGCGGCGTCGAGTTCGTTCAGCGTCCGGAACTCGGGGAGGTACTCGACGACGAGCACGCCCAGTCCCTCGTATTCGAAGGCCTCGAGGGGTTCCGGGACGTTTACCCCGATCTCGCGCATCCAGCGGGTGGCCTCCAGTTCCCGCTCGGCCATCTCGACGGGGTCGGCGACGTACTCGAAGAACCCCTCCCGTCCGCTGGAGAACGCCCCTATGTTCCGGCCGGTCGTCAGCACGGCGTGCAGCAGCGAGTTCTGCTCGGTCACCACCTTCACCAACCAGCGGTCGTTGACCACACACGGCGTCGACAGCCAGTTGTCCGCGTCGAGGAACGCGACCCGGAGCTCCGGCTGGTCGCAGCGCCGGAGCAGTTCGCGCGTCACGCCCTCCAGGCGGTCCCAGTCCACGCTGCCTCTGAGAAACCGCCGGACGTCGGTACTGCCCGCCACTCGGTCCGACCGTATCAGTGTGTTGCCAGTCGGCCGCGGACGGTCCCGGCCCCGCCGGCGCAAGTCTTGCCGGAGCGCTTATGCGAGTCGCTGTGCCACTTCCGGTATGGACTTCACTCTCCCCTCGGAACACCGGATGGTCCGGGACACCATCCGGGAGTTCTGCGACGAGGAGATCGCCCCTATCGCCCAGGAGATCGAAGACGAGCACCGCTATCCCGAGGAGGTCTTCGAGGAACTCGCGGCCCTCGACATGATGGGGATTCCGGTCGCCGAGGAGTACGGAGGGCTCGGCGGCGACCAACTGATGTACGCGCTGGTGACCGAGGAACTCGGGCGGGTCTCCGGGTCGATCGGCCTCTCGTTTGCGGCCCACACGAGCCTCGCGAGCAAGCCCATCGAGGCGTTCGGCACCGAGGCCCAGAAGGAGCGGTGGCTGGAGCCGCTGGCCCGGGGAGAGTACGTCGGGGCGTGGGCGCTGACCGAACCCGGCAGCGGTAGCGACGCCAGCGACATGGACACCACCGCCGAGCGGGAGGGGGACGGCTACGTGCTCAACGGCACCAAGCAGTTCATCACGAACGCGAACGTCGCGGGGTCGATCCTCGTGAAGGCGGTCACGGAACCCGGCGCGGGGTACGGCGGCATCTCGACGTTCATCCTCGACCCGCGCGAGGACGACGGCTTCGAGGTCGTCTCCGAGTGGGAGAAGATGGGGCTGAACGCCTCGCCGACCTGCGAGATCAAGTTCTCGGACTGCTATCTCCCCGAGGACCGCCTGCTCGGCGAGGAGGGAGAGGGGTGGGAGCAGACCAAGAAGACCCTCGACGGCGGTCGGATCAGCATCGCGGCGCTGTCGGTGGGGCTCGCCCAAGGGGCCTTCGAGGCCGCCCGGGAGTACGCCACCGAGCGCGAGCAGTTCGGCCAGCCCGTCTCGAAGTTCGACGCGGTCCGGGACATGATCGTCGAGATGGACCGGAAGATCGAGCGCTCGCGCCTGCTGACGCACAAGGCCGCGACGACCTACGACGCCGGCGAGGACGTCACTCGGCTCTCCTCGCTGGCGAAACTCGACGCCAGCGAGACGTCCCGGGAGGTCGCCGAGGACGCCGTCCAGGTGCTGGGTGGCTACGGCTACACCACCGACTTCGCCCCCCAGCGGTTCTACCGGGACGCGAAGCTCATGGAGATCGGAGAGGGGACCAGCGAGATCCAGCGGCTCGTCCTCGGGCGGGAACTGGGGCTGTAAGACGGGCGGTGCGGTCGCCGCGGGGTCGATACTCATACGCCCCGCCAGACCTGTTCGGGTCCGGACGCCGACGTGTCGGGGGCGTCCAATCCCTCCCGTCCCGCGGACGGCCCCGTTCTGTCGCTCTCGGGGCGTGGTCCGACCGGAGGCGACCCTCGAGTGAACCGTCGGGGACCGCGGGATCGACGGCGACGTCGAACCCGGCGCACCCGCGCGCTCGTCCGGCGGATCGTCGGCCGGTCCGCGGTCCTCGGGAGCGGGGTCGTCACCGGAGCGCTGCTCCGAGCGGTCGCCACCCCGCGGAACCCGGGGCGATTCAGGCGTGCGCCCGGTGGAGCGACTCCCGGTAGACGGTCACGAGCAGGTGGTCGAGCGCGCAGGCCGCGACCGCGAACCCGCCCAGGAAGGCCAGACAGATCGCCCCGTCGACCGGCGAGGGCGCGCCGCCGGCGAGCGCGTCGACCGCGGAGAGGAACCGGCCGGCCAGCGACACCGCGACCCCGCCCCCGAGCAGGGCCGCGGCGCCGGCCGCCGCGACTTCCCCGCGGTCGGGACGGTGGGCGGTCTGCCGCCGACGGATGTCGGCCCCGCGCGCGACCGACAGGGTCGGCGGCCGGAACTGCCGGTAGAGGACGTGTCCGACCGCGACTGCGGCCCCCGCCCACAGCAGTCCGGGCGCGCCGCCGAGGAGGCGCTCGACGACGAGACAGGCCAGTCCGATCCCCAGTCCGGCGGCCGCCGCGCCGCGCTCCGGGAGGGGGACGCGGCGCCGTTCCGCCGGGGCGCCGGTACCGCGCGCGCCGTGCGTGCCAGGTGTGCCAGCCACGTCTGTCTCGTTCGGGGGACCGTGCTTGTCTCCGATGGGAACACACGTAGCCCGGCTACCGGTAGTACCGGAACAGGGCCTCCCGGTAGAGACCGACGACGACCCGGTCGACGCCGTAGGCGAAGGTTCCGAAGCCCACCAGGAACAGCGCTCCTGCGGCGAAGGTGACCGGGGAGAACGAGCCGAGCCGCCCCTCGGCGACGAGCAGGCGGAGCACCCGGAACGTGCCGTCGAGCGCGGCGTAGAACTCCGCGCGGCCGAGCACGACGATAGCGCCGCCCCCGAGAGCCGCCGCGAGCGCGACGGCGTGGTCCCGCGGCGCCGGCCGGTGATCGTCGAGGAACGCCCGCCGGACGTCTCGGTCGCCGAACGCCCTCGGGTTGGCCCGGTACTGCCGGAGGAGTTCCGTCCCGACCAGCGCGCCGAACGCAAGCCAGAGCGCCCCCGCCAGGCCCGTCGCGAGCGTCCCCGGATCGACGCCCGCGGCCCCGACGACCCGGAGCACCCCCTCGGTGGCGCGGTCGACGACGGCGTAGCCGAGCGCGAACGCGAGGACGACGCTCGCGGTTCCGGGTTCCGGAGAGACGACGCCGTGGGTTCGCGACCCGCTCATGCCCGCACCTACGTTCTCTATCACATGAACGTCACGGCTATGCGTATTCGTGAGCGACGGTCCCTGCCGGAGACGGCAACGCCCAAGTCCCGGCGCCTCTCCCGTCCGCTATGGGTGCTCCGCTGGACTCCCGGGAGGCACAGGCCGAGGAGGTCGTCGACCGCCTGCGGGAGGCGTATCCGGACGCGACGATATCGCTGCGCTACTCGAACCGCCTCGAACTGCTGATCGCGGTGATCCTCTCGGCACAGTGTACCGACGAGCGGGTCAACGAGGTCACCCGCGACCTCTTCGAGACCTACCGAACGCCCGAGGAGTACGCCGAGGCCCCCCGGGAAGAACTCGCCGCGGCCATCGACTCGATCACCTACTACAACAACAAGGCTGGGTACATCCGGGACGCGTGCCGGAAGATCGCGGAGGAGCACGGCGGCGACGTGCCCGACACCATGGACGAACTGACGGACCTGCCCGGCGTCGGTCGGAAGACGGCGAACGTCGTCCTCCAGCACGGCCACGACGTCGTCGAGGGGATCGTCGTCGACACGCACGTCCAGCGGCTCTCCCGGCGACTCGGGCTGACCGACGAGGAACGCCCGGAGCGCATCGAGGAGGACCTCGTCGAGGTCGTCCCGGAGGAGGACTGGCAGCGGCTCACGCACCTGCTGATCGCTCACGGACGGGCGACCTGCACGGCTCGGAATCCCGACTGCGGGGACTGTATGCTGGAGGACGTCTGCCCGTCTTCGCGGCTCGACAGCGAGCTCGACCTCGCCGGTGGCGAGCCCTGGGAGTGAGCGGGCCTACCGACGCTCGACGCGTCCGAACTCGAAGCGGGTGCCGCCGTCGCACTCGACGGACCCCGTCCAGTCGTGGCCGGCGACGATCCGCTCGACGATGAGCAGGCCGAGGCTCGGCCCCGCCCCGGTCCCGGTTTCGTCGTCGCCGGAGGCGTCGGCCGGTCGGAACAGCGCCTCGGCGATCGACGGCGGGAGGCCGGGGCCGTCGTCTTCCACGTAGAAGCCGTCCTCGAGGTCACCGACGGTCACCGTGACGCCCTCCGGGCCGCCTTCGACGCTGTCGCCGGACTCCGTCCCGCTGCTCGCCGAACCGTGTTCGGCGGCGTTTCGGAACAGGTTCTCCAGCAACTGTCGGAGCCGGGACCTGTGGGCGAGGACGGTCCCGGAGGCCTCGTTTACGAGCGTCGCTTCCTCCGTCTCGACGGACTCCGAGGCGGCGTCGACCGCGTCGGCTAGGTCGATCGGCTCGCGCCGTCCGACGTCGGCCCCCCGCCTGGCGAGGCGCAGTAGCTCTCCGATCAGCGCCTCCATCCGTCCGAGCGACTCCTCGACGGTCCGCAGGTACTCCCGTTGCTCCCCCGACGCCTCCTTGAGGGCCAGGTCCAGATACGCGGTCGCGCCCGCGAGCGGGTTCCGGAGGTCGTGGGCGACGGTTCCGGCGAACTCGTCGAGGCGCTCGTTCTGCGCCGCCAGTTCGCGGTGGTGGCGGGTCCGCTCGAGTTCGTAGCCGATCCCCCGGGCCAGGAGGTCCACGAACTGCCGCTCCTCCTCGCCGGTCTCCTTGAGGGCCACGTCGTCGCGGTAGTCCGTCTCGTTCGCGTCGGCGAACGCCAGCGGCTCGCTGTCGTCGACGACGTGGCGACACCACGTCGTCTCCAGGTCGGTCACCGACCCGGGGACGTACTTCCCGGTCGAGATGTTCGTCTCGAGGATCTCGTAGCTCCCGTCGCCGGTGTACGTGACGACGCCGTTCTCGACGTCGAGGCGGCGCCGACCGATCTCGATCGCCTCCTCGACTTTCTCGTCGACCGAGGACTTTCGGTCACAGAGTAACCGGTAGAGGTCCGCGAAGTACTGCGACGACTCCTGTGGCTGCGCTGCCATATCCGGCGGTAGGAACGGCCCGTAATGAACGCTCGGGTAAGATTCACCCGACGAGGAATCGAAACGGGGGTCAGTCGTCGCTCCCGTCGTCGAAGCCGCTCCGCTCCATCACGCCCCAGGACTGCTCGCCGCGCAGGTACTCGATCAGGCCGCGCCAGGCGACGTAGGCCTTCCACTGGCGGTAGCCGAAGCACTCGAGGACGGCATACCAGAGCAACCGGACGATCTCTCGGGGGCGGTCGTACCGGTTGAAGCTCCAGACCTCGCTGAAGACGCCGAACCACGAGAGGAAGACGCCGAAGCCGGTCGTGAGCAGGAAGAACATGACGAAGAACTCGACGTTCAGGACGCCCAAATACCACGCGATCGGAACGATGAGATATCCGAACCCCTCGACGAGTGGTCCGATCGCCTCCGCGGCCGCGAACATCGGTAGGACGACGGTACCGACCCGGCCGTACGAGGGGTTGAACAGCATCCCCCGGTTGGTGACGAGCGTTTCGATCATGCCGCGGTACCAGCGGCGGCGCTGCCGGCCGAGCACGCCTCGGGTGCTCGGGACCTCCGTCCACGCGACGGGGTCCGGGACGAACTCCACCGTGTACTCCCGGTCCTCGTCGGCCAGGTACCGGTGGAGCCGGACGACGATGTCGAAGTCCTCCGTGACCGTGTCGTGGCGGTAGCCGCCGATCGACCGGACGTCGCCGGCCCGGAAGACGCCGAACGCCCCGGAGATGAGCACCAGCCCTTCGAGCCGGTCGAGCCCCAGCCGCCCCGAGTAGAACGCCCGCAGGTACTCCATCACCTGGAGGCCCGGCAGCCCGATGTCCGGCAGTTCGACTTCCTCGACGACCCCGTCGTCGATGACGCAGTCGTTGGCCACGCGGATGGTCCCGCCGGCGGCGACCGCCCGCTTGGGGTCCCGGAGGAACGGCCGGACGATCGCGAGCAGGGCGTCGCGCTCGATGACGGTGTCGGAGTCGATCGCGCAGAACAGCTCCTTCTCGGTCAGCCAGAGGCCGGCGTTGAGCGCGTCGCTCTTCCCGCCGTTCTCCTTGTCGACCACGAGCAGATCCTCGTAGGTCTTCGACCGGTAGACCCCGTGGATCGGTTCACTCGGGACTTCGTAGGGGACGTCGGCGTCCAGGGCGACGAGGTCGAACTCCGAGCGGAGCGTCGGGAGCGTCCCGTCGGTCGAGCCGTCGTTGACGACGACGATCTCTCGGTCGGGGTAGTTCAGCGCCAGCAGCGACTGCAGGCTCTCGACGATGGTCGCCTCTTCGTTGTACGCCGGGACTAGCACCGCGACGCCCGGGTAGAACGGCCTGTCGAACGGGCGGTAGAGGGGTTCCCACTCGGCCTCGCGGACGTCGTCTCGCAGTTCGAGCAGCGCGAGGAGGTGGACCACTAGGTAGTAGAGGTTGACGCCGGCGTAGTAGACCAGCACGGCGGTCCCCGAGAGCGCGATCGCCCACAGGCCGACCGACCGGAGCCCGATCACCCCGATCCCTCCTCGGCCGGCGATCGGTCCCGGGACTCCGACTCCACCCTGATCCCCGCACTCGACGAGACATCGGTCACGAGTCGGTCGAACGCCGCGTGCTCGCTGGCCCACGCCGGTGGTCGACCAGCGCCTCTGCGGCGGCGACCTGCGCGCGGGGCTCGCTCTCGGCCGCCGCCGCCGAGCGCAACGACGCCAGCGCCTCGCCGTCGCTCCACTCGCCGAGCGTCCGGTAGGTCGCGGCCCGGACCGCGGGGGACGGGTCCGAGCAGAGCGCCGCGACGTCGATCCGATCGCGGATCGACTCCCGCCAGCCGTACCCGCCGAGCGTTCGGATCGCCTCGATCCGAGTTCGCTCCTCGGGGCTGGACAGCGACCGGACGACCCACGACAGGTCGGCGTCCCCGACGACCGTGTTCGCGTGTCGGGCGATCAGCAGGACCTGCTCTCTCAGCGCCGGGGCCCACGTCTCGGCGTCCGCGGCCGCCCGCTCGAAGAGATACGAGGGGTCCGAGCGGACGACGCGGTAGAGCGTGTCGACCCCGAAGACGGAGAGCGGCTCCGAGAGATCACCGACCAGCAGGTCTACCCCCGCCGTCGTGACGTCCGCGTGGTCGCTCCGGTAGAGCGCGCGGGCCGCGACCGCTCGCTCCTGTGGGGTGCCCGTGCAGTGGGCGTCGAGCACTGCCGGCGGCGGCGCGTCCTCCAGCAGCGCCAGCCACGTGAGCGCGTGCAGTCGCTCGTAGCGATCGCCCGTCCGGACGTGGCGGCGGGCGCGTTCGTCGATCCCGAGTGCGCCGGCGAGGCCGGCCAGCGTCTCCGCGTCGGCCCCCTCGAGTTCCCTGAGGTAGTCCTCGAGCAGCGACTCGAGGACCGACCGCTCCCGCCGCGAGAGCGTCGAGACCCACCCGGACCAGTCGGGATCGTCCGGGCCGTAGAGGCGATCGAGCAGCGCCGGGCGGAGGTCGTCCGCGACCGCGGCCCGCCGTTTGCGACGCCGGTCGGCCCGGATCGACCGGCCGACCGTGACGATCGCGACCGCCGCGAGCAGGGCCGCGAGGCAGACGCCGGCGACCAGAACCGGGTCGCTCCGGATCGCGGTCCCCAGCCGACCGGCCGGTGCCGCGAAGGGGGCCGCCGTGACGTCGACGCTTCCCGGCGGATCGCTACTCATCGAGGAGTCTGTCGACGCGCACGAGCAGTTCCGCCGGACTGAACGGCTTGGTCATGTACTCGTCGGCCCCGGAGTCGAGGCCGTCGAGGACGTCCGATTCTCGCCCCCGGGAGGTGAGGAGGACGATCGGGAGGTCGCTGTCGACGGCGAGTTCGCCCCGGCGGACCATCCGCAGCAGCCGTGCCCCGTTCAATCGGGGCATCATCACGTCGAGGACGGCCGCGTCCGGATCGATCTCCGGGTGATCTAGGAACTGCCGAGCCGCCTTCCCGTCTTCCTCGACGTGCGTGGCGAACCCCTGCGAGGAGAGCTTGTGCTCGAGGAGGGTCCGGATGGTCTCGTCGTCGTCCGCGATGACGACTTCCGTCAACATACGATTCGATACACGTCGCGGAATGTTACTCTAACGGGAATTTACCTCCCCCGACCTATGTGTATTCAGATCGGTTCCCGGGCGTATTTTCCCCGGCGAGTACCGATCGCTCGGCGGCTTTCGACCGAGGGGTCGGTCTCCCGGCGCACACCGCGGGAGGCGAGCGCGGTCGGGCGCCGGCGTCCGATCGACCCCGGAGCATTTGCCCCTCCGGGGACTACCGGCGTGGGATGTCCTCGCACAGTTCTGCGTACCCGGACATCGGGGATTACGGCGTCATCGGGAACCCGCGGACCGCGGCGCTGGTCGGCCGCGACGGATCGATCGACTGGTGTTGCCTGCCGGTGTTTCACTCGCCGGCGGTGTTCGCGGCCCTGCTCGACCGGGAGTCGGGGGGCCGGTTCGCGGTCTCCCTCGAGGACGGGACCCCGCGCCGGCAGCGCTACGAGCCCCGGACGAACGTCCTGGAGACGGTCCTCGAGTCGCCGGCGGGAGCGGTTCGCGTCCTCGATTTCATGCCGCAGTTCATGGACCGCGGCGAGATGGCCCTCAGAGACGAGATCGTCCGATCGGTCCGCTGTGTCGACGGCGAGCCCACTCTCCGGGTGTCGTTCGATCCGCGCATGAACTTCGACCGCGGGGAGACCGCCCTCAGTCCCATCGACGAGGGGTGTCACGCCACTGACGGGAACCAGTCGCTGACGCTGGTCTCCGACGTCGACCTCGCTATCGGGGAAGGCGGTGCGGACGGTGAACGGCTCCTCGCGGAGGGGGAGGAGCTGTGGCTCGTCTGCCGGTACGGCGACCCGGCGACGGCGCTGGACGCCCGGACCGGTCCGGAGGCGGCCCTGGAGCGGACCCGCGACTACTGGCGGCGGTGGTGCGACCGCTGCTCGTACGACGGGCCGTGGCGCGAGGAGGTGCTGCGCTCGGCGCTGGCGCTGAAGCTCCTGACCGCCGAGGCCACCGGCGCCGTGGTCGCCGCGGCGACGACGTCGCTGCCCGAGATGCCCGGCGGGACGAGAAACTGGGACTACCGCTACAGCTGGATCCGGGACTCCATCTTCTCGGCGTGGTCGTTTCACGTGCTGGACTATCACGAGACGGGGATCGACTTCCTGAACCTCCTAGGGGAGAAACTCGACCCCGAGCGGATCCCGCCGATCGTCGACGCCAACGGGAACCCCGTCCCCGACGAGGAGGTGATCGAGGGCTTCGAGGGGTACCGGGGGTCGGCGCCGGTCCGGATCGGCAACGACGCCGCCGACCAGCTCCAGTGGGGGAGCTACGGGGCGATGATCGACGGGGCGTACTTCTCTCACCGGACGCTGGGCGGGATCGACAGGCGCAGCTACGAGGAGTTCGTCGTGCTCGACCGCGGGATCAGGATCGCGAGCGGACAGGGCTACCGGGAGGACGCCCGGCGCTGGGAGCCCCACCGCGAGGAGATCAGGGAGGACATCCTCGAGCGAGGCTGGTCGGAGAAGCGGGAGGCGTTCACCATCGCCTACGGCGAGGACGCGCTCGACGCGTCGGTGCTCCTGATGCCGCTGGTCGGCTTCCTCCCGGCCGACCACCCGAAGATGGAGCGGACGATCGACGCCATCGTCGAGGAACTGGGCGAGGGGCCGCTGCTCTACCGGTACCGGCCGGAGGCGGTCACGAGCGACCCCATCGAGTCCGGCGATTCCCCGTTCACGACCTGTAGCTTCTGGCTGGTCGCCTGTCTGGTCCGGCTGGGACGGACCGAGGACGCGCGGGAACTGTTCGAGGAGCTGCTGGAGTACTCGACGCACCTGGGGCTGTTCGCCGAGGAACTCGACCCCGAGACGGGCGCGCAACTGGGCAACTTCCCGCAGGCGTACGTCCACATGGGGCTGATCAACGCCGCGACCGAACTGGACGAGGCGCTCGACTGAGCCCGCGGTCGCGGTCGGCGACGGCCTCCCCCTCCCGTTACAGGAGGTACTTCGTGACGTAGCGGGCCATCCCGACGAGGTAGGCGAGCACCCAGAACACGGTGTAGCCGAACACGCCGATCCGGAGCCGGCGCCGCCAGAAGCGCATGTTCTCGTCGCCGATCTCGTCGAGCAAGACCTCCTCGTCGTAGTCGTGATAGAGGTCGTGACGGCGCTTTGCCCGGAAGATCCGGACGATCCCGGTCCCCCCGAACGCGAGCAGGGCGTACGCCTGGAGGCCCAGGAACGCGTGGAGGGCGGCGAAGCCGTTGAGCTGTTCGAACAGCCGGGGAGCCATCCAGCCGACCAGCGGCACGGTCGTCAGCGCGAGGCCGGTCAGGATGAACTTGAGGTGGTAGACGAGCACGCTCCAGGTCACCCGGTCGGCGTCGAGCATGATCCAGGCCCCGTAGAGGAACAGCGGGAAACTCAGGGAGACGGACGCGGCGACCAGCGTCGCGATCACCGCGTCGGCGAGGCCGAGCATGCCCGAACGTACGGCCGGCGGTCGCTTGAGGGTGCCGAAGCGCGTGCGGGTCCCTCGAGCGACGACACCTCGTCGGCCGACGATCCCCGTAGGTGATCCAGGGCTGGCCCCGACCGTACACAGCAGTCGAAGTGGACTTCCGTTGAGATCGCGTGTTTTCGATAAAGTGAATGTACAGGGAGTAAGGGTCGGCGAAACGGATCTGTGAGAGGTGATTGCCCGACAAATCGACCAGGGATCCTGGATCGACAGTCGCACTATCGAAAGTATTCGAGTGAGAAAAAGATTAAAATTATTACAGATACCTAGGTAATAAGATCAGAGGAACGTGCTATACGTGCTCATAACGAACACTCCCGGGTTTGAGTACTCGGTGCGATATGATCAGCAGAAGACAGGCGATCGCGGTCGTATGCGCCGTACTGGTCCTGGCGTCGGGAGCCGTAGCAGGTGTCGTCGTCCCCGGGACGACGGCGACACCCGCCAGTGCTGCGGACGCTTCTACGGGCGACGGCGGTTCGTCGCTCCTTCAGAACGCGTCTTGAAACGAGAGCACCGACGGCAGCGAGACGCCCAGTGAGGGCGATACGGAAGCTGCTACCGACGATGACTCCGCCGACTCGGATGGGGGGACCGCCTACCAGCTCGACGTCGCAGTCGGGGGGGTCATTACTGACCTCGGCTCGGACGAGAACGCGTTCTACGCGCGGGAGAACCGGCTCCTGCAGGCCCAGACCGTCCGTGCCGACGGAGCGGTGACCGGTTCGTTCCACACTCTGGCCTCTCCCCAGACGGTAGAAGGCTGTGAGGTCGCGTACGACCCCGTCTCCTACGACTCGGGTGAGGTGACCGTCGAGGTATCCGTCGATGGCTGCGAGCACGCGACACTCACGCTGGCCGTCTACGAACTGCCCGGCGACACGGTCGAGTTCCGGCGCGACCGGGCCGACGAGCAGGAACTCGTCGCTCACCGCACGGCCACGGTCGATAGCGGCGAAACCGCGACGCTCTCGGTCACCGTCGACGGGCCCAACGAGGTCGGCGGCGCTTCCCAGGCCGAGCCGTCGAACGCGAACGCAAACGCGGACGCAGGTTCGGCCGGGGACTCGAAGCCGGAAGACGCCACGGAGGCCCCGACCGAGACGCCCGAGGCGACGCCCACCGAAACGACGGACTCGGAGAAAGAGGAGCCCTCCGAGACCGGTTCGACGCCGACCGACCCCGAAACCGAGACTGAAGCGGCCGAAGAGACCCCGACCGAAACCGAAACCCCCGAAGCCGCCGACGGGTCGGCCGACCTCAGCATCTCCGACGTCAACAAGGAAGTTCAGGGCAACGAGCGGGAGAACCTCGAACGGGAGACCGTCACTATCACGAACGACGGCGACGCCGCCGTCGACCTCTCGGGGTACACGCTGGTCTACGGCACGGGCGACGAGCGTCGACAGACCTACACCTTCGACGAGGGATTCACGCTCGATGCCGACGAGAGCGTCACCGTCCACACGGGCGAGGGGACCGACACCGAGACGGACGTCTACCTCGGGTCGGGCAACCCCGTGCTCAACAACGAGGAGAGCGAGCGGCTCGTTCTCAGGGACGACGGCGGCGACACGGTCGCCGAAACGACGACCTGAGCGGGCGGCCACGACGATTCCTTCGAGCGCACCGATTTTCCCACCTGTCCCCGCGGACAGCCCTGCGGCCCTCGCCCGAGCCTCACTGTGCGCCGAGTTCGAGCGGGCAGTCGGTCCCGCGGGGACGCCAACCGTCACGCTAACGGGATCGGCGACCGTACTTCGGCACGATGGACGATTCCCCGGACCCAGGAGCGAACGAAGATGCCACCGATCCGACGGCGGGGGACGCCGATCCCGGGGAATCAGCGGAGCCTGCGGACGTGGACGAACTGCGGCGGCAGGTCGAGGAGAAGTACGACTTCGACGACTTCGGGCCGGAGGACATGGCCGAGATGACCGCCAGGGAGTGGGAGGTCGCCTTCGACCACGACAGCTGGATCACCGGGACGGAGCTACTCGACCGACTGGAGGCCGACGTCAAGAGCCGGGTCGCCCAGCGGGACGTCTTCGCCCGGGTCGAGCGGTTCGCTGACCCCGACCGGCTGGTCGCCTACTCCGACGAGGGGTACGCCGTCGTCTACGGGGACGGCCACGTCGAGGGAACCGGCCGGGTGCTCCGGGACGTCAAGCCCTCCGTGGCGCTGGTTTCCATGGAGGAGTACGACCCCCCGGAGATGCCCGACGGCGAGGTGCTGCCCCGGCCGCTCGACGTCCCGGAAGGCAGCGGCGAACTCGGCAACCGGATGCTCCAGGTCGTCGCGGCGATCCAACTGCTGTTCGGGATCGGGCTGATCGTCGGCGCGGTCGCGTTCGGGGTGAACCTGATCGGCGGGGTCGCCGGCCTCTTCTTCGTCGGCGTCGGCGTCGCTCTCTTCGTCGTGGTGGCGAACGCCCGCCTGTCCGACAAGTTCCGCGCCGAGGAGTACCGAAACCGGCTGCGGGCGATCGGACTCGACTCCGAGGAGCGACCGGAGTTCCTGGAGGAACTGGAGCAGCGCGGCCGTCTCGAGGACGACGCTCCAGATCCCGAGGAGGAGACGAACCGAGATGCCGCTTGAACGGCCACAGCGGTCGTCTGCGCGCCTTCGGTGGGTTTATACGAACACGGACCCCAGATCGGACTGTGCATGAATAGACGGGAATTTCTGGCGACCGTCGGGGCCGGCGCGGTCGCCGTCTCCGCCACCTCCGGGGTGGTCGCCGCCCAGGACAACGAGTCGGGCGGGGGCAACGAGTCCGGGGGCGACGGTGGGGGTGGCGGCGGCTCCGGTCCCATCGACTACGGCGGGTGGTTCTCGGACGTCCCGTA
>PXRR01000054.1 GCA_003021975.1 Halobacteriales archaeon QS_5_70_17 | reverse complement strand
CTCCGGACTGACCGAGACGTCCGGCCGCTCGCCCGCGCGGTCGGACCGCCGCCCGGCGGACGAGCGCGGCGACGAGGGGGTGCGCGCCGACGGGGCGGTAGAGACCACGCGCGCGGCCGCTCCGGCCGATGTCGGCGGCTTCGACGGCGTGGCGTTCGTCGTCGCGCTCGTCTGGGCGACGACCTACGACGGGCTGGTCGGGACGCCGGTCTGGGCGGGAACGGTCCGCGCGCTCGTCGGACTGGGAGCGCCGCCGCTCGCGGTCTACCTCGCCGCCGCCGTCGGCGGCTTCGCCGCGTTCCTGGGGGCCTACCGCGGCGCCGCGCGACTCGCCCGACGGACCGCCGACAGCTACGTGAGCGCCCGGGCCATCGAGCGGCGGTTCGCCCCGGCGCTGGTCCCCATCGCCGCCGGCTACCACCTCGCGCACTTCTCGGGGTACCTCCTGACGCTGGCGCCGGCGCTGGCCGCGACGCTGGCCGCGCCCCTGTCGCCGCCTGCGACCGTCCCCGCGCTCGTGCTCCCGGGGTGGTTCGGCAACGTCCAGTTGGCCTTCGTTGTCCTCGGACACGTGCTCGCGGTGTGGGTCGCCCACACCGTCGCCTTCGACACGTTCGTCGGCCGCCTCCAGCCGATCCGCAGCCAGTACCCCTACATCCTCGTCATGACCGCCTACACGATGACCAGCATGTGGCTGCTCGCACAGCCCTACGCCGAACTGCCCTACCTATGACCGGGTCCGGTACGCGGACGGACGTACCTACCGACGTCCCCTCCGGAGACGCGTCCGACCGGTGTCCCTACTGCGGGCGACCGCTGCGCTCCGAGCACCTGCTCGCGCTCCACGTCGGCGAGGCCCACCCCGGCCATACCGACAGGGAGGCGGCGGCCTACGCCGAGGCCCGCGAGGCCGAGGACGAGGAACTGTTCGTCTACCACATGAAAGTGATCGGCGCCATCGTCCTGCTGTTTTTCGCCGTGTCCTACACCTACGTGTTCGTCCTGGTGTAGTGGAGCCTCCACCGTCAGGAGCAGGCCGACGCTCGCCAGCGCCACGAACCCCCCGCCGTAGATCAGCGGATCGACGCCCACCGCCGTCGCACCGAGCAGTACCGCGAGTCCCAGGATCACGCCGCCGACGCTCACCGCGTAGATCGGTCCGTCACCCATACCCGCGTCATTCGGTACCGCGACAATAAGTCCCTAGGGGTCCCGCGGCGAAAGCGACTCGTCGACCGCCCCCGTTCGAAGTCCGGCGACGACCAGCGCGAACACCGTCGCCGCGGTGACCGCGCCCGCCGCCAGCGCGACCGGGGCGAGCAGTCCCGTTCGGAGCGTGGTGTCGATGCCGACGGCCGCGCCCACCCCCGGGGGGACCGACAGCAGGAGGACGTATCCCCACTCCCGGCGCGAGAGGCCGAAGTGGCGATCGGAGTCCGACCCCCCGCCCGCGGCCCGCGGGGTCGCGCTCCCCCCGTCCGCTCCGCGCTCGTCCGCCGTCGCGCTCGCGTTCGGATCCGGATCCGTCCCCGAACTCGCGGTCGCGGGCGCTCCCGAGGTCCCGCGGGGTCGGCGGCCGCGGTCGCGTCCCGTCACGTGATCGAGTACGCCGCCGCCAGGGTCAACGCCAGCGCGGCGAGCAGGCCGCTGACCATGACGTAGGTCACCGACCGCGGCTCGTACCGGAGGTGCTGGTAGTAGGCGGCGACCAGTACCGCCTTCCCGAGCGACAGCACCATGATGATCGCCAGCGCCGTCCAGTAGGCCAGGCCGGCGAACTCCACGAGCACCTGTGCGGTCGCCGCGACGAACAACACGACGTAGATCGCTGTGTACAGTTTCGTATCCATGGTTCTATAGGATGTAGAACAGCGGGAACAGGAACAGCCAGACGATGTCGACGAAGTGCCAGTAGAGCCCGAAGTACTCCACCGGCCGGTCGTCGTCGAGGTACGCGCCGTTCCAGGCCCGCACGAGCATGTAGACGGCGATGATCAGCCCGACGATGACGTGGGCGGCGTGCAGCCCCGTCGTCAGGTAGAACGTCGATGTCTCGATGCTCGTCGCGACCCACTCGCCCTCGTGGTAGAGTTCCCACCACTCGATGCCCTTGTTGCCGAGGAAGCCGATCCCCAGCAGCAGCGTCACGGCGAGGCTGGCGACGACGCCGTTGCGGTTGCCCTTCTGGGCGGCTACCATCGCCAGCACCACCGCGAAGGAACTCGTCAGCAGGATGTACGTGTTCATCAGCCCCGGGATCGGGTCGTGGGGGACGACGTGCCAGGCCTGCCAGCCGTACGCGACCCGAGTGAACACGTACGACCCGATGAACGCGCCGAACAGCACGACGTCGGATCCCAGGAAGAGCCACATCCCGAGCTTCGTGTTCTCGACGCCCTCGAACGGCCAGGACTCGCCGAACGGGCCGCTCGGGCCGTGGAACGACTCGCGGGTCATCGCGACCAGCGTGTACAGCAATAGGATCAGCCCGCCGACGAACGTCGCCGGATAGGCCACGTTGCCGGTCCGGACCCCCGACAGGCCCACCAGTACGAACAGCGAGGCGATCCCGATGGCGAACGGCCAGATGCTGGCGTGGCTCACCTCCTCGTGGCCGTGACCGTGGCCGCCGGCCTTGACCCCGCCGTCGGTGGCGGCCTCGGTTTCACCCCCGTCGGTCGTCGTCCGGCCGCGGTCGAGGAACTCCAGGGCTCCGCCGCCGTAGCTCGGTCTGCCGGGGAAGTTCTCCAGGGGCGGGGGGGAGGGCACCGCCCACTCGGCCGTCGAGCCGTAGGCCCAGGGGCAGGCGTCGGCGTCCTCGCCGCTGATCAGGCTGGCGTAGAGGTTGTAGAACATCACGAGGAACGACACGCCCAGCACGAAGGCGCCGACGGTCGCGACCTGGTGCCAGCCGACGAACGCCTCGGGGTAGTCGAACACCCGGCGGGGGGTCTCCCAGGCGACGAACATCGGGAAGTACAGCAGGTTGAATCCGACGAAGTACAGCCCGAAGTGGACCTTGCCGAGGAACTCGTCGTACATCTTCCCCGTGATCTTGGGGTACCAGTAGTACAGCCCGCCGACGAGGCCGGTGACGCCGCCGACCATCACGTAGTGGAAGTGCGCGACCACCCAGTACGTGCCCCGGAACTCGTAGTCGAGGACGACCGCGCCGAGGAACACGCCGGTGATCCCCCCGAGGATGAACAACACGAGGCCGCCGAAGGCGAAGAGGAACGGCGTCGAGAAGCGGATCCGCCCCTTGATCATCGTGTAGATCAGCGCGAACACCATCAGGTCGAAGGGCAGCGAGATGCCGATGGTCGTCGCCATGAACAGCGTCTTGATCTGGAGGTTGATGCTCGTCAGGAACATGTGGTGCATCCAGACGACGAATGACTGCAGCGCCACGAGCAACATCGCCCCGATGAACCACTTGCGGCCGACGAGCCGACGGCCGGTGAACGTCTGGAAGATCTCGGCCATCGCGCCCAGCGCCGGGAAGAAGACGATGTAGACCTCCGGATGGCCGAAGAACCAGAACAGGTGGGTCCACAGCAGCGACCCGCCCGGCGACTCGGTGGCGAAGTACATCGTCCCGAGCACGCGGTCGGCGCTGAGGATCATCAGCGCGGCGAGCAGCGCCGCGAACGCGAACAGCATCATCCAGACCGTCAGCAGGATGCTCCAGGTGAAAAGCGGCATCCGGCGCAGCGTCATCCCCTCGGCGCGCATCCGGTGCATCGTCGTCAGGAAGTTGACCGAACCGACGGTGACCGACGCCGTGAACAGCAGCAGCGCGAAGACGGTTGTCGTCGCGCCGACGCTCGGAGTGTAGACGGGGACGTTCAGGGGCGCGTACATGGTCCAGCCCCCGGAGAAGCTGTTGCCCTGGAAGAACGATATCGCCAGCAGCAGCCCCGAGACGAGGTAGAGCCAGTACGACAGCGCGTTCAGCCGCGGAAAGGCGAGGTCGTCGGCGCCGAGTTGCAGCGGGACGATGTAGTTCGCGAAGCCGAACGCGAACGGGGAGAGAAACCAGAACACCATCAGCAGGCCGTGGACGGTCACCGCCTGGTTGTAGGCCATGTCCGAGAGGATCGTGCCGCCGGGTTCGAGCAGCTGGACCCGGATCAGCATGGCCAGCACGCCTCCGAAGATCAGGAAGAAAAGCGAGGTCACGATGTAGAGGATCCCGACGTCCTTGTGGTTGGTCGTGACCAGCCAGCGCTTGATCGAACTCTTCGGCGGCAGGCCGTGCTCGTGGTCCTCGTCGGGAGCGGTCGTCGGCAGATCCCCGACGGTCGCGGTGCCGCCGTCGCCTCGGGTCGATTCCCCGTCCGCGCTCCCGGACGTCTCGCCGCCCGGTCGCGGGTCGTCCGTGTCGTCGGTCGTGTCCCCGGTCATGCGCTCTCGTTTCCGTTCCCGTTCCCGTTCTCGGATCCGTTACTCGTGTTCTCGTACCACTGCTGGAACTCCTCTTCCTCCATCACGACCACGTCCGCGTTCATGTCGGAGTGCCCACTCCCGCACAGCTCGTAGCAGTGTGCCGCGTAGGTGCCGGTCTCCTCGGCCATGAACCAGGTGTCGCTCGTCTGGCCGGGGATGGCGTCGGTCTTCGCACGGAGCGCCGGTATGCCGAAGTTGGGGAAGACGTCCGCCGACGTCACCCCCAGCCGGACGCGGGTGTCTTTCGGCACCCGGAGTTCGCCCGTCGTCTGGTGGCCGTTCGGGTAGGTGAACACCCACTGGAACTGCCGGCCGGTCACCTCGACTTCGAGCTCCTCCTGCTCCTGGGCGCTCGCGGGCTGTTCGACGAACAGGAGCGTCCCGTAGGTCCAGACGATCAGCGAGATGACGATTACGGCACTCAGGGCAAACGAGAGGAACAGCTTCCGGCCCTTGCCGCCGCCCTGTGGGATCTCGCCGAGTTTCGGTCGGCCGTCGTCGTCGGCCTCGTCCGGTCCCGCCCGGTAGGCGACGGCGAGATACAGCATGTAGCCGACGACGACGACGCCGACGAGCGTCCCGAGCACCAGGAAGACCCAGTAGATCTGCTGGAACACCGCTTGCCGGGTCCCCCGGGGGACGAACTCCCCGACCTGCATCACGACTGCGAACTCGCCCGTCATCTGCTCCTTCGACCATCATCTTCCGCTCCACTTATCTGTTGTGGGTGGTGTTACCAATGGCGTCGATTGACCGTACCGTGGGACGTGACAACGCTTATCATCAGTAACGGTCAACGGTATCAGTATGGCTGGTCCGACAACCGAGTCAGAGGAGTACGAGTACGACGATCTCACGCTCGCGCAGCAGGTCGAGGAGTACGACCGCATGATCGGCATCGTCGGCGACGGGATCATCGGCGCCGCCGGCGGGTTCGTCGGGACGGCCCTGATGACCGGCGTGCTGCTGATCGCCGCCTCGCTCGGGGCCTTCGGCTTCGGTTCGTTCGCGACGCTGGCCGCGCCGCTCGGTCTCGGGGGCACCCAGTGGTCGGTCGCGATCGGCTTCCTGATCTTCCTGGGCAACGGGATGGTGCCGTGGCCGCTGCTGTTCGCCTCGCTGATGGAGTACCTCCCGGGGGAGAAGCCGGCGGTCAGCGGCATGTTCTTCGCCGCGGCGCTGTGGACGGGGTTCGTGATGGGCTTCTACAACGGCTTCGCCGGGGTGACGCTGGCGCTGTACCTCGTGTTCACCCTCGCTGCGCACCTCGTCTACGGGTTCGCGCTCGGGCAGGTCTTCGAGTACCTCGCGACCCGTCCCGACTCGCTGGTCTGACCGGCGGGGCCGACCGCGACCCGGTCGATCGCCGCCCCGTCAGTCCTCCAAGTCCCGCCGCATCGCGATCTCGAACCAGGGGCAGAGGCGCAATTGGCGGTAGAGCCGCGGTTCCTCGTGGAGGTGCTCGTAGTCCGCCCACAGGAGGCCGCCGACCTCCTCGGGGTCGGGATCGAGGTCGGTGTCCGTCAGTGTGCACTTCAGCACCGCGCACACCTCCCACTCCACGCCGTCGTTCATGTAGTAGCGCTTGTACTCGAACTTGTCCGTCACCCGCAGGCCCTCGTACTGGTCGGGCGTGACGCCCAGTTCCTCCTCGAGGCGCTCGCGGGTGGCCGCCTCCTGGCTCTGTCCCTGCTCGGGGTGAGAGGCGACGGTCCCGTCCCAGCAGGTGTCCCAGAGGCGCTTCTCGGGACTGCGCTGGGCCAGCAGGATGCGGTCCTGCGGGTCGAACACCAGCACCGTGAACGCACGGTGGCGGATACCGTCCCCGGTGTGGGCCTCGAGGCGGTTGACGAGGCGTCGCTCGGTGTCATCGGCCTCGACCGCGATGACCCGCTGGTCGGCGTTCTCGTGGTCGGGATCGGCGGTCCCTCCCGACCGCTCCCCGCTGTCGGCGTCGTCCACGCTCATGTGCGTCCCTCGGAGACGGCTCTTAAGCAACCTTCGACTCCGTGTGGCCGGGGGAGAGGCGGCGGTCGACGACCGACCGCACGCCGGGGGCTCCCCGGCGTCTCACTCGGGCCCCTCGCGGGGGGTCGGCTCGTAGGCGGGGCCGACCGGTAGCTCCAGGACCGACTCCCGGACCGCCAGGTGGAGGCGACTCGCCGAGACCATCTCCCCGTCGAGGCTGAACGCGACCCTGTCCTCCTCCTGGACGGTCACGTCGACGGCCGGCGTCCGCATCCGCGAGATGTTGGGCGTCTCGGAGCCGAACAGCCGCTGGACGACCGCCTCGCCGGCCAGGTCGATCGTCGGATGCTCCTCGACGATGGTGACGTCGAGCAGTCCGTCCTCCATGTCGGCCTGCGTCCGGCCGGACTCGGGGAACCGCCGGCCGTTACCGGCGAGCAGCATGACGGCGTCGCCGTCCCAAGCGTCGTGGTAGCGGGTCGGCTCCACGTGGAGGTCGAGTCCCTCGAAGGCGGCGACTTCCCGCAGGGTGTTGACGACGTACGCCAGCACGCCGAGGCGGTCTTTCTGCTCGTGGTCGGTGCTCGCGCTCGCGTGGGCCGTCAGCCCGCCGATACAGGAGTTGAGGAAGGGTACGGGCTCGCCCCCGTCGACCGCCGCGGTCCCGAGGTCGATCCGGCGGACGTCGCCCTCCGCGATCACCTCGAAGGCGTGGTCGACCCCCTCGATGCCGACGTTCTCCGCGAAGTTGTTGCCCGTTCCGCCGGGGACGATCCCGAAGGTCGTCCGGTCGAGGGCGTCGGCGTTCCAGATCCCCCGGACGGCCTCGTTGACCGTGCCGTCGCCCCCGCAGGCGACGACCAGTCCCGCCCCGGCGGCGGCGGCCTCCCGCGCGAGGTCGATGGCGTCGCCGCTGCGCTCGGTCTCACGGACGGCGAAGCCGTACTCCTCTGCCAGTTCCCGGACGCGCGGGCCGTGCTCGCCGTCCCCGCTGACGGGGTTCAAGACGAGCACCCGGTCGGGGGTCCCGCCGTCGGGGACCGGCGTCGGTCGGGCGTCCGTCCTCAGATCGACCTCCGCCGGCCGGTCCGCGCGATGGATCGCCTCCCGGCGGTCGACCGGGTCCTCGAGCCGCGACGTCTCGTCGCTCCCCTGGGGGGGTGCGTTCGTCATGTGTAGGTTGTTGGGAACCGAAGGTCAAAGGCGTATACCCTTCTACGTCCTGCCGTGCTGTCGCTGGATCTGCATACCCACACTCGATTCTTCCACGGGTTCACGGGTCGTGCGACGCCGTACGACCCCGTCGGCGCACGCCTGCTGGGGACCGTCGCGGCCGTCCGGGGACTCGACGGCGTCGCGCTCACCAACCACGACTACTACGAACCGCTGTCGGCCGGCCCCGTCACGTCGATTCCGGGCATCGAGGTGACGACGACGCAGGGGCACGTCCTCGTCGTCGGTCCGGACCCGCCCCGGTTCACCCAGCCCGAGGAGCTGACGCCGGTCGAGGTCGTCGAGACGGCCCACGACCGCGGTTGTGCGGCGATCATCGCTCACCCGTACCGCAACTCGACGGTCCGGGAGGTCGAGGCGCCGTTCGACGCCATCGAGGCCAACGGGAAACACCCCCGGACCCGGACCTGGGTCGAACAGCTGTCGGACCGCCTCGGCCTGCCGATGGTCGGTGGTAGTGACGCCCACTACCCCATCGAGGTCGGGCGGGCGTACACCGAGGTCGACGTGGGCGCGGCCCCCGAGGACGTCTCCCCGGAAGACGTCGTCTCGGCGATCCGCGACGGGCGGGTCCGCCCGTCGGTGGGCAACTGGCTCCCCGACCGGGTGCTTAGATTGCTCTACGAGCGCGTGCACAAGCAGAAACGACACCTCGACACTCCGGAGTGGGCCGACGAGGAGGGCACCCCCGGGATCGGCGAACCACCCGGCGACGACGACTGAGCGCCCGCCTCCGGTCAGCCGAGGCGCTCGTCGAGGATCAGCCGGGTCTTCGTCGAGATGACCTCCTCCTGCTCGCGAGCGCGGGTGATGAGGTCGTTGACGCGCTCGGTGTCGGCTGCGTCGACGACTAACACGAGGTCCTCCTCGCCGCTGACCTGCCAGACGAAGTCGACGTCGCTCCAGTCGGCCATCCGCTCGGAGACGCCCGCGGTGTCGACGTTGACGTCGACGCCGATCTCGATCATCGCCTTTACGTTGCCGGTCCGCGTCGCCACGGTGAAGCGCTCGATGACGCCGTCGTCGACCATGCGGTCGACCCGGTTGCGGACCGTCCCCTCGCTCGTCCCGACCCGGTCTGCGATCTCCGTGTACGGCGTGCGCGCGTCCCGCCGGAGCACGTCGAGGATCTCGCGGTCGAGGCCGTCCATCGGAGTCGGAAAGTATCCGCGGCCGGTACTTCACCGTTTCGAATTTCGTAATTCGTCTTCGAACACAACGGTTATTAGCCCGATTCTACTATGTGATTCGTAACGATGGACGCCTACGTGGCACTCGAGGGCGGGCGCGTCGTCGAGGCGCGCGGCCGCTCCCCCGGTCGCACCCGCGGTGAACTGGTTTTCACGACGGCCTACACGGGCTACGAGGAGTCGCTCACCGACCCCTCCTACGAGGAGCAGGTGCTCACCTTCTCGTACCCCCTGATCGGAAACTACGGCGTCCGAGAGGAGCGCCTCGAGTCCGAGCGCGTCCACCCCCGCGCCGTGGTCGCCCGCGAACTGACCGACGACGTCGCCGACTGGCTCGAGACGGAGGACGTCCCCGCGGTCGACCACCTCGACACCCGCGACCTCGTCACCTCCATCCGCGAGGAAGGGGCCATGAAGTGCGGCGTCGCGGTCGGCCCCGACGCGACGCCCGAGGCGGCCCTGGCGGAACTCGACCAGTGCAAGGGGATGAGCGAGCACGTCGACATCGGCAAGCAGGTCTCCGTCGACGAGCAGGTCGTCTACAACGAGGGCGACGGCCCCGAGGTGACGCTGATCGACTGCGGCGCGAAGGGGTCGATCGTCGAGTCGCTGGTCGAGCGCGGCGCCACCGTCCACCGCCTCCCCCACGACGCGACCCCCCAGCAGGTCCGGGAGATCGACCCCGACGTGCTGTTCATCTCGAACGGTCCCGGCGACCCCCAGAACTTCGAGGCCGCGGCCGACCTCGTCGAGGAACTCGTCGGCGGGATTCCGCTGGCCGGCATCTGCCTGGGTCAGCAGGTCATCGCCGAGGCACTGGGCGGCGACACCGAGAAGATGACCTTCGGCCACCGCGGCGTCAACCAGCCCGTCAAGGACGTCCGGACCGGCAAGGTCGTGATGACGACCCAGAACCACGGCTACACCGTCGCCGACCCCGGCCGCCTCGAAGTCACGCAGATCAACGTCAACGACGACACCCCCGAGGGCCTCGAGAGCGAGGACCTGGAGATCATCACCCGCCAGTACCACCCCGAGGCCAACCCCGGCCCCCACGACACGCTGGGCTTCTTCGACGACGTCCTGGCCATGGCCCGGGGCGACGCCGAAACGCCCGCCCTCGCCGACTGATCGGCGACCGCTCTTCTGCCGGCGCGGAGTCCGCGACCGCGAGTTCCGACGTTCCAAGCCCGCCGCGACGGCTCAGTTCCCGGAGTCGCCTCCCGGGGATCCCGGGTCCGCGTCGAGCACCGCCCGGACGAGCGTCCGCACCCCCCGACGGAACCGCTGTGAGGCGGCGGTGTCGGAGACGTCGAGGTGGTCGCCGAGGTCGCCGAGGCTGCTCTCGCGGGGGACGTCCATGTAGCCCACCTCGAGGGCGGTGACGAGCGCCTCGCGCTGGGCGTCGGTCAGGCCCGGGAAGTCGTCGCTCTCGCCGTCGGGCTCGTCGTAGATCCGACGCACGCGGTAGTCGATATCGCGGTCTCGGCAGAATCCGAAGAAGCGGTCGACCGCCGCCTGGTCCGGGAAGGCGATCCGGCACTCCCATCCCTCGTGGGTCGCCGAGAGTTTCCGGATCACGCCGCCCTCCTCGACCAGTGTCGGGTAGATGCTCGTTCGCAGTCCCTCGCCGACGAGTTCCCCCCGGTAGAGCCGTCGGTCGCCCAGGTCGGCGACCCGGGACGGCTCGCCGACCGTCGGATCGGCTTCGAGGCCGCGCTCGAAGGCCTCGAAGTCGCCGCCCTCGGCCCACACGAGAAACCGGACCCGGCTCTCGTCGACCGCGTCGGACTGCTCCCAGGTGACGCGCATCTCGGGGTCGCGGTCGAGCGCTTCCCGGAGGAGCGGATGGTCGAGCGTGAATTCGACGAGTATCATCGTTCGGCCGGGCGACTGCGGTCAGTTCCTGCCTCGAGTGTGGACCTGGAGCGAAATAGGACTGTCGACACCGGCGTCGTTCACACGCTCTGAACACGTTCGCCGAAGAGGACCCACAGAGAACATGTCAAAGGCCGATCGGTCGGGCAATCGATCGGAACGGCGGGCGGTCCTCGGTTGGCGAACGTAGTCCCAACTGGACGGTCAGATCGCATAACCGATGTGCTTCGAGGAGAATACTGTTTATATCGGGGCCGGTACACCGCCGGTAGCGAAGTGTCACAGGGGTCGATACCTATCTGTATTGGTGGTGAATATATGCCGTCGTCGATACACGGGATAGACGCCCGTCGAAGCAGGACTCCTCGGGGGGCATGTCAGAGGCCGAGCGGGCCGCGCCGGACCCCGAGCAGGGGCGGTCGCGGCGCGGCTACTTCCATCGCTCGTTCGCTTCCGACCGCCAGCGGCTATTGCTCCCGTTCCATCCGGGCGACCGGTACGGGCACGGACCAGTCGACGTCGACCAGTCCCGACGGGCGGCCGCGGAGTCCCTCCCGCGCGACGACCTCGAAGGTACGGTCCTCGGCGGCGGGCGTGAACGGCGCCGCCGCGAGCAGTCGCGCGACGTCGGCCCGCGGGACCGTCCCGGAGACGGTGTCCCCGCCCTCTCCCACGAGGACGTCCCCGGTCGCCGGAGCGCCGGTTAACCCCCCGGGCCGGAGGATCGTGTGAGAGAGGTCGGACGCCCGGAGTCGTCTCTCGGCGCGCTCTTTGGCCGGCAGGACGCCCGCGGAGTCGAGCGCGACGCGGAACGGCGAAGGCATCCCCGGCCGCGAGTCGCCGACGCCGATCGACGAGACCAGCGCGAAGCGCTCGACGCCCGCCTCGGCGGCGGCCGTGACGAGGTCGACCGTCCCCTCGCCGTCGACCAGCGGGCCGCCGAGCAGGTCCCGGAGGGACGACCCGACCGCGCAAAGCACGGCGTCGACGCCCCCGACGGCCCGCCCGGCGTCGCCCGGATCGAGCAGGTCCCCGACGATCACCTCGTCGGCGCCCTGCAGTTCCAGCGTCTCGGCGGCGGCGGGCCGACTGGTCAGCGCCCGGACCTCGATTCCGGCGTCGAGCAACGCGTCGACGGCCTCGCGGCCGGTCCGTCCGCTCGCACCGGCGACCAGAACCGTCGCCTCTTCCGGTCTCATGGGCCGTCGTACGCGCGCCGGTCCTGAAACTCGACGGCTTTCCCTGCCCGGGCGGCGCTCCGCTTCCGTCTCACAGACCGCCGGGTACCTCCGCGCAGCGTCGCGGCGGTCTCGTCGCCCGGCGGCCGACCTCCTCGCAGAGCTCCTGGCCGGGGCTCTCCAGTCGGGAGACGGCGCTTTCGACGCGCTCGCACGCCGTCGGGGCGCACGTGACAGGAAAAGCAGTCGCCGGATCAGTCTCGTTCGACTGCGGCGGGAATACCGCCGTCGCCGTTACTCGCCGGCGCCCGACCCCCAGTGGTTCGCGACGGTCGGGCGGTCGCTAACCGACAGCGTGTCCAGGGGTTCGTCTTTGGCCTCGATGGCCTCCAGGGCCGCGCGGGCGCTGGCCTCCGTCGAGAAGTAGGTGATGTCCTCCTCGACGGCGATCTCGAGCGGGTCGCGGGCCCGCGAGACGATGAGGTCGACCTCGCCCGCGCGGATCGCCTCGATGAACGCCTCCTCTCCGTCGAAGTCGACGAGGTCGAAGTGCTCGGCGAACGCCTCCCGGAGCGCCTCGCCCTCGGGGGTGTCGGCGCCGGGGAACTCGTCGGCCGAGAGGTCGACGACGGCGGTCCCCGAGGCGGGGACGGGCTTGCTCGTCGCGTCCTGGGCCTTGTCGTAGGCCTTGCCGAACGACCGGGCCGTGCCCATCACCTCGCCGGTGGACTTCATCTCGGGGCCGAGCCGCGGGTCCGAGCCGGGCAGGCGGTCGAACGGCAACACGACCTCCTTGACGCTCGTATGCTCGGGGATCCGCTCGTCGACGCCGAGGTCGGCCAGCGAGGTGCCGGTCATCACCTTCGCGGCGAGCTTCGCGATGGGGACGCCCGTCGCCTTCGAGACGAACGGGACGGTCCGCGAGGACCGGGGGTTGGCCTCGAGAACGTACACCGTCCCCTCCTTCACGGCGAGCTGGACGTTCAGCAGGCCGACGGTGTCGAGCGCGTCGGCGATGTCCTCGACGACCTCGCGGACCCGCGCGGAGACGTCCGGCGACAGCGAGCGCGGCGGGATCATGCACGCCGAGTCGCCCGAGTGGACGCCCGCGCTCTCGACGTGTTCCATCACGCCGCCGATCAGGACGTCCTCGCCGTCGGCGACCGCGTCGACGTCGAGTTCGACCGCGTCCGCGAGGAACTCGTCGACGAGGATCGGCTTGTCCGGGCTGACGCGGACGGCCTCCTCGATGTAGTGTTCGAGTTCCTCGTCCGAGCGGACGACCTCCATCGCGCGGCCCCCGAGCACGTAGGAGGGGCGTACGAGCACCGGGTAGCCGATCGACCGCGCCAGTTCGAGGGCCTCCTCGCGGCTGGTCGCCGTGCCGCCCTCGGGCTGGGCGATGCCGAGGTCGTCCATCAGGCGGTTGAACCGGTCGCGGTCCTCCGCGAGGTCCATCGCCTCGACGCTCGTCCCGAGGACGTCGCAGTCCAGGCCGCGGCGCTCGATCTCGTCGTGGAGCGGTTCGCCGATGTTGACGGAGGTCTGACCGCCGAACTGCACCATCACGCCGTCGGCGCCGGTCGCCTCGGCGACGTCCGCGACCTCCTCGGCCGTGATCGGCTCGAAGAACAGGCCGTCGGAGGTGTCGTAGTCCGTCGAGACCGTCTCCGGGTTGTTGTTGACGACGTGGGCGTCGATTCCCATCTCCCGGAGGGCGCGGATCGCGTGGACTGAGCAGTAGTCGAACTCGACGCCCTGTCCGATGCGGATCGGGCCGCCGCCGACCACGACCACGCTGTCGACGTCGCGGTCGACCTCGAGTTCGCCCGCCGCGGCGTCGCCCTCGAAGGGCCCCTCGAAGAACTCCGGCTTGCGCGAGGAGTAGTAGTACGGCGTCTCGGCGGCGAACTCGCCGGCGCAGGTGTCGACCTGCTTGTAGGTGCGGCCGGGGACGGCCTGCTCGACGCTGCCGACGTCGGCGCCGGTCGCCGTCGCGATCTCGGCGTTGGTGTGGCCCGCGACGGCCGCCTCGGTGAAGTCACCCTCCGCGGCGGCCGCGACGGTGTCGGTCACGCGGCGGAACCGCTCGACGTACCACTCGTAGATGCCGGTGAGGTCGGTGACCTCCTCGACGGTGTACCCCCGCTCGAAGGCCTCGAACATCGCGTAGGGCCGGTCCGGGGAGGGCCGCGCGAGGTACTCCTCCTCGAGTTCGGCGTCGCTCACGTCGGCCCAGCCGACCGCGGGGTCGTACTCGCTGGAACGCAGCGCCTTCAGCAGCGACTCCTCGAAGGTCCGGCCGATGGCCATCGCCTCCCCGGTGGACTTCATCGCCGTGCCGAGCGTGAAGTCCACGTCGTCGAACTTGTCCTTGGGCCACCGGGGGACCTTCGTGACGACGTAGTCGATCGCGGGCTCGAAGGCGGCGGTGGTCTCGCCGGTGATCTCGTTTTCGATCTCGTGGAGGCGCTTGCCCAGTGCCACCTTGGCGGTGACGCGGGCGATGGGGTAACCGGTGGCCTTCGAGGCCAGCGCCGACGACCGCGAGACCCGCGGGTTCACCTCGACGACGCGGTACTCGCCGCCGGGCGTGCCGTCGTCGCGCCACGCGAACTGGATGTTACACCCGCCCTGGATCCCGAGGTCGCGGATGACCTCCAGCGCCGCCGAGCGCATCTCCTGGTGGCCGTCGTCGGGGATCACCTGCGAGGGGGTGACGACGACGGACTCCCCGGTGTGGATCCCCATCGGGTCGAGGTTCTCCATGTTGCAGATGATGATACAGGAGTCGTCGGCGTCGCGCATCACCTCGTACTCCAGTTCGACCCACCCGGAGATCGACTCGGTGATCAGCACCTCGCTGTTGCGCGAGAGCCGCAGGCCCTTCCGGACCCGCTCGATGAGTTCGTCCATCTCGTCGACGACCCCCGACCCGGAGCCCCCGAGGGTGTAGGTGGTGCGGGCGATCACGGGGAGGCCGCCGACCGTCTCGACGGCGTCCTCGACGCGCCCGGTCACCGCCTCGTCCTCGTCCAGCGAGATGGTCGTCGAGGCCGGTACGGGCTGGCCGATCGACTCCATGCGCCTGCGGAAGAGGTCGCGGTCCTCGGTGGCGTAGATCGTGTCCAGGGGCGTCCCCATGATCTCGACGTCGTGTTCCTCCAGGACCCCCTCCTCGGCTAGTTCGGCGGTGACGTTCAGCCCCGTCTGGCCGCCCAGCCCGGCGATGACGCCGTCCGGGTTCTCCTCGCGGATGATCTCGGCGATGGCCTCGGTGGTGATGGGCTCGATGTAGACCTCGTCGGCCATCTCCGGGTCCGTCATGATCGTCGCCGGGTTGGAGTTGACGAGGACGACTCGGGCGCCCTCCTCCTGGAGCGCCCGGCAGGCCTGGGCGCCGGAGTAGTCGAACTCGGCTGCCTGTCCGATCTGAATGGGGCCGCTCCCGATGAGCAGAATCGTGCGGTCCTCGGACGCGACGTCCGGAGCCGTTCTCACGTCGGTGTCCTCGTCGCTCATTACTCGATCGGAGTCGGTACATCGTAATAAGCTCGGCGAATTTCTACGAATAGCGTAGGCCGATTTCGATTTTCGTAGCCCGCCGGGAAGCGGGCCTACCGTCCGCGTGGACGCCTCTCCGGGTCGGTCGCGTATGTAGGGTTCGCTTCGAGGCGGACCGACGTCGCCCGGCGAGGTCAGTCCGCCTCGCCCGCTCCGGACGCCTCCTCTCCCCGGTCGACCGCGCCGTCCGCGACTCCCGCTATCGGTTCACTCTCCCAGTAGGGGTGGTTCTCGAGTACCCGGAAGCAGGCCGCCCGCTGGCCGTCCCCGGCATCGTAGGCGTCGGGGGCGCGCTCCCGGCAGACCTCGCGGGCGTGCGGACAGCGAGTGTGGAACCGACAGCCGGCGGGCGGATTCCGCGGCGAGGGGACGTCGCCGCCGAGCGCGTCGACCCGGCGCCCCCGCTCGTCGGTCGTCGCCCGCGGGACGCTCTCCAGCAGCGCCCGCGTGTAGGGGTGTCATGACGGCGACGCGATCGGAGATGTGCCGCACCACCGAGAGGTCGTGAGCGATGAAGAGGTAGGTCAGCCCGAACTCCTCCTGGAGGTCCTCGAGCAGGTTGAGGATCTGGGCCTGCACGGACACGTCCAGCGCGCTCACCGGCTCGTCGAGGACGACGAACTCCGGTTCGAGCGCGAGCGCGCGGGCGATGCCGATCCGCTGGCGCTGCCCGCCGGAGAACTCGTTGGGATAGCGGTCGATCTGGTCGGCCGAGAGCCCCACCCGCTCGATCAGTTCGCGCGCGCGCTCGCGGCGCTCCTCGGGATCGGCGACGCCGTGGATCACGAGCGGTTCGGCGACGATCTCGCCGGCGGTCATCCGCGGATCGAGACTCGAGAACGGGTCCTGGAAGACGACCTGCGCGCGGCGCCGGAAGGCGGTGCGCTGCTCGTCGTCCATCGCGAAGACGTCCTCGCCGTCGAAGACCACGCGGCCGTCGGTCGCCTCCCGCAGCGCCAGCAGCGTCTCTCCGGTCGTGGACTTGCCACAGCCCGACTCGCCGACCAGCCCCAGGGTCTCGCCGCGCTCGACCTCGAAGGAGACGCCGTCGACGGCCTTCACGCTCGTCGGTTCGCGACCCAGCACCCGGTCGATCAGCGTGTCGTCCTCGTAGTAGTACTTCCGCAGTCCCTCGACGCGGACGAGCGGACTAGTCACCGTCGCCCCCCTCCCGCGGGGCGTTCTTCGTGCGCCTGTCGGCCGGCGGACCCGCCCGGTCGTCCCCGCCGGGGTCGGCGTCCGCGGTCGGATCGCCGCTCTCCCCGCCGAAGTAGCCCCCGGGCAGCGCCTCCGCGGGGTCGTACTCGTGGTCGGCGAGGACACACCGCGCCGCGTGCTCGCCGCTGCCGGCCGCGTCGTACTCCGGCGGGTGCGAGAGGCACTCGTACATCGCCTTCGGACACCGGTCGGCGAAGTAACACCGGTCGCCCATCTCCTCGCCGAGCAGGGAGGGGACGTTGCCCTCGATCGGCCGCAGGCGGGGCGCCGGGTCCGCCAGGTCGGGGATCGAGCCGAGCAGTCCCTCCGTGTAGGGATGGGTCGGTCGGTCGAAGACGTCCGCGAGGGTCCCGCGTTCGACGATCTCGCCGGCGTACATCACCGCCACCCGGTCGCACATCCGGGCGATCACGCCGAGGTCGTGAGTGATGAGCACGACGCTCATTCCCCGCTCCTCCTGGAGGTCCCGGAGCAACTCGAGGATCTGGGCCTGGATGGTGACGTCCAGCGCCGTCGTCGGTTCGTCGGCGATCAGGAGGTCCGGTTCGCCCGCCAGCGCCTGCGCGATCATCGCCCGCTGGAGCATCCCGCCGGAGAACTCGTGGGGGTACTCCTCGGCGCGCTCCCCGGGGTCGGGGATGCCCACCTGCTCGAGCAGTTCGACCGCGCGCTCGTGGCTGGCCTCGTCGGCGTAGTCCCGGCCCGGGACGACGCTGTCGAGGAGGAACTGCCCCAGCCCGTACCCCTGGGTCCGCGAGCGGGTCGAGCGGGGGTTCGACCGCGCGCGGCGCTGGACCTCGACGGCCTCGGCGATCTGCTCGCCGACGGTGATCGAGGGGTTGAAGCTGCTCATGGGGTCCTGGAACACCGTGCTGAAGGACGGCCCGCGCAGCGCCCGCCGCACCCGCTCGGGCACCCGCCGGAGGTCGACGTAGTCGCCGTCGCTCGCCGCCGGGAACTCGCCGGCGAGGTCCGGGTCGCGGTACCAGACCTCTCCGTCGGTGACCCGGCCGGGACTCTCGACGAGGTCGATCAGTGACAGCGCCGTCACGGATTTCCCTGACCCCGACTCGCCGACGATACCGAGGACCTCGCCGTCCCTGACCGTGAGGTCGACGGACTCGACGGCGTTGACCTGTCCCTCCTGGGTGAAAAACCGCGTCGAGAGATCCCGGACCCGCAGCAGGTCCCGGGATCGGGGGTCCCCGACCCCGGTCTCGGTCTCCGTTCCGGCCCCGGACCCGGCGTCGGCATCCGGGTCGCGGCCGCCGCCCCTCCCGGCGGGACCGGACCCTCCGTCCCCGCTCACGCGCCGCCACCCCCTTCGCCCTCGATGCCGGGGTCCAGCGCGTCGCGGAGCCAGTCGCCCAGCAGATTGATGCCGATGACCGTCAGGACGATGGCGATGCCGGGCATCGTGGAGATCCACCACGCGGTCGCCAGGTAGTCCCGACCCTGGGCGATGTCGAACCCCCAGGAGAGTTCGGTCCCCGAGAAGCCCAGGTACGACAGCGCGCTCTCCAGCAGGACGATGGCAGCCACCTGGATGGTCGCGAGCACGAGGATCGGCGTCGCGCTGTTGGGCAGGACGTGGCGCCGGAGGACGAAGGGATCGCTGGCGCCGAGGCTCCGGGCGGCCTTGACGTACTCCTCGTCGCGGAGCGCCAGCGCCTCCCCGCGGGCGACCCGGGCGAACCACACCCAGTTGACGAGGCCGACGACGACGATCACCGTCCCCGGGAGCGTGAACGTCCGGGGCATCCCCGGAGCGAGCCCCGCCACCACGAACGGGTCCGGGACTCGGATCGCCGCCCGGCCCCACAGTCCGACGAGCGCGATGGCGAGCACGAGCGACGGGAACGCAAGCATTACGTCGGCGCTGCGCATCAGCGCGTCGTCGACACGACCGCGAACGTACCCGGCGACCAGTCCGACGGGAACGCCGACGACGGCCGCGAGTAGCGTCCCGAGCAGGCCCACGAGCAGCGACGTCCGGGCGCCGTAGATCACTCGCGAGAGCATGTCCTGGCCGAGCGCGTTCGTCCCCAGCGGGTGGTCGGCCGTCGCGTTGACCGTCACCGTCTCGTTGACGACCTGCACGGTGCCGTTGACCCGCTCGGTCGTGGTCTGGTTTTCGGTTCCGCTGAAGCCGAGCGGCGGGAGGCGCTTGTCGTCGAGGCTCTGGGCGGTCGGGTCGTGCGGGGCGAGCAGCGGCGCGAACACCGCCACGAAAACCACGAGCGCGACCAGCGCCACGCCGACCTTCGCGAGCGCGCTCCGGTCGAACTCCCGCTTGAGGTTCCGGAGGGTGCGCGGGGAGAGCACTTACTCCACCACCCGCGGGTTGAGGTAGGCGTAGATCGCGTCGACCGCGATGTTCACGACGACGAACCCGACCCCGATGACGATCAGCGACCCCTGGAGGATCGGCCAGTCGCGCTGCTGGATCGCGTTGATGACGGTCGTCCCGAGGCCGGGCCAGTCGAAGACGGCCTCCGTGATCACTGCGCCGCCGATGAGCGTCCCCATCTGCAGGCCGACGACGGTCACCACCGGGATCAGCGTGTTGCGCAGCGCGTGGCGGTAGCGCACCAGCGTCTCGGGGAGTCCCTTGGCCCGCGCGGCCTGGACGTACGACTGCCCGAGTTCCTCGAGCATCCCGCTTCTGGTCAGCCGCGTGATCAGCGCCGTGAAGTACGTCCCCAGCGTCACCGCCGGAAGGACGATGTACGACAGCCACGTCGTGAACGTCCGACCGAACGCCCCGACGTCGAGCGGGAACTCGACGACCAGCCGCGTCCCCTCGCCGGGCGGAACGAGCGGCCCGTCGACGGCGATCACGACCAGGTGGCCGACCGACTCCAGGAAGCCGAACGCGCGGTCGCTGGTCGGGAAGACGTCGAACTGGACCGCGAGCACCAGCACCAGCATGATCCCCAGCCAGAAGTTCGGTGTGCTGATGCCGAGCAGCGAGAACGTCGTCGCGGCGTAGTCGGAGGGCTGGTGGCGCCGGGTCGCGCTGATCACGCCCAGCGGGACCGACAGCGCGACCGCCACGATCGTCGCCGCGACCGTCAGTTCGAGCGTGGCGGGGAGCCGAGCGAACACCCGCGCGCTCGCCTCCGTCCCCGAGAGGTACGAGTACCCCATGTCTCCCCGGAGGAGGCCCGCGAGGTACTCGAAGTACTGGACGTACAGCGGCCTGTCGACGCCGAGTTCCCGCGCGATCTGCCGGCGGAGCTCGGGGCTGGCGTCCAGCGGCGCGACGACGTCTACGGGGCTCCCGGGCGTGATAAACCGCAGGAGGAACACGACGGTGACGACCCCCCAAACGACGACCACGCCCTGCAGCGTCCGCTTGAGGAGGAAGCGACCGAACGACATCGCTCCCTACCGACCCCTGGTCGCGACCATCGTCAGCTCGAACTGGAGTCGTTGCCGCTCTGGTTGCCGTCCCCGTCCGCGCCGCTCGATCCGGGGCCCTCGCCGGTCATGCTCTGGGCCTGCTGGATCAGCTCGTCGACGCGATCGCTGCTGTAGGAGGTCAAGGCTCCGTCGCTGGTCAACAGCGGGATGATCGTCTGGCTGGCGTCGAAGGTCGCGTTCCCCCACCCGATGAGGTAGAACGCGGGACTCGTCGAGAGGTCGCCATCGAGCAACTCGCCGGCCAGCGTCTGGAAGTCCCGCTGTTGGACCGAACAGGAGACGTTCTCCAGGTTGTCGATCTGGCTGGCGACGGCCTGCGCGATCTCGAGGTCCTTCAGGTAGCGGCCGACCGGCGTGTGCAGTTCGATCTCCGCGCCCGCGTAGCCGCTCTCCTCGACGAGGCTCTGGGCCCGCTCGGGGTCGTGCTCGAAGGGCCCGACCTCGTCGTTGTAGCCGACGAACCCCTCGAGGGTGGGCTGGCCCGTCGGATCCGCGAACCCCGAGAGGACGTTCTCGATGATGCTGTCGAGGTCCACGGCGAGGTTCATCGCGCGCCGGAACTCCGTCGAGTCGAACGGTTCCCGGTTGTACACCATCGCGTTGTAGATGATCCGCGTGCTCGGAACGGCGCTGAGCGAGGCGCCGCTCGACTCCTGGACCCGCCCGGCGTCCTGGGGCGGGACGTTCACGACGAGGTCCGTCTCGCCGCCGAGCAACTGGTTGACGCGGGTGGAGGCCTCGCCGGCGGCCGTGATCTCCAGGCTCTCGGCGGGGGCCGGTTCGCGCCAGTAGTCCTCGTACCGGGCGAACGAGACGCTGACGTCCTGGTTGTAGTTCTCCAGCTGGAACGGTCCCGTCCCGTTCATGTTGGAGTTGATGTACGATCCCTCGTGTTCCTCGATCCAGCTCCTCTGGACGATGTCGCAGTAGGTCGCGAACTCCTGGAAGACGATGGGGTTGACGCCGTCGGAGTTGACGCGGACGGCCCGCTCGCCGTCGACGACCTCCGCGCCGGTTACGCCCGCGAGCTGGTCGCGCTGGGGGCTGGCCAGCCCGCCGACGTCCTCCTTGACGATCCGGTTGATCGAGAACGCGACGTCCTCGGGAGCGAGCTCCTCGCCGCTGTGGAAGGTGACCCCCTCGCGGATGTCGAAGCGGACGGTCCCTTCCTCGATCCGCTCGTAGCCGGTCGCCAGCTTCTCGACGATCGCTCCCTCGGGGTCGCGGCCGAGCAGTCCCTCGTAGGCCTGCAGGACGATGTTGTCCGTCGGCGTCTCCCGGTGGTCGTGGGGGTCCAGCCCGGAGTCCATCTGGCTCTGGGTGATCCGGACCGAACGTTTCCCGTCCTGGGGCTGGATGGCGTAGGCCTCGATCCGCTCGTCGCGGCGAGCTTCCCACTGGATCTCGTTGCTGACGCCGTAGACGCTGTACTGCCGGTTCAGGTAGACCCACGGGGCCTGCTCGTGGAGCAGGAGGTTCGCGCGCTGGAGGTACTCCTCGCGGGTCTCGGGTTCGGGGCGCTCCTCGGTGCCCGTCTCGTTGCCGCCCTCGCCGTCGGTCGCGTTGCCGCCGCCGTCGCCGGTCTCGCCGTCGCCGCCGTCGCCGTTACCGTCACCGCCGCCGGAACAGCCGGCCAGCGACGCGGCCGCGGCCGCGGTGCCGGCGAGTCGGAGAAAGGACCGTCTGTCCACGTCTCGGTCTGACATGACCCGACATGACCCGTCGAGCGACATAAATCCAGCCGTCCCTCCCGCCGCGTTCCCCCGCGGCGCCGCTGTCCGAGGTGCGGTCGACGGCGGGATCGGTACCGCCCGCCTCGCGGCCGCTCAGCCCGACTCGTCGGCCGACAGGCGGTACTGGTAGGGGCGGTCGCGGATCACCTCGACTGCCCCGCCCGCGTGACGGCCCAGCACCGTCGCGACGCGGTGCGGGCTCTCGAACGCCTCCCCGTGGCCGTGCTCCTCGAGGAGGCCGAGTATCTCTCGGGCGGTGAGGGCCTCGCCGTCGACGTCGGCCTCCGCGAGCGCGTCCTCGATCCGCTCGAGTTCGCCCCGGCGTAAGCGCATGCGCATACACAACACCCAGAACCCCATAGAACCCCGTCAGACGGCCGTCAGACGCCCGATATCGGGAAATCGGCAGACGGCAGCGGTACTCGCCGTCGTCATCGTGTCCGACAGGTCCCGGGGGATACTTGTTCGTCCGCGGACCTCTGGCGCCGGACCGTCAGACGGGTCGGTCGAACTCGTCGTCGAAGTTCCGTCCAGCGCGGTACTGGTCGACGAACGCCGCGACGTCGAACTCGAGCATCTGCTCTTCGAACTCCGACATGGCCGCCTCGTCGTCGGCGTGGCTGACCGCGTGTTCCATGAGTTCGACGACGAGTTCGACGATCACCTCGTGGAGGCGCCGGGCGCCGAAGTCGGTCACCCAGACCAGCGCGAACCCGACGTGGCCGTCCTCGCTCGCGTCGGCGGTCGCGACCCGTTCGGGAAACTCCTCGAGGACGATTCCCATCAGGTGAGTCGTCCCGAACGGCCCGCCGCTCGAGGTGTCCACGGCCTCTTCGAGGACCGCGATGAGGTCCTCGGGTACCCACCGCGAGAGGGGGTGCATGTCCATCACGACGGCGTGGCTGTCCCCGCAGGCACAGTCGAACTCCCGCAACCCCATGTCGATGTCGTGGAGGTCGATAGCCTCGCCGCAGGGCAACGAGAGTTCCCGGGGCCGGTCGCCCGGCACGCGCGGGTCTGCCATGTCCGGCGGTAGGTGCGTCCCGCTGTTAAGTACCCTGATCCGCGATCGGGACCGTCACTCCCGCTTGTCGGCGGCGTCCTCCTCGATGACCTCGTCGCCGGTCGCACCGATCGCGTCCGGGTCGTCTCCGACCTCGTCGGGATCGGCGTCGTCGACCGGACCGGCCGCCTCCGCGGGTTCGACCCCCTGGTCCTCGTCGACCATCGATCCGGAGGAGGCGGCCGCTTCGGTGTCCGCGGCGGCGGCTTCCTCGTCCCTGATCCCCCCGTCGTCCGTGTTCGGCACGTTCTGGCCGCTGACGTCCTCGGTGGCGCCCCCGTCGTCCGACTCGCTCTCCTCGCCGCCGTACTCCGTGACGTCGGCGCTGCCCTCGCCCGCGACGTCGACCTCCACCTCGACCTCGACGTCGAGGCCGTCCATCTCGAGGTGCGCCTCCGCGTCCTCGGTCTCGCCGACCTCGATCTCCAGTTCGTCGCGGTCGACCTCGACCTCTACTTCGACATCTACGTCGGTGTGTTCCGTCATCGGCCAGCGGTTCGACCGCCAGTGAAAAAACCGTACGCCCTGCGGTATGCGGCCCGGGAGGGCCCCGCGCTCGAGCGCTGCTCGGACGACCCCGCTACGGCCAGTCGTCGCGGTCGTCGCCGTCGGTCGTCGGAGCCTCGTCCGGTTCGCCGAGGTCCCACTCGGCGGCCTCCGCGGCGTCCTCGATGTGGATGTACTCCCAGCCGACCGCGTCGGCCAGGTCGGCGTCCTCCTCGCCGGTGCCGATGAACACGTGTCGGTCGGTGTCGAACTGCCGCTTCACGTTCTCGAGGCTCTCCTCTTTCCCGCGCGGCCCGGAGAAGAAGTCCTGCCGGATGCGGTTTTTCCGCGTGAAGTTGGTGACGACGTAGGTCGGCTTCTCGCTGACGACCCCGAGGTACGTGCTCCAGGTCCGGGCCTCGGAGAATACGGTCTCGGGGTCGGCCAGCCGTTTCAACGCCTCTAGCTCGAAAGCCAGCGTCATGTCGCTGGAGCCGCCGCCTTGCATAGTGACTCCTTGCGCGCGCCGCGCTAAACCGCTTCGGTCCGTTCACGGACGGGCGTCGGCGACACCGGGAGATCGGCAGCTCCCGACTCGCTCGCCCGACGGAGGGCCCGTCGAACGGGTGTCGTCGGTGAGAGTTGCGGAGGCGCGCCCTGTCGTCTGCCCGAACTCCAAGTCCCGAGCGACAGAGGTCGCCATTCCCGGGAGCCCGCGCTCACTCGCCGACCTCGGGGGCGGTCGCCTCGCTTTCGAGGACCGCCCGGTCGGGGAGGTCGGGATCGAAGTCGACGACCACGTCCCCGGCCTCGGCCGCGATGCGGACCGCACAGAGCTGGTAGGAGGGGTAGAACACCGGCGGGAGGACCCCGACGACGCCGTCGCGACGGTGGAGACGCTTGAGCCACGTTCCGCTGTCGACCAGCAGTCTCCCGTCGACCGCCCGCACCCCCGGACGGTGCGTGTGCCCGTAGCAGAACACCGCCGCGTCGGGGCGCTCGGCGAAGATCTCGCTGGCGGCCGCCTCGTAGGGCGCCGCACTGCCGACGATGAGTTCCGTCTCGAAGACGCCGAAGCGGTCGATCGTCTTCCGGACGTCCCGGCGGAGGAAAGTACAGCGGGACGCCCACGAGCAACAGCAGTCCGACGACGGCGACGTTGATCGCGAGCAGGAACCAGTCCGCGGTTCCGGCGGCACCGAACTGCCCGAGGAACGCGGTCACGGCCCCGACGGGCGCCGACCAGGCGCCGACCAGGTCCAGCCCCGCGAGCACCGCGAGGACGGCGCTGACGTTGAACAACAGCAGGAAGGGGACCAGCGCGTACCACAGGATCGGGTTCATCTCGCGGTAGAAGCACTTCCGGAGGAGCCACACCGGCATCCGCTCGGTGGGCGTGACCGCCTGGACGTCCTTCAGCCAGTCGTACCGCCCGCGGTCCGAGAGCTGGCCGGCTCGGGTCGTCACGAGCGTGTTATAGTAGTACTCGAGCGGCGTCGCGTGGGTATTTCCCCAGTCCTCGATTCGGTTGTTGGAGTCGCGCTGGTGGCCGTGCTCGAAGTGGATGGCGCGGTCGCCGACCGGTCACTCGATCGACTTCGCCGGAACGACGTTGACGTTGTACTCCGCAAAGCGCTCGACGTACTCCTCGTCGGCCACGAGTTCGCGGTCGTGGTCGCCCGGCAGTAGCGTGATCGGGACGCTCTCGCCGGTCGCGCGCAACTGCTCGAACAGCGCCGGGTAGGTCTCCTCGAGGACGTCGAACTTCTCGGTGCCGTCCACGGTAGTGAACTCCCAGAGGCCGAAGGCGTCGCCGTTGACGATCAGTCCGGCGTCCTCGCTGGTCCGCTCGAGGCGTTCGAGGAGGGCGAGCAGCTTGTCGAGGACCCCGACGTCCTCCAGTTGCTCGTCGCCACCGATGTGGAGGTCGCTGATCACGTAGTAGACGCGGTCGTCCGCGTCGATCCCGTCGTCGGTGTCGGCGGTACTCTACACCCGTTCCTCGGGTCTCTCCGCAGAAATGTCCCTCTTCCGGAAGGTCCTCCGACTGGGCTACTGCTCGGCCTCCATCGGTTCGAACGCCTCCAGGTCGATCGTCTCGGCGAGCAGTTCCTCCTCCTTGCCCGAGACGTCGACCTGCTGGCGCGCGAGCTTCTTCAGCTTCGACTGCGGGGCGAGGTCGCCGATGAGCACCCCCCCGACGACCTTCCCGTCCATGAGCGCGACCCGGCGCCACTCGTCGTCGGAGTACTTGCGCTCGACGGACTCGTCGCCGAGCGTCGGATGGCCGAACGAGAGGAAGGGGAAGTCGAAGTGCGTGATCGAGTAGGAGGAGACCCACTCGAAGGTCGCCTCCTCGTCGCCGTCGCCCTGATCGTAGACCATGTTCGTCCCGGCGATCGACCCCTGCTCCTTCGCGGAGCCCCAGGCGCCGTTCTGGGCCTGCTCGCCGAGCAACACGTCGTAGAAGTAGGTGAGGTCTCCCGCGGCGTAGACGTCCTCGGTGTCGGTGCGCATCGTCTCGTCGGTGACGATCGACCCGTCGTCGGTCCGCTCGATGCCCGATCCCTGGAGGAACTCCGTGTTGTAGTTCAGGCCGATCGCGACGCCGGCGAAGTCGGCGTCGAACTCCTCGCCGTCGGGGTCGGTGACGCCGGTAATGTGGCCGTCGTCGTCGATCTCGAAGCGGTCGACGCCGCTGTCGAAAACGGGGGTGACGTCCCGTTCGCGGAGCGCGTCGTGGATGATCTCGGCGCCCTCCTCGCTGAGCGCGTAGCGCCACCAGGCGTTGCCCCGCATGAGGTAATGTGCCGAGACGTCCTGCGCGCCACAGATCGCCGCGAGGTCGATTCCCAGCAGCCCCGCGCCAATGACGACGCCCGTGTCGGCGTTCTCCGCCCCGTCCCTGATCGCCCGGGCGTCCTCGAACGTCCAGAAGTGGTGGATCCCGTCGGCGTCGCTGTTGGGCACTGGGAGTTGCGTGGGCGTCCCGCCGGTTGCGATCAGCAGCGTGTCGTACTCGATAGTGTCGCCCCGGTGGGTGTAGACTTCGTGGGCGTCGGTGTCGACCTCGTTGACGTAGGTGTTCAGCCGAAGTTCAACGTCCCGCTCCTCGTACCACCCCTCGTCGTGGATGGAGATCGGCCCGGCGGGCATCTTGCCCTTGGCGTACTCCTTGATGAGGATGCGATTGTAGAGGGCCTCGCCCTCGTCGGTGAGTACTGTGATGTCGGCGTCGGCGTCGGCCTCGCGGATGGTCTCCGCGGCCGAACTTCCCGCGATACCGTCGCCGATAATCACGTGCGACGCGCTCATGACCGTCGGTTGGGTGCCCCCCCTAATGTGGGTTGCTATCTGTGGGATCCCCGTCGCCGAGACCACACGATCCCGCGCTCTGACTCGTCGCTACCAACATTCAAGACCGCGCCGGCCGTACGACGGACGCATGAAGATCCGCCAGAACGTCCGCCACTGGGCCGCGAAGAAAGCGCTGACGACGCCGGTCGTCGGTGACTACGCCAGCGACAAACTCGTCGACCTCCACACCCGGATCTTCCTGGAGAAAGCCGACGAGGACCGCCGCGAGGAGCGCCGCGACCACCTCGACGCCTTCTTCGACGCCACCATCGACGCCTACGTGACGGCCCTGGAGGCCGGCTACTCCGAGGCCCAGGCCCGCGAGGTCACGCACATTCAGGCCAACTTCAACTTCTTCAACCACGGCTGGACGGCGATGATGGAGATCCCAGCCGACGAACTCGAGGAACACTACCGCCGCTACGAGCCGTTCTTCGAGGCCCACGGCGTCACCATCGACGACCCGCTGGGCGACTTTCGGCCGCCGACGGGCATCCCGCAGGCGCCCGCGACCCCCGAGAAGCGCGACCAGGGGGCCTACGAGAACGCCGTCGCCGGATTCGCCGACGACGTCTACGTCGAAACCCCCAAGGGTGTCACCGTCGGCGGGAGAACGGCGGAACCCGACGGCGTCGCAGTCGGCGACGCGCCCGGGGTCACCGAGGAAAACGGGACCGTCCCCGGCGAGGAGAGTGAGCGCACCGGTACCAGTACGAACGGCCGGACCGACGACTAGCGGCCCCGGTTCGCGCCACCGGTCGACCGCGCTCGGTCGTCGGCCGGCCGCTCGACGGCCTCCCGGTTCTGCTCGAGGATCCGATCGGCGGCCTCGAAGCCGGCGACGACGCCGCCGTTGAGCGACCGCTCCGGGTACTGCGCCCGCGAGGCCATCCCCGCGTAGTAGACGCCGTCCGCGACCGCCGCTCCCAGGTCGTAGGGGACGACCATCTCTAGGTACCCCCGCTCGTACACCGGCGCCGTCCGGGGGTTGCGCGCCACGCGGAACTCCCTGACTGACGAGCGGTCGAACGCCGGGAAGAGATCCTCGACGCCGGCGAGCCAGCGCTCCTCGACCTCGGCGTCGCTCAGCCGCCAGAGTTCCTCCTCGAGTGACTGGACGTAACTGGCGACGTACAGCAGGTGGTCGCCGCCGTAGCGCTCCGGCGGGACGAAGTTCGTGTGCTCGATAAGCGCGCCGAACGGGGCGTCGTCGGCGACGTTGAGCCAGTAGGTGTCGGTGAGCGAGTCGTCCATCGTCGCCAGGGCGCAGACCGATCCCTGGAAGTCGATGTCGCACTCGTAGCCCGTCAGCGCCTCCAGCACGGTCGGCATCGCGGCGATCACGACGCCGTCGACCGCCCGCTGCTCGACCCCGGCGTCGGTCTCGACGGTCAGCGATCGGACGGAGTCGTCGAAGTCGACGCCGGTGACCCGCGCGCCTGTCGTGACGTTCTCGCGGCCGACCGCCTCGACCAGCGCGTCGATCAGCGTCGCGAACCCGCCCTCGAAGTATCCCAGGATCTCGCCGCGCCGGAGGTCGCGCTCGCCGCGGAACTTCACCCGGCCCAGCAGCCAGGCGGCGCTGACGTCCTCGGCCCGGGACCCGAACTTCGCGCGCAACAGCGGCTCCCAGAAGTTCTCGTAGACGCTTCGGGTCGTGTGCTCGACCAGGAACTCCCTGATCGGCACGTCCTCGTAGTCGGCGAGGTCCTCGTAGGCGTTCGGCCGCGGCCGACCGCCCCGGACGTCCACCTCGAACATGAGCATCGCCAGCCGGAACTTGTCGTACAGTGAGAGGTGGGGGTACGCGAGGATCTGCCAGGGGGTGTCCAGCGGGTGGACGACGCCGTCGACGTAGTAGGCGTTCCTGCCGACGCGCCACTCGACGGCGTCGCCGACCCCCAACTCCTCGGCGAGGTCGACGATGGTCTCCTCGGACTTCGAGAGGTGGTGGTAGAACTTCTCGATCCGGTCGCCCGCGGTGGGGTAGGTCGCGGCCAGCCCGCCGACGGCGTCGCCGGCCTCGAACACCTCTACCTCCCGGCCGGCCTCCTGGAGGCGGTACGCGGCCGCCAGCCCCGCGACGCCGCCGCCAACGATGCCGATCATGCTCCGGGGTATCGGGGCGGCGGGTATGTGCCTTTTCGTCGGTCCGGGATGGCGCAGTCGCTAGCTTTTTGCGACCGCTCCCGAAACCGCACCCCATGGTCACCGTCCGGGCGCCGGCGACGAGCGCGAACCTCGGCAGCGGGTTCGACGTGTTCGGCGTCGCGCTGGACCGCCCGGCCGACGTCGTCCGCGTCGAGAAGGCCGAGGAGACGACCATCGAGATCACGGGGGTCGGAGCGCAGTACATCCCCGAGGACCCCGAGCAGAACACCGTCGGAGCGGTCGCCGAGGCGCTCGATGCGCCCGCTCACATCGACATCGACAAGGGGGTGCGCCCGGCTTCGGGGCTCGGGTCGTCGGCGGCCAGCGCCGCGGCCGCCGCCGTCGCGCTCAACGAACTGTACGACCGCGGTCACTCCAGGGAGGAACTCGTCCCCGTCGCGGCGAAAGGCGAGGCCGTCGCGTCCGGCGACGCCCACGACGACAACGTCGCGCCGGCGATCCTGGGCGGGTTCACCGTCGCGACGCCGGACGGCGTCTCGCGGATCCGCAGCAGCCTCGCGCTCGTGGCCTGCCTCCCCGACATCGTCGTCTCGACGCGAGACGCCCGCAAGGTCGTCCCGGACTCGGCCAGCATGGACGACCTGATCGCCACGGTCGGCCACGCCGCGACGCTCGTCGTCGGGATGTGCCGGGGCGACCCGGACCTCGTCGGCCAGGGGATGCACGACCCGGTGGTGACGCCGGCCCGGACCAGCCTCATCGACGGGTACGACGACGTCCGGTCGGCGGCCCTGTCGGCCGGCGCAACCGGCGTCACCATCAGCGGCGCCGGCCCGGCGGTACTCGCCGTCTGTCGCACCGACACCCGCCGGGCGGTCGCCCGAGCGATGATCGGCGCCTTCGCGGAGGTCGGCGTGGAGGCCCGCGCCTACCAGACCGCCGTCGGCGAAGGCGCGACCGTCTACGACTGACCGGCGGGCGCACCGCCGCCGAATGACGAATCCTTATACTCGGGTCGGTCCTTGCTCCACGCACGTCAATGACACACGAGTTCCCGAGCGAGGAGTGGATCCGGGCGTGGCGGGCGGCGGTCAACGGCGACGAGGCGTACGCCGAAGCGGCCGACGGGT
>PXRR01000053.1:34380-69400 GCA_003021975.1 Halobacteriales archaeon QS_5_70_17 | reverse complement strand
CGCTCGGCGAGATCGACCGCATGGCCTCCGCGCTGGGCCTCCCCGAAAACGTCCGGGAGACCGCCAGCGTCATCTACCGCCGGGCGCTCGACGAGAACCTCCTGCCCGGCCGCTCCATCGAGGGCGTCGCCACCGCCGCCCTCTACGCCGCCGCCCGGCAGGCCGGAACCCCCCGCAGCCTCGACGAGATCACGGGCGTGAGCCGCGTCGAGAAGAGCGAGATCGCCCGCACCTACCGCTACGTCGTTCGACAGCTCAACCTCGAGATCGAGCCGGCCGACCCCGAGAGCTACGTCCCGCGGTTCGCCAGCGACCTCGAGATGAGCGACGAGGTCGAGCGCCGCGCCCGGGAACTGCTCCAGGGCGCCAAGAACGCGGGCATCCACTCGGGCAAGTCGCCGGTGGGGCTGGCGGCCGCGGCCATCTACGCCGCCGCCCTGCTGACCAACGAGAAGGTCACCCAGAACGAGGTCAGCGAGGTCGCCAACATCTCCGAGGTCACGATCCGCAACCGGTACCACGAACTCCTCGAGGCCGAGGAGAACGCGACCACGCTCTGATGGTCCGATCCTACACGTACGTCTGTCCGGCCTGCGGCGCCACCGTCGATCGACCGTTTCACACCGCGTCCGTGATGCGCACCTGCGACCGGGGCTGCGAGTTCGACCACCACGTCCGCGAGGACCTGCTGGCGGCCGTCGGCGACGTCCCCGAGGCCGACCGCCCCGACGACTGGGACGAGCGGTCGGTCCGCGACCGCCTCCTCGTCGCCCTCCGGGAGGGCGTCGTCTCGCCGTCGGAGGTCTAGAGCGCCGTCACGGCAGGACGCCCGCCGCCGCCATCTTCACGCGGCGCTTGATGCCGCCCCCGAACTGCCGGACGCTGATCCGCCAGGGCGTCCGGTTCCCGATCGCGGAGGTGTCGCCGGCGGCGACGGCCTCCAGGATCCCCTCGACGCTGCGGTTGTCGGTGCCGACCTGCGTGACCGCCTGCCCGACCATCTCCGCGATGTGGGCGTCGCTGCCGGCCGTTTTCGGGAGGTCGCGCCGCTCGGCGAAGCGCTCGGCACGGCGGTTCGATCGGCCCGTGAACAGCCGCGAGTTGTACACCTCGATGGCGTCGGCGTCGGCCAGTTCCGCGTAGCTCACGTTCGGGGCGACGCCGTGCCGGGAGCGCTGGAAGGGGTGCGGGACGACGGCGATGCCCCCCTGGTCGCGGATCCGGTCGAGCGTCTCCGAGAAGGGCAGCCCCGCGGGGACCCGCTCCGAGAGGCCGAACCCGAGGACGTGACCGGCCTCGGAGGTGATCTCCATGCCCGGGATTCCGACCAGCCCGTGCTCCGGGGCGATCTCGGCGGCCCGGAGGCTAGCGTCGATCTCGTCGTGATCGGTGACCGCCAGCGCGTCGAGGCCGACGGCCGCGGCCTGTTCGAGGAGGAGTTCTATCGGGTCGCGGCCGTCGTAGGACAGGTCCGAGTGGGAGTGGAGCTCGACCGATAGCACGCGTGACCCTTCGGCAACCACCGAAAAAAGCGGTCCGGTATCGGCGCTTCGGGGGCACGACGCGCCCGACGGATCGCCCGTCGAGGGCCGACCGGCGTCGGCCGGTGCCCGACGAGTATCCATACACGAACGTGCACATAGAAACGCACAAATCCGGGGTCCACCACCAGGGAAGTGAATGAGCCTCTCACCGGACGACCGCGCGCTCGTCGACGAGGAGCTCGGACGGGAGCCGACCCCGGCCGAGGCGGCGCTCTTCGAGAACCTCTGGAGCGAGCACTGCGCGTACCGTTCCTCGCGGCCCCTGCTGACCGCCTTCGAGAGCGAGAGCGAGCGGGTCGTCGTCGGACCGGGCGACGACGCCGCCGTCGTCGCCGTCCCCTGTCGCGACGACGACGTCTACGTGACTCTCGGCGTCGAGAGCCATAACCACCCCTCGTACGTCGACCCCTACGACGGCGCGGCGACCGGCGTCGGCGGCATCGTCCGGGACACCATGAGCATGGGCGCGTACCCGATCGCGCTGGCGGACTCGCTGTACTTCGGCGAGTTCGACCGCGAGCACTCCCGGTACCTCTTCGAGGGGGTCGTCGAGGGCATCGCGGACTACGGCAACTCCATCGGCGTCCCCACCGTCGCGGGCAGCGTCGCCTTCCACGAGCGCTACGAGGGAAACCCGCTGGTGAACGTCGCCTGCGTCGGCCTGCTCTCGCCGGACCGGCTGGTCACCGCCGAGGCGAAGCGCCCGGGGAACGAGCTGGTGCTCGTCGGCAACGCGACCGGCCGGGACGGCCTCGGCGGGGCGAGTTTCGCCAGCGAGGACCTCGGCGAGGACGCCGAGACCGAGGACCGCCCGGCGGTGCAGGTCGGCGACCCCTACGCCGAGAAGCGCCTGATCGAGTGCAACGAGGCGCTGATCGACGAGTCGCTCGTCGAGTCGGCCCGCGACCTCGGCGCGGCCGGCCTCGGGGGCGCCTCCTCGGAACTCGTCGCGAAGGGCGGACTGGGCGCGCGGATCGATCTCGACCGGGTCCATCAGCGCGAACCGAACATGAACGCCCTCGAGATCCTGCTCGCGGAGTCCCAGGAGCGGATGTGCTACGAGGTCCGCCCGGGGGACGTCGACCGCGTGCGGGAACTGGCCGAGCGGTTCGACCTCGGCTGTTCGGTCATCGGCGAGGTGACCGAGGGCAACTACGTCTGCACGTTCGCCGGCGGGGAGGGCGAGCGCGAGACGGTCGTCGACGCGCCCGCCGAGTTCCTCGCCGACGGTGCGCCGACCAACGACCTCGCGAGCGAGGAGCCGACCCGGCCCGACCGGGCCCTGCCCGACCCCGCGCCGGCCGTCGCGACGGCCTTCGAGGCCGTCGTCGCCAGCCCCTCCCCCGCGAGCAAGCGCTGGGTCTACCGCCAGTACGACCACGAGGTCGGCATGCGGACGGCCGTTCCCCCCGGCGACGACGCGGCCCTGCTCGCGCTCCGGGAGGCCGTCCCCGGGGCGGTCGAGGGAACCGGCGTGGGCCTGGCGCTGTCGGCCGGCGCGGACCCGAACTGGACGACCGCCGCCCCCTACGACGGCGCGCGCGCCGTCGCCCTGGAGAACGCGACGAACCTCGCGTCGGTCGGGGCGCGGCCGCTCGCGGCAGTCGACTGCCTCAACGGCGGTAACCCCGAGAAGCCGGAGGTCTACGGCGGCTTCCGGGCGGTCGTCGACGGCCTCGCCGAGATGTGCGCCGACCTCGACGTGCCGGTCGTCGGCGGTAACGTCTCGCTGTACAACGACTCCGCCAGCGGCCCGATCCCGCCGACCCCGACGGTGGCGATGGTCGGGACGCGGCCGGGCTACGACGCCCCGTCGGCGGCATTCGACGGCAGCGGGACGGTGCTGGTCGTCGGCGACCCGGCGCTGGCCGACGCGGCCGAGGACGGGACCGATCGGCCCGACGCCCCCCGGCGCTCGTCGACGCGCTCGCCGACGCGGCGACCGACGAGGGGACCCTCGCCGTCCACGACGTCAGCCACGGCGGCCTCGCGGTGACCCTCGCCGAGATGGTCGGCGAGGCGGGCGCGGCGGTCGAACTGGCGGGCGCCGCCTCCCCGGCGGAGCTACTCTTCAACGAGCGCCCGGGACGCGCGGTGATCGAGACGACCGACCCCGGGGCGGTCCGGGCGGCCTTCGGGGGAATCGCGCCGGTGGCCGCCGTCGGCAAGGCCGACAGGTCCGGACGGCTCGCACTGACGGTCGGCGGGGAGCACCTCTCCTACGACGCCGCGGAGATCCGCGACCTGCGGAGGGTCCTCGAACGGGAACTCGACTAGCGCGGGCCGCCGGCCGGACTACCCGAAGCGGGCGACGAGCGCGTCCAGCCACGCCGGGCGCTCGCCGGGGGCGTTCTGGTCGACGAGGGCGCGCGCGCCCCTGACGCTGCCGACTGCGAGCGCGATCCCGGCGAGCACGTCGATCCCCCAGTGGATGCCCAGGTAGACGGTCGCGATCACGATGCTCGCGGCCAGCGCGACCGCGATCGGCGTCCACAGCGGGTAGCGATCGCGGGTCTCCCGGGCCAGCAGGGCGACGGTCACCGACAGCGAGGTGTGCAGCGAGGGGAAGACGTTCGTGTTCCGGTTCACCTCCTGCGTGAGCAGCCGCGAGGTCGGGTAGTTGCTGTACAGCAACGGATCGACGAGGTCCGGGATCAGGTTGCGCGGCCCGTAGGAGACGAAGACGACGTAACAGGCCAGTCCGATGGCGTAGTTGAGCGCGTAGGCCACCGCCGTCCGGCGCAGCGGGTCCGGGTCCGACAGCGAGAGGTACGCGATCAGCGGGAAGACCAGCAGGAACACGTAGCCGTAGACGTACGCGAACGAGAAGTACGCCGTCAGCGGCGGCGTCGCAAGCGACTGGACCCACGCGACGAAGGTCCCCTCGATCCCGAAGATGATCCCGGTGACGTTCCAGCCGATGGTCCAGGAGACCCCCGGCCCGTAGTCGCGGGCGACCTTGTTCACCAGCAGGACGGCGCCGAGCAGGACGAGGCTGGGTGCGACCGCCCGCAGTCGATCGGGGACCTCCCGGCCAGTCCGGACGAGTCGGCGGGGTCCGACGACGAGCAGCGCCGCCGCCGCCAGCATCGCCCCGCAGATGGCGACGACCTGCAGGAGGACGGCGAGCAGTCCGACGGGGACGTCGCCCAACTGCACGGGGATCACCGGGCGTAGAGCCCGCCGTCGTGGTAGCTGTAGCCCGCGTCGACGAACTCCTGGCGGGCGCTCTCGACGTCGAGTTCCCCGTTCTCGCCCGCGAACGGGAGCACCGGGTCCTCCCCCGACCACTCGAGGGCGGGCGCGATCCAGTCCCGGTCCGCGACGGGGCTGGCGGTGGGGCGGGAGTAGCCGTCGAAGACGTCGTCGACGACGGCCCCCTTGTCGATCAGGCGCGCGACCGCACGCCGGAATCGGGGGTTCGACAGCGGCGCCCGCCGCGTGTTGTACCCGACGTGGTAGAACGTCCGGGAGGGCTTGACGATCAGGTTCACGGCGTCGGCGTAGCCCACCTGGGGGACGGCGCCCGGACCGAGCGAACTCGCGACGACGTCGGCGTCGCCGGCCGCGAGCGTCTCGACGGCGACCTCGTCGGAGGGCAGCGGCCGGAAGACCAGTCGATCGTAGGGGACGGCGCCGACGACCGTCCCGAGTGAACCGCCGATCGATTCCGAGAAGTGCTCGGCGGCGGCCGTCAGGACGACCCTGCGGTCGGTCTCGACCTCTCGGACCTCGAAGGGGCCGCTGCCGACGGCCTCGAGGTTGTCGGTGACGAGGGCGGTCGTCGTCCCCTCGTCGACCTCGACGCCGGCGACCGACGCCGACCCCGTCCGCTCGCTCCAGACGTGTTCGGGGAGGATCGGCACCGTCAGCGCCCGCCGGGCGACCGCCTTGGTGGTCTCCCCGAAGGCGATCCCGACGGTCCGCTCGTCGATCGCCGAGACCCCCTCGACGAGCGAGGCCTCCCCGCGGAAGCGCTCGGTCGGGACCGGAGAGTCCGCCCGGCCGAGAGAGGTGTCGGAGAGGAACCGGTAGGTGAACGCGACGTCGCCGGCCGTCACCGGTTCGCCGTCGTGCCACCGCGCCTCCCGCAGCGGGATAGTGGCGTGCTGGCCGCCGTCGTCGTGCACGTCCCAGCGCCAGTCGGCGGCCAGCCACGGTTCGACGTCGCCGCCGTACCACGTCCCGAGGGCGTCGTAGAGCAGTCCAGTGACGGTCCCCCGGCGGCGGTGCTCGACGGCGATCGGATTGAGGTTGCGCGTCGGCCGCTTGTCGCGCAACAGCGCGGTCAGAGTCGACTGCCCGTCGGCCTCGCCGGCCTCACCGGCCCCGTCGACGGATCGGACCGCCAGGTAGGCCAGCGAACGCGTCGGGCGCACGTGCCGCCAGCCGGCGAACCGGTCGTCGCGGGCCGCGAGGATCTCGTCGGCGAACGCGACGACGGTGCAAGGCTGGGCCTCCGCGACGGCCGTCTGGGCGTCTGCGACGATCGACCGGCGCGTGTCGCCGGCGGTCCGGCGCTGGCGCTCCAGGAGGTCGTCGAGTTCGAGATCGGAGTAGCCGAAAGGGTTCTGCCAGCCGCGCTCGCTGGCGTACCGGGAGTGAAACAGCGGCCGGAGGAAGTCCGGGTCCCGCTCGCCGTGAAACGGCGCGACGTAGAGGTCGAACTGGTGGTTGATCAGCACGTCGCGGTAGAGTTCCTCCTCGACCATCGGGAGCAGTTCCACCTCCGCGCCCACCGCCTCGAGCGCGTTCGTGAGCCGGCGGGCCACGTGGATCGCGTGGGGGTCCGAGTCAGTCGGGAGCGTCTTGACGCGCAGCGAGACGCGGTCGGACTGGTCGCGACCGACCACGTTCCGGAGGTCGCCCACGCACCCGGCCGTCGCTGCGAGCGAGAGGCTCGCGGCGCCGCGAAGGAGGGCTCGGCGCGTCGTCGTCTGCGTCTTCAATTCCATGTGTACAGTACCCACAGATGGACTCCGAATCGTCGACCGTCACGAAACGAGATCACCTGGAAATATAACTCGTGTGGTCGTGCGGTCTCAGACCGCGCCGACCAGCGGGGCGACGAGGGTCGCTAACCAGCAGACGACGCCCGTGGCGGCGATCTCGCGGTCGCGTCCGTCCGCGCCGCCGGCGGCGACCAGCCCCGCCGAGAGCACCACGGCGCCGCGGTAGTGGATCGACCGCAGCGAGAGCACGTCGATGCCCAACAGGAGGTAGTCCGCGAAGAACGCGGCGCTGAGGCCGGCGGCGACCAGCACGAAGGCAGTGATCCGGGCCCGCCGTCGCGGGAGGACGAACGCGAACCCCGGGACGCCGACGGCGATCACCGGGTAGAGCGTGGCGGCGATGAGTTTCGGCGGCGCGCCGGTGGTCGTCTCCAGCGCGATTCCGCCGAGGCGGACGCCGAGATACAGGGCCCCGGGAACGAGCAGCGGCGCGAGCGCGTCGGCGACCTCTCGGAGGTCGGTGACGTCGAACCGCTCGCGGAGTTCCCGCCGCGAGGGGAGGGCGACGGCCCCCAGGACCGCCCCCAGGACCGCCAGCCGCCCGTCCAGCGAGACGACCGTCACCCAGCCGTCGTCGTCGGCGGTGTCGCCGTTGCCGTAGTAGCTCCGGGCGACGTCGTCGACGAACCGCGCCTCCATGAAGTCCATCTCGACGCGCTGCTGTGCGTCCGTCACTCCCGAGACGCTGTGGCGCAGGCGGAACCAGTCCCAGTGTTCGGTGTGGGCCTGCATGGCCGTCCAGCCGCCGTCGCGGACCCCGTAGGCGCGGATGTGGTCCCGCGAGCCGAGGTAGGGGCCGTCCCGGACCTGGAAGCGTTCGCGCAGCCACCGCTTCTCGCCGTCGCTCGTCTCGACGTAGGTGTACCGCACCGCGCCCTCGGCGTCGCTCCACGCGATCCCCCGCCCGTCGATCTCGATAGAGTGGGTCTCGGCGTCGGCGTCGGTCGTCGTGTTGTTGGCCGGGATCCACTCGATGGCGGTCCCCCCGGCCATCGCCCGCCGGACGATGACGGGGTCCTCGTAGACGACGACGTTGATCCCCAGCGTCCTGCTGTCGAAGGTCTTCCGCCTGCTGGTGTACGGCCAGAGGTGGTGGGCGGGCTCCCCGTCGTCGCGCAGTTCGACGAGCAGCGGGTCGTCGGACACCGCGTGAGAACTCGGCGGGGACGTCTCCCCGGGCGAGGGCGACGTGACCCCGCCGACCGTCCCCGCGACGAGGAGAAAGGCGGCGACGAGCAACCCCACCGCGAACCACTCCGGTCCCTCGGCCATCTTCACTCCGGGTTGGCGACCCCCGAACAAATACCTGCGGGCCGCCCGGGGATCGAGCGACGGCTCCGGCGTCGAGCGGGCGCGGGCGGCCAGCGACTGGCGGACGCGCCGGCCGGCCCGTCAGTGGCAGCGGCGGTAGAAGCGGCAGTCCCGTCCGCGGGCGCGAGCGAGACCCCCGCTCACTGCTCGGCTCACAGCGTCAGGACGACGGGGACGACGAAGACGAGCACCATCCCGAGGACCACGATGAGGGAGCCGATCCCGGTCTGTCGGGACGTGTACGGTCCCTGCGGGGCGGTCTGGCGGTGGTCCGGACGGGGTTCGGGCGTCTGCTCGTGGGGATCGGAGTGGTCGTCGGTCTCGAGCGCTTCGCTCTCGCCGGGCGCGTCGGCGCCGCCCTCCTCGCTCGTCCGCGGGTCGCTCGCCGCGCTGTCTTCGGCCATACGAACCTCTCGCGGGGGCGGCTACTTTGCCCTGTCGGAGTGCCCGCGCCCGCGGCCGTCCCGGACCGGACCGCCGGGAGGACGCGTCCGGTACGAGTCGGAGCGACGGCGCGGAGACTCAGCTACGAGTCTCTCAGGCGTAGCTCCGAGTAGTTGTCCTCCGTCGGGAGCTGGGCCGTCAGCGTGTGCGTCCCCGGTCCGAAGACCTCCGTGCCGCGGTCGAAGGACCGCTGGAGATACGCCTCGTCGAACCCCGGTCCCGGCTTGACGTAGGCCACCAGCGTCAGCCGCAGTTCGCAGCCCTCCTCGACCGTAAAGGTGACCGACGCGGTGCCGTTGTTCACGGAGATGTAACCGCTGTCGACGCAGTCGTCGTACTCGTCGGCGAGGGCGTCCGGCCCCGGCGACCCGCCGCGGGTGACGGCCTCGTCGGTCGAGCCGTGGAGGTAGCGGATCAGCCGGTCCTGATCGCCGTAGAAGGCGTTCGTCAACTGGTTCGCACCCGCCGGCCCGAGGTAGTTCTGGTTGGTGCCCTGGATGAAGTCGACCTGGTAGTGGACCGTCCCGTCACCGCCGGGCACGACGTCGAGGGCCGTGAACTCCATGTGGCCGCCCTCCTCGACCATGGCGAAGACCCCGTACTCCGCGGGAGCGTCGGAAGGCGGGAGGTTCTCGGTCGAGAGTTCGAACTCGAAAGTCGTCTCCTCGCCGGGGTCGAGCGACACCTCGCGGGTGGCCGTGTGCTCCGCTCTGCCCGCGAACTCTCCCTCTTCTCCCAGGAACTGTCCGAAGGTTACCTCGACGTCGCTGGTGTCGGCCTCGCTGCCCCGGTTCGATATCGTCACCTCGCCCGTCACGGTCTCGCCCTGCGCTACCGTCCGCTGGTCGAGGTCGATACCGACGACGCGCAGCGGGTCGTTATCGCTATCGTCGTCCTGGACGGCGCCCGCAGCCTCGGCGCTCGCGCCCGTACTCTGACCGGGCCCGGCCTGCGGGAGTCCGCTCGCCGTGGCCACGCCGAACGAGGCGACGACGAGGGCGGCGATCAGTACGGCGGCGAATCGTGAGTAGTCAGTCCGCATGCACCCGCGCTCTCCCGACACGGTGTTAGTTATGCACAAGCAAGGACCGATCGTGCGTAATTACGATAGAAATAATCCGGTACGAGACGGGATCGGGGCTCGCGCGTCCGTCGAGGCGGTCGCCGCGGCGGTTCGAGGCCGCGACGGGAGTTCGCGCCCGATCGGACCCCATTTGAGGGCAGACCGCGTACCCGGTCCCATCAGATGACCCTGACCAAGCGGATCATCCCGTGTATCGACGTCGACCTCGACGAGGACGGGAACGCCGCCGTCTACACGGGCGTCAACTTCGAGGATCTCCAGTACACCGGCGATCCGGTCGAGATGGCCCGCCGGTACAACGAGGCCGGCGCCGACGAGTTCGTCCTCCTCGACATCACCGCGAGCGCCGAGGGCCGCGAGACGATGCTCGGCGTCGTCGAAGGGGTCGCCGACGAGGTGTTCATCCCGCTGACCGTCGGGGGCGGGATCCGGACCCGGGCCGACGTCAAGGAGACGCTGCGGGCGGGCGCGGACAAGGTGTCGATCAACACCGGCGCGCTGGAGCGCCCGGAGCTGATCACGGAGGGCGCGGGCGCCTTCGGCAGCCAGTGTATCGTCATCAGCGTCGACGCGCGCCGACGCTACGACGAGGGCGGCGAGCACTACGCGACCGTCGACGGGGAGTCGTGCTGGTTCGAGTGCACCGTCAAGGGGGGCCGCGAGGGCACCGGCGTCGACGTCGTCGAGTGGGCCCGCGAGGCCGAGAGGCGCGGCGCGGGCGAACTGTTCGTCAACTCCATCGACGCCGACGGGACCAAGGACGGCTACGACATCCCGCTGACCCGGTCGGTCTGCGAGTCCGTCTCCACGCCGGTCATCGCCTCATCGGGGTGTGGCGGTCCGGAGGACATGTACGAGGTGTTCACCGAGGCCGGTGCGGACGCCGGCCTCGCCGCCTCCATCTTCCACTTCGGCGAGTACTCGATCCGCGAGACCAAGGAATACCTCGCCGACCGAGGACTCCCGATCCGGCTGTAGCGGGGGCGCGGGGGCTTTCTCGAAGGATCCTGTTCGTTCCGGCGGGCTCCGCCGGTGTTCGCACGCGGACGTATTCCGCGGCGCTCGCGTCTTGGAGAAGGAACCGGCGGCCGAGACGGACCGACGAGGACGTCCCGCCCGACGCGGCCGACTTAGAGCGGGCGACCGACGACCTCGGGATCGACGTCGGCGAGGCGACCGAGGCCGAGGCCGAGACCGAGACCGCGTCCGCCCGCAGTTCGACCCGGGCGCCCGGCGAGAGCACCGATCGCGAGTCCGGGACATCGCCCGCGAGGGGGCGACACCTGTCGGGTCGTCCGGGAGTGAGGGGCCGAACGAGCGGGCGGATCTCCCGGTCGGACGACCCCGCGGCGCGCTCCACCGGTCTCTCTCCTCCCGGTGGAACTGACCGTACGAAGTCCAGGCCGCGCTCTGGGACGCTTCTGACGCCTTCCCACGTTTCACTTTCACCGAGCTAGCCGCCCCCTTTTACACGTCAGACCCCTCCCTTCGCCTGTCTCCCCGACGCCCGGAGGGGCCGAACTGGACGGTGGTGGCGTCGCGCCTCCGCCGGGGGACGGGAGATCACGAGTCCGCATCCGGGTGTCACCAGCACCCGACTTTCACCATGCACGCAGACACCGCACACGGCCACGAGCCGACAGGTTCCCCCCGGATCAGCGGCCCGCATCCCGGGTACGACCGCCACGGCCGCCTGGATCACTACTACTACCGCTGCGAGCGGTGCGGCCTCGAATCGACCGACAGCGCCCTCCGCGAGGGGTGCTGGCGCTGCGGGCGAGCGGATGCCTGACGAGCGCACCTCCCCCAGCGCCGGCTGGCGGACCGTCTACGGCGAGATGGGCGCGTCCACCGACTACGAGGCCGACACGCTCGACTGTCCGGACTGCGGGGACGACTCGCCGCGCGTCCGGAAGGCCACCTTCTGGTGCCCCAACCACGGGGCGTGGACCGTGTCGGCGTCCGGGTAAGCGCGGGTCGCGCGGACCGGCAGAACAGCTACAACGATACCGGGCGCGAGCGGTCGGTCAGGCCGCCGCCTCGAAGCTCTCGCGGAACGACGAGGCCTTCTCCTTCACGTTGTTCGCGGCGTCGCCCAGCGCGTCGAGCGGGTCCGTCCCCTCCTCGGTCTTGATCGTGAGGATGGGCTCGGTCTGACCGCCCGACTGCTCGGGGTTGACGTCGTAGGTCGCGGCGTCGACGCCCTCGGTCTCGAGGAGCGCCCCCTTCAGGACGTTCATGAACGTGTGGTCCTCGTCGGTGATCTCGATCGAGAGCTCCGTCGGCTCGTTGTCGATGACCCGGAGTTCCATGGACGAATAGAGTCGGAAAGCGGGTTTCAACGTTTCGAAGGGCGCCCCGCGGCCCGCGTCCCGGAGGACGCGATCCGAGCCCGGGTCCGCGCGAGCGCCGGCCGATCGCCGACCCGCCTGGTCCGGTCCTTCCGTCGTTCGGCTCTCCGGTCCGTCGCCTGCCAGCGTTACCGCAGGGGGACGTCGGGCTGTCACCTGAAAGCGTCCCCGGTGGTATTAAGCCGCCCGCGGCGCCCCCTCGCTCTATGGAGGTTGACGACATCGAGCGCGTCGCCGTATTGGGGTCCGGTAACATGGGTCACGGAATCACCGAGGTCGTCGCCCTGGCGGGCTACGACGTGGTGATGCGCGACATCGAGGAGGAGATCGTCGAGGAGGGCTACGAGGAGATCGAGTGGAGCCTCGAGAAGCTCGAGGACAACGGCGTCCTCGAGGAGTCCCCCGAGGACGTGCTGGCCCGGGTCTCGACGGCGGTTGACCTCGAGGCGGCCGTCGAGGACGCCGACTTCGTCGTCGAGGCCGCCCCCGAGCAGATGGACCTCAAGAAGGACGTCTTCGACGACCTCGACGAACTGGCGTCCGAGGGGGCGATCCTGGCGACCAACACCTCCTCGCTGTCGATCACGGAGATCGCGAGCGTCACCTCCCGCCCCGAGAAGGTCGTCGGCACTCACTACTTCAATCCGCCGGTGAAGATGGACCTCGTCGAGGTGATCTACGGCGAGGAGACCAGCGACGAGACCGCCGAGACGGCCTACGAGTTCGTCGAGTCGCTGGGCAAGACGCCGATCTACGTCCGGAAGGACGTCAACGGTTTCGTCGTCAACTCCGTGCTCGGCCCGTTCATGGACGAGGCCGCCTGGATGGTCTCGGCCGACGAGGCGACGGTCCGGGAGGCAGACGCCGCGATGGTCCACCGGCGGGGCTACCCGATGGGACCGTTCGAACTGAGCGACCTCACCGGCATCGACATCGGCTACAACGTCCGCAAGGAGGCCGGTCGGCCGATCCCGCCGATCGTCGAGGGGAAAGTCGAGGCCGACGAACTCGGCCGGAAGACCGGGAGCGGCTACTACGACTACGAGGACGGCGACGGCCCCGACTACGAGAAAGGCGACGGCGAGGGCTTCGACACGCTGCGTATCGAGGCCCGGATGGTCAACGAGGCGGCGAAGCTCATCGGCGACGACGTCGCCACCGCCGAGGCCGTCGACACGGGGATGCGCCTCGGCGCCGGCTTCCCCGAGGGACCCTGCCGGCGGGCCGACAGGGAGGGCCTCGACGCGATCCTCGAGAAGCTCCGGGCGCTCCACGAGGAGACCGGCGAGGACCGCTACGAGCCAGCCGGCTACCTCGTCGGCCTCGTCGAGTCGGGCGAGACCGGCGAGGACGCCGGGAAGGGGTTCTACGAGTACGGCGACGGCGGCGATCGCAGCTACCACGCGATCGACTACGAACTGGAAGACGGGCACCTCGCGGTCGTCCTCGACCGTCCCGAGCGGCTCAACGCGCTCAACCGGGACCTGATGGACGAGGTCGTCCACCTGCTGGAGACGACCCCCGAGGAGGAGGTCCGCGCGGTCACCTTCGAGGGGGCCGGCGACCGGGCGTTCTCGGCGGGCGCGGACATCTCCGGGTTCTCGGGGATCGAGCCCCACGAGAAGGAGGTCACGGAGCTGTTCGAGGCCGTCGCGAACTACCCGCGGCCGACGCTGGCGAAGATCGACGGCTACTGCCTGGGCGGCGGCCACGAACTCGCGCTGGCCTGCGACCTGCGGATCGCCACCGAGGGGTCGGAGTTCGGCTTCCCGGAGATCGACCTCGGCCTGATCCCCGGCGGCGGCGGCACCCAGCGCGCGATGCGGATGCTCACCGACGCCCGCGCGAAGGAACTCGTCTTCCGGGGCGAGCGCATCGACGCCGCGACCGCCGAGGACTGGGGGCTGATCAACCGCGCGGTCCCGGACGACGAGTTCGATGCGACCGTCGAGGAGTTCCTTGAGGACCTGCTGGCGGGGCCGCCGGTCGCGCTCCGGAAGGCAAAGCGGGTCATGGACGCCGGCCGCGAGGCCGACCTCCGGTCGGGCCTGGAGATGGAGGCTCAGGCGTTCGGGCTGCTCCTGGGCACCGAGGACCACGAGGAGGGCGCCGCGGCGTTCGCCGAGGACCGCGACCCCGACTTCGAGGGGAAGTGAGCGTGGCCGACGCCGACGACGGACCCCTGGCCGCGGACCTCCGGGCGGAGGCCGCGGACCACGGGCTCTTCCGACTGCTCGACCTCGAACTCGTGTCCGTCGGGGACGGCAGGGCGACGGTCCGGATCCCGTTCGACGAGGAGTTCACGAACGTCGCCAACGAGTCGATGCACGGCGGCATCGCGGCGACGCTGATCGACACGGCCAGCGGGTTCGCGCTCCGGTCGCAACTGGGCGCCGACGCGCGCCTCTCGACGACGGACCTCAACGTGCGGTACGTCCGGCCGGCGACCGGCGACCTGCACGCCGAGGCGCGCGTGGTCCGGGCCGGCGGAACGATGGGCGTCACCGAGTCGACGGTGACCGGGGTCGACCCCCACGGCGACGAGGTGACCGTCGCGACCGGCGGGACCACGTACCGGCTGTTCCGGAGCGACGACAGCGAGGGCGACGGCGACGACGCCGACGGAGGTGACGACGCGTGAGCGACTCCGAAGCGGACGGCGTCTTCGCGACCACCGAGGTCGGCGACCGGACGGTCACCCGCGGGCGCACGATCACGGAGGCCGACGTGACGAACTTCGCCGGCGTCAGCGGCGACTTCAACCACCTCCACACCGACGCGGAGGCGATGGCCGACTCGGAGTACGGCGAGCGGATCGTCCACGGCGCGCTGGTGTTCTCGATCATGACAGGGCTGCTCTGGCAGAACCGCAGCGACCGCGAGCAGGAGGCCGTCGTCGCCTTCTACGGGGTCGATCGCCTGCGGTTCCGCGCGCCGACGTTCATCGGGGACACCGTTCACGCGGAACTGGAGGTCGCCGACAAGGAGCCCCGCGACCACCCCGTGGGCAACGGCGTCGTCACCTACGACGCCGAGGTGGCCACCCAGGACGGCGAGGTCGTCCTCTCCTGTCAGCTCAAGTCGCTGCTCGTCTGAGCGCCGAGCGGTCCGACCGCTCCGGGGTCGCACCCCCGGACGCTACTCGCCGCCCGCGGCGAGGTCGCCGAACAGTTCGTCGGCGTCGCCGGGCGTGTCGAAGTCGTGGAAGTGCTCGCCGCGCTCCTTCGTGAGGACGTTCAGCGCCGCGGCCGCCCCGTCGCCCGCCGAGATGATCGCCTGCCACTCCTCGGCGCGGACCATCGCGCCGGTCGCGTACGCGTCCTCGACGCTCGTCTCCATGGTCACGTCCACGTCGACGACACTTTGATCCGTGAACGCACAGCCCAGGTCCTCGGCGAGGCCGCGGTCGGTGCCGGTCGCCAGCACGAGGTACGACGCCCCGTGGTCGCCGCCGCCGGTCGCGTCCAGGAAGGCGTCGCCGCCGACCGAGCCGATCCCCAGGTAGTTGAACAGGTGGGCCTTGTGCATCCAGGTGTCGTCGGTGTCGAAGACGACCGTGTCGAGGCCGTTCTTCGCGGTGAACAGCGCCGCGCTCAGGCCGGCGGGGCCGCCGCCGACCACGATCACGTCGTGCATGAGTGGCCGGTTAGGACGGGACTGTGATAAGGATACACACGCCCGTGGTTTCGGATCGGCGGCCCCGTCTCCTGTCTCCCGCCGCTCGATGGCCACGCGGTCTCGGTCCGGCGCTCAGACCGCCAGCGCGCCCGCGGTCGCTCCGCCGCCGTACCGGAGGACGAAGTACAGCAGGCTGAACAGGATGGCGTCGTAGGCGCCGTGGATCAGCGCCGGGACGACGAGGTTGCCGGTCCGCTCGTAGGCGACTCCGAAGATCACCGAGAGCACCGACAGCAGTCCCACCGGAACGGCGACGGCCGAGACGTCGCCCGACCCGCCGGCGTAGGCGGGGAGGTGGGCGAGTCCGAAGATGACGCTGGCGACGAGGATGGCCGGGGCCGGTCCGAACACCGTCCGGAGCCGCCCCTGGATGATCCCGCGGAAGAGCAGTTCCTCGGCGGGGCCGATCACGAGGAAGGCCGCGGGGATCATCACCAGCAGGATCGAGGGGTCCTGCCGGGCCAGGTCGACGACGGCGTTCTGGTTGGACTCGAGGCCGAGCGCCTGCAGCAGGAGGCCGGCGGCGAACACGAGCACGAACAGGGCGACGACGCCGGCAGCGACCCACAGCAGGTCCCTCCCGGTCGGGACCCGGACCCCGATCAGTCCCGCCCGGTCCCGGACGGCGACGTAGGCCAGGCCGACGACGGCGAGACCGACACCCTGAATGAACGTCAGCGAGAGGACGATCTGCCGGAGGGGCGTCAGTTCGACGCCGGCGGACTGGAGTCCAACGGCGGCGGCCGTCAGCGAGACGATGCCGACGGCGAGCCCGCCGAACCCGAGCAGCGCCATGGCGACGACTGTCACCAGCCGGTCGCTGAACCGGTCGAACCGCGAGGCGGTTGCCATACCGACCAGTTCGGCCGGCGCCCGCAAAAGCTTCCCGTGACGGCGGCAGCGAGCCGCGAGGACGGCTGCCTCAGTCCGGGGGCCCCTCGTAGAGCGATCCGAGGATCTCGGGGTCGGTCCGGAACTTGAGGACGTTGTGGACGACGCTGTTGCGGATGTTCTGGACCGAGTCGCCGTGTTCTTTGTAGAAGTCGTGGATCCACTTCGACTCGGAGCGCCGGTCGGGGAACATCATGATCGACTTCCACTGGTACTCCCCGTCCGAGAGGAACATGAACAGCGTGTTCGGCGAACTCCGGATCGCCTTCAGGGCCTCGCGCCACGTCTCGTCGAAGTGCTCCGGGTTGAGCTTGAACTCGAACATCCCGAAGATGAAGTACTCCTCGTTGGGGACGATCGCCTCCCGGAAGACTCCCTCCTCGCGCATCCCCCGGATCGACTCGCTGACGGTGACGTGGGAGACGTCGATGTCGTACTTCTCCTCGAGGATGTCCGCGAGGTCGCGCAGCGACAGCTGTGGGTCGTTGGACAGCTCCTGGAGGATGTAGACGTCGCGTTGCTTGAACTCCCAGTCGGGCGGCGTCTGGCCGTCCTCGCGGTCGCCGTTCTCGGGGGAACTCATAGGCAGGCCATGCGGCCCGGCCCTCCTTCCTGTTTCGATCGTCCGGAGGTCCTGTCAGTCCACGAGGAACTCCCGGCAGGCCGTCCGGTAGGCCTCCGGGCGGTCCTCGACGACCCAGTGATAGGAGTCCGCCAGCGGGTGGAGGTCGCCGCCGACCTCCTCGGCGAGGCGCTCGCCGTACTCGATGGGCTGGAGGACGTCGTCTTCCCCCCAGAGACACAGGAGGTCGGCGTCGATCGCGCCGTAGTCGATCTCGGTGGTGTGGTTGGTGTTGGTCGCGACCGCCGCGCGGGCCAGCGCCCGCTTGCCCTCCGGGACGAGCCAGGGTGCTTTCATCCCCTCGACGAACGCGGGGTCGGCGTCGCCGTAGGTCCCCTCGGCGAAGGCGTAGTCGAGTTTCCCCTCGAACTCCTCGTCGAGGTCCTCCGTGCCCGGGAGCCCCAGCCCGGAGATGAACTCCACGGGCCAGGAGTCGTAGCAGACGGCGTTCGAGACGACCAGTTTCTCGACGGCGTCGGGGTTGTGCGCCGCGTAGCGCAGGGCGACGCCGCCGCCGATGTCGTGGGCGACCAGCGAGACCGAGTCGAGATCGAGTTCGTCGAGCAGGCCCGCGAGCGCCTGCTCCTGGGCGCGGATCGACCGGTCGAACCCCTCGCCGCGGGAACTCCCGCCGTAGCCCACGAGGTCGGGGACGATGGTCCGCACCTCCGACGCCAGGGGCGGCGCGATCCGCCGCCAGAGGTACGACCACGTCGGGATGCCGTGCAGGAAGACCACGGGCGCCTCGCCCTGGCCGCCCAGCGCCGCGCTGTCGCGGTAGGCCATCTCGAGGGCGTGACCGTCGACCTCGACGACGGCGGTCTCCTGCTGGTCGCTCCAGGTCTCGTGGTCGACGTCCGCGCCGCTCATAACAGGCGGTCGGCGATGATGTTCTTCTGGATCTCGCTGGTCCCCTCGTAGATCTTCGTGATCCGGGCGTCGCGGTAGTAGCGCTCGACGGGGTGGTCGGTGACGTAGCCGGCACCGCCGAACACCTGGATCGCCTCGTCGGCGACCTCGACGGCCCGCTCGGAGGCGAACAGCTTCGCCATGCTGGCGTACTTCATCCCGAGTTCGCGGTCGCCCTCCTCGGCGTAGCCGGCCGCCCGGTAGGTCAGCGACCGGGCCGCCTCGACGCTCGTCGCCATTTCGGCGATCTTGTGCTGGATGGCCTGGAACTCGCTGATGGGCTGGTCGAACTGCTCGCGCTCGCCGGCGTACTCGACGGCGGCGTCGAGCGCCCCCTGGGCCGCGCCGACCGCCTGGGCCGCGACGCCGGCGCGCCCGCCGGCGAAGAAGTTCATCAGCTGGTAGAACCCCTCGTCCTCCTCGCCGATGAGGTTCTCGTCGGGCACGCGCACGCCGTCGAGGTTGATCTCCGCGAGGTCGGAGGCGCGGATGCCGAGTTTGTTGTCGATCTTGGTCGGCTCGAACCCCTCGGTGTCGGTTGGGACGAGGATCGCCGAGATCCCCTTCCGGCCGGCGTCGGGCGTGGTCTTGGCCATCACGACGGCCACGTCGGCGACGGTGCCGTTGGTGATCCACATCTTGGTGCCGTCGATGACCCACTCGTCGCCGTCGCGCTCGGCGCGGGTCTCCATGCCCGCGACGTTCGACCCGTGGGCCGGCTCCGAGATGCACGAACAGGAGACGGCGTCGCCGGCGGCGATGGGCGGCAGCCACTCCTCTTTCATCCACTCGGCGCCGAACCGCTGGATCATGGAGGTCCCGAACCCGGCGCTGCCGACGGCCGACCCGATTCCGGGGTCGGCCCGCCAGAGCTCCTCCGTGACGATAACGCTGTCGAGCAGGTCCATCCCCGCGCCGCCGTACTCCTGGTCGATGGTCGGCGCGACGAGGTCGTACTTCGCGGCCTCTCGGCGGATCCCCTCGGGGTACTCCTTGTTCTCGTCGTGCTCGCGCGCGACCGGTTCGATCTCGTTCTCGCCGAACTCGCGGACGGCCTCGCGGATGGCTTCCTGCTCTGACGTCAGCTGGAACGACATACCGGCCTCTCGGTTTCCACCGAAAAGTAGCCTCCGGAATATCACGAACGACCGTAACTCGACGGGACGGGCCGGCGTGCAGTGCGCCGATCGGCCGGAATCGCGGGCGTCAGCGCCCCTCGAAGTCGGGATCGCGGCCCTCCAGAAACGCCGTCGCCCCCTCCTCGTGGTCGCGGCTCTCGAAGACCGCCGCCTGGTGGGCCGCCTCGCGGGTCATCGCCTGATCGAGGGACTGCTCGAAGCCCTGGTTGAGCGCGCGCTTGGACGTCTCGAGGGCGACCGTCGGGCCCTGTGCGATCCGCTCGACGAACGCCTCGACCTCGGCCTCGAAGTCCTCCTCGAAGACGTGGTTGAACAGCCCGAGGTCGGCGGCCTCGTCGGCGTCGAGCAACTCGCCGGTGAACACGAGCTCCTTGGCCTTGTTGAGACCGACGATCCGGGGCAGGAAGTAGGAGGTACCGGTGTCGACCGCGAGGCCGACCTGCCGGAAGCCGAACCCGATCCGCGCGTCGGCGCCCGCCAGCTGGACGTCACAGGCCAGCGCGAGGTTCGCCCCGGCGCCGAAGGCCGCGCCGTCGATCCTGGCGACCGTCGGCAGGTAGAACTTCGCGACCCGCTCGATGGCGCGGCTCGTGTCGCGGTGGATGTGACGGACGGACTCCGCCAGGGGCACGTCCCCCGAGAGCCGCTCGGTCATCGCGCTGATGTCCCCGCCCGCCGAGAAGCTCCCCTCGGTACCGGTGAGCACCACCGCGCGGGCGTCGCTGTCCTCGATCTCGTCGAGCGCGTCGAGGATTCCCGCCGAGACCTCGTCGGTCAGGGCGTTGCGCACGTCCGGCCGGTTCAGCGTCACCGTCGCGACGCCGTCCTCGACGGCGAGGTCGACCGCGTCGTCGGGTTCGCTCATGAGAGGCACACGAGGGCCGGAGAGCAAATAGGTTCGCACGCGAACGCGCCCGGTGCGACGCGGCGGCCGCGGGCCGACACCGATCCGAGTCGATTCGGCGTCGGTGCCGACCCCGGGCTTCGCACGAAAGGCGGGAACTGAACCGGCAGCCATGAGTACCGTTCGTATGATCGACCGAGGAACGCCGACCGCTGCCGGGCGCGCCCGTCGGCGGTCGGCCGCAACCGCAATCCCCAGGGCGGCCGGCGACCGCACCGCCGGCACGCCGCCGTGAACGAACTCTACCTCCTCGTGGGCGCGGCGCTGCTTCTCGCCGCTGTCGTCGATATTCTCTGGACCGCCCTCTGGATCGACGGCGGCGCCGGGCCGCTGTCGGCCCCGCTGATGAGTGGTACCTGGGCGGGGATCAGGCGGCTCTCCGGGGATCACCCGCGCGCGCTCAGCCTCTCCGGTCCGGTCATCACCGCGCTCAGCCTCTCGCTGTGGATCGGCCTGCTGTGGCTGGGGTGGACGGTGCTGTTCGCCGCCGGCGACCCGGGGCTGATCGACACCCGGAACGCCGAGCCCGTGACGTGGTCCGGCCGGTTCTACTACGTCGCCTACTCGATGTTCACGATGGGCAACGGCGACTTCGCGCCCGCCGGCGAGCCCTGGCAGATCGCCACCGCGTTCACGACCGCGACGGGGATGCTCATCGCCACGATGTCCGTCACCTACCTGCTGACGGTCCTGGGGGCGGTCTCGGAGAAGCGGTCGTTCGCCAGCGGCGTCACCGGCCTCGGGAAGCGCGGCGAGGCGCTGGTCCGGAGCGGCTGGGACGAGCGCCGCGGGGACTTCCACGACCTCGACCTCCCGCTGAACCCGCTCGGCGACCAGCTCGACGCGCTGGCCGAACAGCACCTCTCCTATCCCATCCTCCACTACTACCACAGCGAGGGGATCGACGACGCGTCGCCGGTGGCCGTCGCCGTCCTCGAGGAGGCGGTGACGATCCTCCGGTTCGGGGTGCCCGAGGCCCACCGTCCCAACGAGGCGCTGCTGGAGAGCCTCCACGCGAGTGTCGCCAGCTACGCGCGGACGCTCGACGCGGCGTTCATCGAACCGGCCGACCGGGCGCCCCCGCCGCCGGACCTCGACCGCCTCCGCGAGGCGGGCGTGCCGACGGTCCGCGGCGACGAGTTCGGCGACGCCGCGGCCGACCGCCGGGAGGTCCGCCGGAAGCTCCTGGCGGGCGTCAGAAACGACGAGCGGGAGTGGCCGGGCGAGGGGCCTGAATCCCGGGACGACGACACGGACACGGGCACGGATCGGCGCGAGGAGGCGGCGACCGCGGACCGGAAGCACCCTTAACTGCCGGCCGGCGGTACCGCCTCCATGGCCCCGCACCTACTGGTGCCGATGACCGACGACGAGCACTCCTGGCCCGGGCTGGAGTACGCCCTCGAGTACTTCCCGGAGGCCGAGATCACGCTGGTCAACGTCGTCGACCCGGCCGGGTCGGGCTACGGGGAGCGAACCGAGGCCGACCGGCGCGCGGAGGAACTGTTCGACGCCGCCCGCGAGCGCGCCGGCGGCCGCGAGTTCGACGCGGCGGTCGTCGAGGGCCGGCCGGCCGACGCAATCGTCGAGGTCGCCGAGGAGCGCGGCGCCGACACCATCGTCATGGGGAGCCGCGGCCGGACGGGCGTCTCCCGGGTCGTCCTCGGGAGCGTCGCGGGGACAGTGGTCCAGAACTCCCCGGTCCCGGTCACAGTCGTCCCCTGACCGGCCGCCAGCGTCCGGACCCGGCTTTCGACCCCGAAACGGGGGCGTTTTGAGGACGGATGGCGAACTCCATCCGCGATGGACACCCGGATCGCGACGAGTCTCCACACGGGCCTGCATATCGCCGCCGTCGGCCTGTTCGCGTGGGCGACGGGGCTGCCCGCGCTGTTTCCCAGCCTCGGGCCGTCGGCGTTCGTCCTCGCCATGTTTCCCACCAGCGAGGCGAGCAACCCCCGGCGGGTGATCGGCAGTCACGCCCTGGGGGTCGCCGCCGGCCTCCTCGCGTACTACCTCGTCGCGCCGGGGATCATCGTCACCGAGCAGATCGCCCCCCTATCCCTGCCGGGGCTCCGGCTGACGGTCAGCAGCGTCCTGGCGATCGTCCTGACGGTCTCGGGGATGCTCCACTTCGATATCCGCCACCCGCCGGCGTGCGCGACGACGCTGATCGTCGCGCTGGGGCTGTTGCCGCGGCTCTCCGACGGCGTTCTGATGATCGTCGCCGTGGTCGGTCTTATCGCGCTCCAGCGGGCGATCCTCATGGTGATTACTGCGAGTCTTTACCGCCGTGACGATCCGTGCCGGTGATGAGAGCCGCTCTCCTGGCGTCTTTCGGCACCGCCGGTGAAACTATTCGCTGTGATCACTATCGGGCTGAACGATCTCGACGTCCGGGCCGAGGAGGTCACGGAGCAGTGATCCGGGGGCGGTAGCCGCGGTCGTCACTCCCCGCGCAGTTCGAACTTCTGGACCTTCCCCGTCGTCGTCCGCGGGAGTTCCTCGACGAACTCGACCTCGCGGGGGTGTTTGTACTCCGCGAGGTTCTCCAGGCAGTACTCCCGGATCCCGTCGGCGGTCACGTCGGCGTCGGGCGCCGGCACCACGAACGCCTTGACGGTCTCCCCCCGGCGCTCGTCGGGGACGCCGACGACGGCGGCGTCGGCGACCGCGGGGTGCTCGAAGAGCAGCTCCTCGATTTCCCGGGGGTAGACGTTGTACCCCGCGGTGTTGATCATGTGCTTCTCGCGGTCGACGACGTAGTAGTAGCCGTCCTCGTCGCGGTAGCCGACGTCCCCGGTCTGGAACCACCGCGTCCCGTCGCGCTCGGTGAACGCCGCCTCGTTGGCCTCGGGGAGTTCGTAGTACCCCTTCATCACGTTCGGACCGGCGACGACGAGTTCGCCCGTGATCTCGTCGAGGTCCACCTCCTCCTCGTCGACGGGGCCTTCCTCGACCGGGGCGACCGGCTCGAAGTCCCTGTCGACGATCGTCGCCTCGACGCCGTCGATGGGCTTGCCGATAGATCCGGGACGGCGCTCCCCGGGGCGGTTGGCGTGGGTGACGGGGCTGGTCTCGGTCAGCCCGTAGCCCTCGTAGAGTTCGACGTCGTACAGCTCCTCGAAGCGCCGCATCACCTCGATCGGCAGGCTGCTCCCCCCGGAGTTGGCGAATCGAACCGAGGAGGGGTCGAACTCCTCGGCGTCGGGCTGGTTGATCAGATCGTTGTACATTGCGGGCACGCCGTGCATGATAGTGATGCCCTCGGACTCGATGAGGTCGACGGCTTCCCGGGCGTCCCACGCGGGCATCGGGTAGTAGGCCGCGCCGTTGAACAGCGTGCCGAGCATCGTGACGGTCATCCCGTAGATGTGGAAGAGCGGGAGGACCCCCAGCATCTTGTCGTCCTCGCGGAACCCGCCGGGCATCAGGTCGCCCGTCGCGCGGGCGTTCGACCCGAGGTTCTCGTGGGTGAGCAACACGCCCTTGGGCTTGCCGGTGGTCCCGGAGGTGTACGGCTGACAGGCGACGTCGTCGGGGTCGCGCTCGACGACGTCGAGTTCCTCGTCGGCGAGGAACGCCTCGAAGTCGGTCGCCCCCTCGGCGTCGGCCGCGCCCTCGCCGACGGCGACGACCGTCTCGACGTCCGTCCCGCTCTCCTCGCGGGCCTGCTGGACGACGGGAACGAGGTCCGCGAGCGTGACGACGGCCGTCGCCCCGCTGTCAGCCAGTAGGTGGCCGACCTCGCGGCTCTTGTACTGGGGGTTCATCGGGACGACGATCCCGCCGGCCCGGAGCGTCCCGTGGAAGGCGGTCACGAACTGCGGCAGGTTCGGGAGGTAGATCCCCACCCGGTCGCCGGCCCCCGCGCCGCGCTCCCGGAGGGCGGCCGCGAACCGCCCGACCCGTGACCAGAACGCGCCGTAGGTGATCTCGCGGTCCCGGAACCCGATGGCCGTCGCGTCGGGGCGTCGCTCCGCAGTCTCGCCGACGTCTACTACCAGATTCGCCATGCCTGAGGGAAACAACCACTCCGGAGTGGTTTAGCTGTTTGGGATCCCCGGAACCGCCGGGAAGCGCGGGGTCCGGCGACCTACTCTCCACGCGGGGGAGCCTCCCCGTTTACCGCGAGGCGGGCGTCACCCGCCGAGGTACGACTCCCGGATGTAGTCGTCCCCGCGGAGCTCCCCGGGGGAACCCTCTCGGACGACCTCGCCGTTCTCCAGCAGGTAGATCCGGTCGGCGTGGTTCATCGCGAACGTGACGTTCTGCTCGAAGAGCAGGACGGTGACGCCCTCGTCGTTGATCTCCTCGATGGCGTCGCTGATGTCCTCTAATATGACCGGCGCGAGGCCGAGCGTCGGTTCGTCGAGCACGAGCAGGTCGGGGGCGCCCATCAGCGCCCGGCCGATGGCGAGCATCTGCTGCTCGCCGCCGCTCATCGTCCGGGCGTTCTGCTCGGTGCGCTCGGCCAGCGCGGGGAAGAGGTCGTAGACGTACTCGAGGCGCTCGTCGGCGTCCTCGCCGTGGCGGTAGGCCCCGAGCCTGAGGTTGTCGTCGACGGTCATGTACCCGAAGAGGTCCCGCTTCTCGGTACAGTGGATCAGCCCCTCCGAGACGAGGTCGCTGACCGACCGGTCGGCGACCTCTCGGCCGCGGTACTCGGCGCTGCCCTCGTAGTCGAGAAAGCCCGAGACCGTGTTCGCGAGCGTCGTCTTGCCCGCGCCGTTCGGCCCGATGACCGAGACGACCTCGCCCTCGCGGACTGTGAGGTCGATCTCGCGCAGCGCGAGGACCTTCCCGTAGGTCACCCGCAGGTCGTCCGTCGAGAGCACGTCCGGGGCGGACTCGGGGGCGGCGGCGTCGGTCGTCGCCATCAGAGGTCACCTCCGAGGTAGGCGCGCTGGACCTCCGGGTCCTGCCGGATCTCCTCGGGAGCGCCCTCGGCGATCTTCGCGCCGAAGTTGATGACGACGGCGCGGTCGATCAGCGAGAGCAGGCCCCGCATGTTGTGATCGACGACCGCGAGGGTGAGCCCCTCGTCGCGCAGTTCCCGGAGCAGCCCGGAGACGCTCTCGACCTCCGGCCCCGAGAGGCCCGCGAAGGGCTCGTCGACCAGCAGCATGTCCGGATCGGTCGCCAGCGCCCGGCCCAGTTCGAGGCGCAGCAGGCCGGCGTGGGGGAGTTCGTCCGGGGTGAGTTCGAGCCGGTCGCCCAGCCCGACCCGCCGGCAGATCGACGCCGCGCGCTGTCCGGTCTCGCCGCGCAGCCCCGCCAGCGAGAACAGCCGGTCGGGCACCAGCCCGATGGCGACGTTCTCGACGACGGTGCGGTCGTGCAGCGGGCGGAACTCCTGGAAGGTCCGCGCGAGCCCACTGTTGACCATCTCGTGGGCCGACTCGCCGGTGACGTCCTCCCCGCGGTACCAGACCGTCCCCGAGGTCGGCGGGTACCGGCCGGTGACGCAGTTGAACGTCGTCGACTTGCCCGCTCCGTTCGGTCCGATGAACCCCAGGATCTCCCGCTCCCGGACCGCGAAGGAGAGGTCGTCGACGGCGGTCAGTCCCCCGAAGCGCTTCGTCAGGTTCTCGATGACGAGCACGCCGTCGTCGGGGCCGTACCCCACAGTCCCCTCGCCGGTCGCGCCCGCCGCGTCTGGTTCAGTGCTCATCCGTGTCGCCTCCGTTCTCGTGACCGCGGTTCGCGTCTCGGTCGTCCGCTCGGCGGCCGTCGGATCGGCGGCCGTCTGTCGTTCGTCGCTCCCGGTCCGGACCTCGCCCGAGCGTTCGCTCGACGGCCGAGCGCCACCGCTCGCGGACCTGTTCGACCGGGGTGCGCGCACGGCGACCGCCGTCGGCGGCCACGCCCTCCCCGCGGCGATCCGAGAGCCGGTCCCGGGCGATCCGGAGCGCCGCCCGGAGGACTCCCCCGGGCATGACGAACAGCAGGACGAGCGCGATCACCGCGAACAGCAGGAAGTCGATCTCCGAGACCGGCGCATCGAGCACCGGGACGACGTACTCGACCGTGTTGAGGTACTCCGGGAGGAGGTAGACGATCAGCCCCCCGATGGCCGCCCCGACGATGGTCCCCATGCCGCCGAGGATGGCGGCGATGATGACCTCGATGCTCACCTGCGTGGCCAGTAGCTGGCTGGGCTGGGGGTTGCCGACGGGGGTGTGGACGAGCACCGCGCCCGCCAGCCCGCCGACGGCCGCGCTGAGGACGAACGCGAAGGTCTTGAACTTCGCCGGGTTCAGCCCCGCGGCGGCCACCGCGTCCTCGTCCTCGCGGATCGCGGTGAACACCGCGCCGGCGCTCGATCGGGTCACGGCCAGCAGCACCGCCAGGATGGCCACGAACAGCGCGAAGGCGATGTAGTAGACCAGCACGGGGTTACCGAGCCCGACACCCAGCAGGTTGTCGGGACTCGACAGCCCGAGTTCGCCCCCGAAGGTCCCGCTGAACAGGATGAAGACGCTGAGCAGCACCTGCGGCGCGACCAGCGTCACGAGCGAGAGATACGGTCCCCGAAGGCGGAGCGCGGGGACCCCGATGACGACGCCGCCGAGCGCGGCCACGGCGACGCCCGCCGGGATGGCCGCGAGCGGGGCGACGCCGTAGGTGAGGTTCAACAGCGCCGAGGTGTACCCCCCGAGCGCGAAGAAGAACCCGTGACCGAAGCTGATCTGACCGGTGTACCCCGAGACGACGTCCCAGCTCATCGCGAACATCGCGAAGTAGAACGCCCCGGCGACCTGCAGTAGCTGGTAGCTGCTGAGGCCGAAGGTGATCGTCACGGTCCCGAACAGCGTCACCGACTCGACGCCGAGCAGGCTCGGCACGGGCAGGACCGCGAGCAGCGCGAGCCCGATCAGCCCCGCGACGTACCGGGCCGGGAGCGACCGACCGGTCGCGGGCGAGGACTGCTCGACCGCGGCGTCCTCGCCGAGCGTGTCGTCGCTCACGGGTCAGGCCTCCGCCAGTTCGCGGCCGAACAGCCCCTCGGGCTTGACGAGCAACACGAGCAGCAACACCACCAGCGGGACGAGCGTCTGGAGCCGGGGGTCGAACACGCGCGTCGTGATCACCTCCAAGAAGCCGATGAGGTACGCGCCGACGACGCTCCCCTTGATCGACCCGACGCCGCCGAGGACGACGATGGTGAACGAGAGGACGAGCGGCGCGCGCCCCATCGCCCAGTGGGCGGTCTGGAACGAGCCGAGGAACACGCCAGCGAGTCCGGCCAGCGCGCCGGCGATGACCCACGTCGCGAGGTTGACCCGGTCGGACTCGATGCCGACGAGCGCGGCCCCCTTCCGGCTCATGCTCGTTGCGATCAGCGCCTTCCCCGCGTCGGTGTAGTTGACGAACAGGAACAGTGCGAGGATGATCGCCCAGGAGACGGCGAACACTACCACCAGGTTGTGCTGGAGGTTCGTCCCCGCCACCCGTGTGACTCCTCCGACGAGCGCCGGGATCGCCTTCGGCTGGGAGCCCTCGACGGTGAGCACGAACTGCTCGACGGCGACGGCGGTCACCAGCGTCAGGATCATCACCATGATCGGCTCGTCTTCCATGCGCCGGATCATCGCCAGGTACAGCGCGGCGCCGAAGGCTGCCGCGACGAGTACGCCCGCGACGAGGCCGGCCCAGGCGCCCATTCCGAACACGCGGGCGACGTAGTACGCCCCGAAGGCGCCGACGGTGATCGAGGCGCCGTGGGCGAGGTTCAACACGCCCCCGACGCCGAAGATCAGCGTGAACCCGATCGCGACGACGGCGTACAGCGCGCTGATGATCAGCCCGTTGACGACGATGTTCGAGACTCCCGACTGGAGGATCGCGGCGGGCGCGCCCGCCCCTCCGACGGCGGCGACCGCCAGGAGGTTCAGACCCATGGGGGCGTCTGGTAGTCGGCGGTCGCGAGGTCGTCGGGGTAGATGACCTCCTGGTTGCCGTCCTGCCACTGCATGAAGATCGGCCAGACCTTCCCCTCCTCGTAGACCACGTCGTGGGCGAACTGGTCGTCGGGGCCGTAGTACTCGATGGTGCCGGCGGTACCGGTGTAGGAACTCTCCTCGAGTCCGGAGACGAGGTCGTCGCTGGCCACGCTCCCGACCTCCTCGGCGACGGAGGCGAACTGGTGGACGGCGTCGTAGGCGATGTAGCCCGTGTAGACCGGATAGCTGCCGAACTCCTCGTTGTAGTTCTCCGCGAACGGGACCGTCTTGTCGGTCACTTCGCTCTGGGGGGTCGCGGAGTTCTGGGTGACGCCGTAGTTGACCGCGCCGTCGGTCGCCTCGTAGTAGGAGGGCAGCTGCATGGGGACGTGGATGCCCCCGAACTCGAAGGGCCGCTGCTGGCTGGCCCACTGGACGACCGCCGGCGTCCCCGTGTGGGCCATCGCGACGAACGCCGCGTCGGCCCCGGAGTTCTCGACCTCGTCGTAGACCGGCCCGAAGTTCTCGGTGCCGGAGGCGTAGCGCTGGCTCATCGCCACCTCGACGCCGGTGTCCCCGAGCTTCTCGTCGAGGACCGCCGAGACCGGTTCAGTCCAGGCGTAGTCCTCCACGAGGACTGCCACCGACTCCCAGCCGAGGTCGCCAGACTTGGCCTCGACGAAGTCGACCATGTTCTGTCCGAGGTGCCTGGCGTTGGTCGGTCCGGTCCGGAAGTGGTACTTGTACTGCTCGTAGTTCTCGGCGACGCGGGCGCTCGCCTCGGGCGTCGCCGCCCCCGCGGTCATGTGGAGGGTCTGCTGCTGGGCGATGTCGTCCATGATGTTCAACAGGACCTCGCTGGTGAACACGCCGGTCGTGACGTCGACCCCCTCGTTGACCGTCAGCTCCTGGTACCGCGAGCGGCCGGTCGCCGGGTCCTCCTTGGTGTCCTTGACGCTGATCTCGACATCGGCGCCGCCGATGCCGCCGTCGGCGTTGAGTTCGTCGACGGCGAGTTGCGCCCCGTTGGCGATGGAGGCGCCGATCGGGTTGTCCGAGGGCTCGGGCGCGAGCACGCCGACGGAGATCGTGTCCGGGAAGTCTCCCCCGGAACCGCCGTCGGAGTCGGTCTCGTTGTCTCGACGTACAGGCCGACGACGCCGGCACCCGAGGTCTTCAGGAGGGAGCGGCGACGGACCGCCCTTCCATCGTTTCCGGTATCGCTACCATCACTACCACGATTCGCGTCACTCTTCCCGCCACTACCATCGTTAACCATTACGGAGTGGAGTTTCCGCAGGATCGGTATAAATCTTGAGGAAACGCCACACGGCGTGTCCGTGACGCGTCAGCGGGCCGTCCAGCCGCCGTCGACGGCCAGCGTGGCGCCCGTGACGTAGGTCGCGGCGTCGCTGGCGAGGAAGACGGCCGGCCCGGCGACCTCCTCGGGGTCGGCGAACCGGTCGAGGGGCGTCCGGTCGACGATCGACTCCCGGAGGTCCTCGTCGTCGCGCAGGTCCTCGGTCAGGTCGGTGGCGACGTAGCCGGGCGCCAGGCAGTTCACCCGGACGTCGGGCGCCCAGTCCAGCGCCATGCTCTTGGTGAGGCCGACCAGCCCGTGCTTCGAAGCGACGTAGGGATGCTGGCGGGGGAGGCCGACGAGCCCGCCGACGCTGGCGACGTTGATCACCGACCCGCCGGACTCGTGGAGGTGTTCGGCGGCCGCGCGGGCACAGAGGAAGGCCCCGCGCAGGTTCACGTCGGCGACGGCGTCGAACCCCTCGGGATCGACCCGCTCGGGCGATCCCAGCGCCGCGCCGGGGTTGATGCCGGCGTTGTTCACGACGACGTCGACGCCCCCGCAGTCGGCGGCGACGCGCTCGAACAGCGCTTCGACGTCGTCCGGTTCGGCCACGTCGACGGTCTCGGCGACCGCGTCGCCGCCCGCGGCCTCGATGGTCTCGACGGTGGCCTCGACGTCCTTGGCGGTGCGCGCGGTCGGGACGACCGTCGCGCCGGCCTCCGCGAGGCCGATCGGGGGACGCCGACGGGGACCGGCTCACCCCCCGCCGTCGAGCCACGTCTCGTGGACGTGGAGCCACGACACGCCGTTGGGCGCGCCCGGGTCGTTTCCGAACAGTGCGCTCGCGAGGCGGACCGCCGTCCCCTCGTCGTCGGCCTGGCGCTCGCGGTAGGTCACGAGCGCCAGGTCGCCCTCCGCGACCCGGCGGCGCACGTCCCGGACCTCGACGGTCAGCGAGGGCCGACTCCCGTGGGCGGCCCGCAGGTCCGCCAGCAGTGCCGCCCGGTCGCGGCGGTCGCCGTCCGGGCCGACGATCTCGAAGGGGGCCGCGAGGGCGTCCGTCCGATCGAACGCCGCGTCGGTCTCCGGGGCCGCACCCGAGAGCCACCCCTCGAGGAACTCGTGGAACTCCCGCGCCTCCCGCTCGCAGGCTTCGAACATACGCCCCGTAGGGCGGCCGGCGTCGTAAGCGTACCCCGGGCTATACGGCGGTCCAGTCCTTCCGCCCGGTATGCTGGTCCACTGGCACCGGTCGGACCTCCGGGCGCCGGACAACGAGGGGCTCCGCCGGGCCGCCGAGCGCGCCGACGGCGTGGTCCCCCTCTTTGTCTTCGACGAGGAGGTGCTGTCGTACGGCTCCCCGCCCCGCGTGGCGTTCATGCTCGACGCCCTCCGGTCGCTCCGGTCGTGGTACCGCGAGCGGGGCGGCGACCTCTACCTCGCGGCCGGCGACCCGAGCGCCGTCCTGCCGGACCTCTGTGAGCGACTCGGGGCCGAGGGCGTCGTCTGGAACCGCGGCTACTCGGGGCTGGCCCGCGAGCGCGACGAGGCGGTGCGGGCGGCCCTCGACGACGCGGGGATCGACCACCGCGACCACGGCGACGCGCTCCACCACGAACCGGGGTCGATCACCACCAACGAGGGCGAGCACTACTCCGTGTTCACCTACTTCTGGCGGAAGTGGCGCGACCGAGAGAAGGCCGATCCCCACGACCCGCCGCCCGCCGGCGCGCTCGAAGACGCCGGGCCCGGGGAGTTCGACGCGGTCCCGGACCTCGCCGCGCTAGGGTTCGACGCCCCCGAGGCGACCGTCGAACCGGGCGGGCGCGAGGCGGGCCGCGAGCGCCTCGAGTCCTTCTGCGCGGGCGACATCTACGACTACGAGGACCGCCGGGACTACCCGGCCGACGGCTGCACCTCGCGGCTCTCGGCGCACCTCAAGTGGGGGACCGTCGGCGTCCGGGAGGTCTACGCCGCCACCGAGGAGGCGATGGCCGCGAGCGACGGCGACAGCGACCGCGAGTCCGTCGAGGAGTTCCGGTCGCAGCTCGCCTGGCGGGAGTTCTACGCCCACGTGCTGCGCTTCAACCCCGAGTTCGTCGCGGAGAACTTCGACGAGTACGAGCGGCCCATCGAGTGGCGCGAGGACGACGAGGAACTCCGGGCGTGGAAGGCCGGCGAGACGGGGTATCCGATCGTCGACGCGGGGATGCGACAGCTCCGCGCGGAGGCGTACGTGCACAACCGGGTCCGGATGATCGTCGCGTCCTTCCTGACGAAGGACCTCCTGCTCGACTGGCGCGAGGGATACGCCCACTTCCGGCGGCATCTCGCCGACCACGACGCCGCGAGCGACGCCGGCGGCTGGCAGTGGGCGGCCTCGACGGGCACCGACGCCCAGCCGTACTTCCGGATCTTCAACCCGATGCGCCAGGGCGAGGAGTACGACCCGGAGGCGGCGTACATCCGGGAGCACGTGCCGGAACTCGCGGGCGTCGATCCCGAGACGATCCACTCGTGGCACGAACTGGACCCGGCTGCACGGACGGAGGCCGCCCCGGAGTACCCCGCGCCGATCGTCGACCACGGCGAGCGCCGCGAGCGAGCGCTCGCGACGTTCGAGCGCGCACGCGGCGAGGGCGAGGGCGCGAGCGGGGACGGCTGACCGGCGGGAGGTATATCGGCAATCCTCCCTAAATCGAGTAGCGGGGATCCGCACCCATCTCCTCAACCTTTAACAGCTTCGCGGGCCAGATTTCCTTTGAGGTGCCAAGCCATGTCTGAACACTCCAATCCCGAACTCCCGCCGCTCCCGTATGACTACGACGCTCTGGAACCACACATCTCCGAGCAGGTGCTGACGTGGCACCACGACACCCACCACCAGGGGTACGTAAACGGTCTCGGGGACGCCGAGGAGACGCTCGCGGAGAACCGCGAGTCCGGCGACTTCGGCTCGTCCGGCGCCGCCATCCGGAACGTCACCCACAACGGCTGTGGCCACTACCTTCACACGCTGTTCTGGGAGAACATGTCCCCCGACGGCGGCGGCGAGCCGTCCGGCGAACTCGCCGACCGCATCGAGGAGGACTTCGGCTCCTACGAGGGCTGGAAGGGCGAGTTCGAGGCCGCCGCGAAGGACGCCAGCGGCTGGGCGCTGCTGGTCTACGACCCCGTCGCCAAGCAACTGCGCAACCTCGTGGTCGACAAGCACGACCAGGGCGCGCTCTGGGGCAGCCACCCCGTCCTCGCGCTGGACGTGTGGGAGCACTCCTACTACTACGACTACGGGCCGGCGCGGGGCGACTTCATCGACGCGTTCTTCGAGGTCGTCGACTGGGAGAAGACGGCCCAGGAGTACGACAACGTCGTCTCCACCTACGAGTAGAGTCAGTCCACCTTCCGTTTTTTTGGCGAGCGCGGAGCACGTGTCGAGGTACTTACGACCCCCTCGGGACTAGGGCCGCGTATGCCGCGTCCCAGATCCGAGTTCGATCGCCTCCGGCCGCTCGACTTCCGGGACCCCGAGGAGGTCCTCGACGGCGAGCGGATGTACACCGTCTCCGAGATCGCCCGCCTGCTTCAGGGGCTGGAACCCGACCGGGAACTCGATCCGGCCACCGAGAACGTCCTGCTCGACTGGGCGATCCCCTGGATGCTGCTCAACGCCGAGTCGTTCGTCTTCGCGGAACCGGACGCCGACGACGAGCCGGGCTACTACGGGCTGGCGGACCCCGAATGAGGCTGCTCGTCGCCGGGAGCGACCGCGTCGACGCCGGGAAGACGACGTTCGCGGTCGGCCTCCTCGAACACGCCGAGGCCGGGGTCGCCAAGCCTCGGGCGGGCAACGACTACTGGTTCGACCACGACGACTACCTCGCGGCCGCCGGCGAGGGCCGCCTCTACGGAAAGGACGCCCGCCGGCTGGCGGCGGCGGGAGCGACCGGCGCGCGCCCGGAGGCGCTCAACCCGATCCACCGGCTGTGGACGCCGGCGCCGGGGAGCGGGACGGGGGTGCTCGGCCGCCGGGACCGCGCGTTCCTCGTCGATCGGGTGACCGTCGGCGGGGACGAACGGTACGTCGTCAACGGCCGCCGAGAGCTCCCCCGGCCGGTCGAGGCGGCGCTGCCGCTGTCGGACGCGACGGTCGTCGAGTCCCTCCCCGAGTTCAACGACGTGATGGGGCGGCTCCACCGCCGGGCGCTCGACGAGGCCGCCGACCGGATCGGGGCCCTCGACCGGGCGGTCGTAGAGTCCTACGCCGACATCGCGCGACCGATCGCGGGGTTCGAGCCGGACGGCGTCGCGGTCGTCGAACCGGGACGGGCGCGGCTCTACGACGGCGAGCGGTACGCCAACGCCTGTTCGGTCGCCAGCGGGAGCGCCCGCGAGGGCCGCCTCGAGGAGCGCGTCGAGGCGGTGCTCGAACTCGTCGAACCCCGCGCCCGCGTGTCGCTGCCCCCGCTGGCCGGCGAGCGACGGGGCGACCCGGCGGCGGTCGCCGACGCCTACGAACCGGCCTACGAAGCGCTGATCGCGACGGCGCTCGAGTAGCGAACGGGCGGCGCTTCGACGAATCCGGGACCCGGGACGGCGCGCCGCGCTCCGCGGCGACGGGGCGCGCCGTGACGAGCGGAGAGGCGTCGCTCGGGTCGGCGCAGCGTCGCTCGCGGGCCGGAGACGCCGGCCGGACGGCCCTCACCGCTGGGCCGGACCGGCGCCCCCGCGAGACGTCCCGGGACGGTCCTCAGAGCACGGTCGGGGTCACCCGGGCCCGGTGGTCCCGCGTCAGTACTTGAACCTAGCCCATCCGGGCGGCCTGCGCCGCGAGTTCGACGTCGTGGTAGGGGTCGGTCGTGACGCTCGGGCCGTGTCCGGTGTGCATCTCCGCGAGGCCCTCGCTCACGGTCTCGCGCACGTAGTCGATGCTCTCGATCAGCGTCGGGCGGTCGCCCTCCTCGAGGTCCGTCCGGCCGAAGCTCCCGTTGGCGAAGATCAGGTCGCCCGCGAAGAGGACCTCCGGCCCGTCGGCGTAGAAACAGAGGTGGTCGTCCTTGTGGCCGGGCGTGTGGAGGGCGACGTACTCGTGGTCGCCCAGTCCCAGGGCGTCGCCGTCCCCGATCTCGCGGTCCACGCCCGGTTCCCCGGCGTCGAACCCCCAGGCGTCGACGCCGAAGGCGTCTTTCACCGCGGGGAGGTTGCCGACGTGGTCGGGATGGGTGTGGGTGAGCACGACCGCGTCGAGGTCGTCGACGCGGTCGCGGATCGCGGCGACCGCGTCGAACTCGCTGCCGGGATCGACGACGACGGTCCGATCGCCGGCGACCAGGAAGACGTTGCTCGTGAACGCCTGCACGCCCGCGGCCAGGTTCGTTATCATGGCCGCGGGTAGGCGGACCGGCCGCTTGTGGATGTCGGAAGCGCTCCGGGCTACGTGTCCGCGTCCGCCGACCGGCCGACGACGACGGTCTCCTCGACGAGGCTGCCGTGGCCCCGGCGGAAGCGGTCGGCGACGGCCTGCGCGGAGATGCCGAACCGCTCGCCGAGTTCCTCGGTTGTGGCGCTGTGGGGGAACTCGTAGTAGCCGTCCTCGAAGGCGGCCACCAGGGTCTCGTGTTGCTCGTCGGTGAGGCCGTAGTGGTCGCGCTCGCCCCGGAAGAGTTCGTACATCCTCTCGACGTCCATCGACAGCGAGCGGGCGTCGGCGAAGTCGCTGGTCGTCGAGAGCCCCTCCCGGTCGGGGAAGAACAGCCGGAGGTACCAGTCGTCGTGGGTGGCGATGGCCTCGAAGACGGTCGCGTCGTGTTCGAGGAGCGCGTGCGCCACCAGGTCGATCTGCTCGACCTACTGCATCCGGTAGAGCCACTCGTCGTCGAACTCCG
>PXRR01000053.1:17794-34216 GCA_003021975.1 Halobacteriales archaeon QS_5_70_17 | reverse complement strand
TCAGGTCGGCGCGGTCCTGCTCGGCCAGCCAGTCACAGAGGGCACACAGCCGGTCGGTCGCGGCCTCGAACAGCCGCTCGCCTTTCTCCGCGGTGGCGTCGGTCTGGTCGCCCAGGACGCCGTTCTCCGTGTTGTCGATCGAGTCGTAGAAGGTGCGGGCGCCGTGTTTCTTGGCGGCGTCGTACTCGAAGTCGGGCCAGCCGTCGTCGCGGGCCGCCTCGATGCGGTCCTCGCGGACCAGTTCCGGCGCGAGGTGCTGGATCAGCGCCGTCTCCTTGGGGCCGCCGTGGGGGCCGTTGCGCTCGAAGAGGTCCGCGACGAGGTCGGGGATCGACTCGTTCCACATCCACTCGATCGCGTAGGCCTCGCCGTCGTCCCGGAGGCGGCGACCCACCTCCCGGAGGTGCTGGACGTTGCCGCCGTGGGCGTTGACGAAGACGATCCGGTCGATCCCGTGGTAGGTGAGGTTCCGGGCCAGCGACTCCACGTAGTCCCGGAAGACGGGGGCGTCGACCCACATCGTCCCGTGGAACTGCCGGTGGTGGGAGCTGACGCCGACCTGGATCGTGGGCGTACAGAGATAGCCCGTCCGGTCGGCGGCCTCGCGGGCGAACGCCTCCGCGATCCGGTGGTCGGTCGACTCCGGCAGGTGGGGACCGTGCTGCTCGGTGCTCCCGAGAGGGACCAGCGCCAGGGACTCCTCGGCGAAGTACGCCCCCAGTTCCTCCCAGGTGTGGTCGGCGAGGTACATATCCCCCCGCAGGGCGCCGAAACGGGAAGAGATACCGGAATCGCGTCGGCGTGGGACGCCGTATGGCGGGCCGTCGACCCGGACCCGTCGGATCGCCCGTGGACCGATCGCGGCGCGGGCCGCGGGCCGACCCGGGACGACTCGACGGCACTCGGCGGTACCCGGCAGCGCGGCCGAGGCGCTCCGGAGCGGACGGGCCGCCCGAACGACCGAGGTCCGCGACTACTCCCCGGACGCGGACTCCCGTTCGAGGACGGTCCCGCCGTCGCCTACCGCGAGGTCGACCCTTTCGCCGGTGACGACGCCCCGGAGCGTCGCGCTCGCGGTCGAGCGTTCCGCGGACCAGCCGTCGCCGTCGGCGTCGAGGGCGTAGAGCGCGCCGCCGTCGCCGCAGGTCAGCCCCGCCGCCCCCGCGCGGTCGATGTCGCGGAGCGGACCGTCGTGGACCTCCCGGCGCGTCCACACCTCGTCGTCCCGGTCGAACCGGTGGATCGACCCGTCCGCCGCGGCGACGTCGAGCGAACCGTCGGCGGCCGCCAGCGCCGTGTACGCCGCGCCGTCGGCGTCGCCAACGCGCTCGTAGTCGCCCGATTCGCCGGCGGCGTAGACGCCCCCGTTGGTGTCACAGACGAACCCCCGGCCCGCGCCGTCGAACGTCGCCGCCGACATGCTCGACCCGCTGCCGGGCTTGGCCGCCTCGCTCCACCGGACCGACCCGCCCTCGTACCACCCCTGGAGGGCGACCCCGGAGCCGTTGACCAGGAGCAGCGACTCCTCGCCGGCCGGCCCGGCGACGGCGACGTCCTTCCAGGTGCTCGTGCGGTCGCCGGGCGCGGAGTGGTCGGCGTGCCCGCCGCGCTCGAGGTCGTACCGGCCGAGCGCGCCCCCGTCCCCGGCGTACCACACCGCCCCGCCGTCGCCCGTCGCGTCGACGCCCCGGAGCGTGCTCCCGTCGCCCCCGGGGCCGTCCTCGATCACGGCCGTCCAGTCCCCGTCGCCGCGAGCCAGCACGACCCCGCCGTCGCCGACCGCGTGCGGCCCCTCGTCGGCGCGGCGGCCGGCAACCGCGTGCAACGCCCCGTCGGTCGGGACATCGGCCGCCGACCACTCGAGGGCGGCGACGGCGGTCCGAGCGCCCGTCGCGTTCCCGTCCGAATCCGCGTCCCCGTCTGTATCCGAATCTGCATCCGCATCGGAGTCCGAATCCGCGCCGGTGTCCGCGTCGATACCGCTATCGGGACCCCGAGACCCCTTCGGCGCCGCACTCGCGTCGTTCGACCGCGAGCCGCCCCCGGTCGGGATGCCCCGATCCGCCCCCCTTCTTCCGCCGGTCCCGGCCGCGCTCCCGATTCGATCGGGCTCGCTCCCGGCCGCCTCGCCGTCCCGTCCGTTGCCGGCCGATTCCTCGCCGGAGGTCCGCTCGCCCCCGACCGGCTCGTCCCGCGTGAGATAGAGGAAGAGCGGCGGGAGGACGTACGCCGCCACCGCGAGGGCGACGAACGCGCGGTGGACGAACGAGAGCAGGCCGAAGGCCGTCAGCAGCGCGGTCGTCACCGCGTGGACGCTCGTCTGTGCGTACTCGCGGTAGAACGCCCCGAAGTCGCGAAGCTCCTGGCGCAAGGCACCCATCGGTTCGACCGACGGGGGAACGGGCAATCAGGCTTGGCCCTGCAGGTCTTCAGGGCGCGCCGGCCAGCACCAACCGCACGCGGTCCTCGCCCCGGTTGACGATCCGGCGGCGCTGGTCGGGCGAGAGCCGGATCGCCTCGCCGCGGTCGAGCGTCACCGTCTCGTCGTCGCAGTCGACGTCGACTGACCCCTCGACGACGACGTACACCTCCCCGTGGCCGTCGCCGGCGTGGTCGCGTTCCGTCCCCCCGGCGCCCGGTTCGAGTTCCAGGACCGTCACGCCGAGGTTCTCGGCGCCGAGCGCGTCCCGAAGCATCCACATCCCGCCGTCGTCGCCGTCGGTGACCGATCCCACGCCGTCGGTGCTCGCGGTCTCGTATCCCACGCCTCCGGGTGCGCGCCAGGTGACGATCAATCTACTGGAGAGCCGGACAGGTGGCGCGCGCGGGCGGGGCCGTCCCGAGGGAGGGCGAGGGATCGCGATGCAATTATACCGCCGGCCGTCCCGTACACGAACAGCAACCCCCGGCGCGAACGCGCCGCTACGTCACACGTCCAATGCAACAGTACCACGACCTCGTCCACGACGCGCTCGCCGGCGGCACGCACAAACCGAACCGCACCGGCGTCGACACGGTCGCATCGTTCAGCCACCACTACCGGATCGACCTCGCGGAGGGGTTCCCCCTGCTGACGAGCAAGAAGCTCGACGGCTTCCGCTGGAACTCGCTGATCCACGAACTGCTCTGGTATCTCTCCGGCGAGGAGCACGTCCGGTCGCTGCGCGAGGAGACGGGCATCTGGGACGCGTGGGCCGACGAGGAGGGGCGCCTCGACACCGCCTACGGGCGGTTCTGGCGGCGCTTCCCGGTCCCGGACGAGGGCGGGCGACTGGACGGCGAGGCCTGGCCCGACGACGCCCACCGCTGGGTCGACGACGACGAGCGCACCTTCGACCAGCTCCGGTACGTGCTCGACCAGCTCGAGGAGAATCCCCGCTCGCGGCGGCTGGTCGTCAGCGCCTGGCACCCCGCCAACGCCGCCGTCTCGACGCTGCCGCCCTGTCACTACACGTTCGTGTTCAACGTGCAGGGCGACCGGCTGAACTGCCACCTGACCCAGCGCTCGGGGGACGTGGCCCTCGGCGTGCCGTTCAACATCGCGGCCTACGCGCTGCTGGCGAAGGTGATCGCCGGGCGGACCGGGTTCGCCCCCGGCGAGTTCGCCCACGCCGTCGTCGACGCCCACGTCTACTGCGGCGAGGGCGACCGCGGGGCGTGGTACGCCGACAACCTCCCGGACCTGCAGTCCCGGCTCGCCGCCGTCGAGGACCGGGGGGAGTACCGCGAGGTGGGGGCGTGGCTGGAGGAGGTCGCGCCGCCGGAGCCCCGCGACGGGTACGACCACGTCCCCGGACTGCTCGAACAGCTCTCCCGGGAGCCCCGCCCGCGGCCGACCGTCGAGATCGCCGACCGGCCCCTCGACGAGTTGACCTTCGAGGACGTCGAGTTGCGCGACTACGACCCCGCGCCGGGGATCGAGTTCGCGGTCGCCGAATGAGAATGGAGGTCGTCGTCGTCGCCGCGGTCGCGGAGAACGGCGTCATCGGCGCCGACGGGGAGATGCCCTGGCACTACCCCGCCGACCTCGAACATTTCAAGGAGACGACGACCGGCCATCCCGTGATCGTGGGCCGGCGGACCTACGAGGCCATCGTCGACGCCCTCGGCGGGCCGCTGCCCGGCCGGACGAACGTCGTCTTGAGCACGCGGGACCTCGACCTGCCGGCGGGCGCAGTCCGGGCGGATTCGGTCGATGCGGCGCTGTCGATCGCCCGCGAGGCCGCCGGGAGCGACGAGGGCGAGAACGGGAGCGAGGACGGAGTGACCTACGTCGGCGGCGGCGCGCGGGTCTACGAGCAGTTCCTCCCGCTGGCCGACCGGATGCTCCTGACGGAGATCCCCGAACGTCCGGACGGCGACACGCGCTTCCCGGAGTGGGACTCCGACCGCTGGCGCGAGGTCGACCGCGAGCGGCGCGGCGACGTGGTCGTCGTCACCTACGAGCGCCGGGAGTCGTAGCCGGAAGACCGCCGGCAGTCACTCCCCGGCGGTGAAGACCAGACAGTAACTGTGGTGGTGGCCGTAGCCGTAGCCGTACGTCCCGGTCCGGTAGTCCCCGTCCGTTGTCTCCGGTTCGCTCCCGTAGTCCTCGTCACCGTCGCCGTCGCCCTCGTTCTCCCAGCCGACGACAACCTCCCCGTCGAAGCGGAACTGCTCCGCGCCGGCGCGGCCGACGTCCTAGGCCAGCGTCGTCACCGCCCCCTGGTGTTCGATGTTCGAGACGTCGAGGAGCACGCGGCCTCCGGGGGCGAGGACGGCCGTGAGCTCGCCGAGCACGGTCCGGAGGTCGCCGAGGTAGCGCTCGTAGTCGCTCTCGCCGGCCACGTCGTCGTTCTCGAAGGGTCGCTCGCCATCCCCTCGATCATGAACAGCGGCGACGTGAGACAGCAGTCCACGGGGGGGAGGTCGTACTCCGAGAGCGCCCGCGCGTCCCCCTCGATGACGCGGTCCGGGCGGTCGACGGCGTCGGCGACCAGCGCCGCGCGGTCGGACTCGTACTCGACGCCGTAGGCGACCCGGTCGAGGCGCTCGGCGACCTGGAGCGTCGTACCGAACCCGGCGAACGGGTCGAGGACGACGTCGCCGGGCGCCGAGAACTCCGCGAGGAAGCGCTCGACGAAGGCCACCGGGGTCCGGACCTCGTCGGCGTACCCGTCCGGGAGCAGGCGGTCGTGTTCGAAGGGGAGAGTGAGAACCGTCCGCACAGCGGCCTCACGGACCGGACGGGCATCAACCCCCGGGTCGCTCCGACCCGCCGGGACCCAGTTCGTCGGGGGTGAACTCCCGCTGGCAGTCGTCACAGCGGTACCGCCCGATCGACAGTTTCCGCACCGCGGCGACGGCGCCGCAGTCCGGACACGAGATGTCGACGACGCTCACGGGCGTCGGATACGACAGCGACCGCTAAAGCGCTTCGCCGCCGGTCGCCGTCGGGCGTCAGCGGAGGCCGGAGTACGGACGGGTCCTCGATGGCCGTCGGGGCAGCGACGACGGGTCGTCGGCCGGGAGAACACCGGCGCGTCGGCGCCGGCGAGCGAGACGACGGGAAGCGGACGCCCGCGGCGGCCTCGAGAGCGGGGAGGCCGCCCTCCGAGTGTCGACGTCGGGAGACCGGGCCGACTACTCGTACTCCCCCTTGCCTATGTCCGGTTCGCGCTGGGGGCTCATGCTGACGCGCTGGCGCGGGAGGTAGTGCGCGAGGTCGGTCGTGGTGACGATGCCGACCGCGCTGCCGTCCTCGGTGACGGGGAGTTTCTTCACGCCGTTGTGGCCCATCCGCTCGCCGGCGGTCCGAACCGACTCGTGGGGACGGATAGTGACCACGGGATCGGACATGATGTCAGTGACGGTCGTCTCCGAGAGGTCCCCCTCCTCGGCGACGTTCCGGACGATGTCGCCCTCGGTGACGATGCCCTCGATCGGATCGGCCCCGACGATCAGCGATCCGATCCCGCGCTCCGAGAGGATCCGCGCGGTCTCGACGACGGTCGCGTCGGCGTCGATCGTCTCGACGGGTTCGGTCATCAGTTCACCGACCTCGGTTTCGGTGTCTGTCATCGACTATCGTTACAGATCAGGGCCGCATAAGTCTCCCTGTATCGGTCCGGGTCGACGCCGCCTCGCGGGGGTTCCGTGGCGATCGGTACCGGCACTCGCTGTCGGCACCGAACGCCCCCCCGACAGTTTCGCGGGTCGCTCCGGGCGAAAACCCATATCCCGCGGGGGCGTACCAGGGGACATGGTCGCTCAGGAATCCGAGCAGATACTGGAGCGGGGCGATTCCGCGCCGGCGTTCGACCTGCCCGGGGTCGACGGCGAGCGGTACTCCCCCGAGGACTTCGCGGACTGCGAGGCGCTGTTGATCGTGTTCACGTGCAACCACTGCCCGTACGCGAAGGCGAAGTTCGACCTGCTGAACGACATCGCCGAGGAGTACGACGACGTCTCGGTCGTCGGGATCAACCCCAACGACGCCGAGGAGTACCCCGAGGACTCCTTCGATCGGATGCGGGAACTCGTCGAGGACGGGACGATCCGGTACGACGCCTACCTCAGAGACGAGAGCCAGGACGTCGCCCGCGAGTACGGCGCGGTCTGCACGCCCGACCCGTTCCTGTTCGGGAACCACGACGGGGAGTGGCACCTGAAGTACCAGGGCCGCCTCGACGACGCGCCGAACCCCGACGACGAGCCATCCGAGTTCTACGTCCGTGAGGCCATCGAGAGCGTGCTCGCCGGCGATCGCGTCGACCTCGAGTTCAGGCCCTCCCGGGGCTGCTCGATCAAGTGGAAGTGAGCCGCTCCGGGAGCCGAGTCCCGCAGTGACCGGTCCGGTCGGTCCGGATCGGCAGTCCGCGCCGGCGGGGTTAGCCCGGCGGACGCGGGGTCCGAACGGTCACCCCCGGACCGCGGTGACCATCTCCCGGGCGAGGTCGAACGTCCCGGCGCCGACCAGATCCAGCAGGGCGGTCGCGGCGACGTAGGCGACGACGCCCGCCGCGATCAGTCCAGCGAGTCCGAACGCGGAGACGGGGACCAGCGGGACGAGCGGGGCGACGACGGCCGCCATCCCCAGCGTCGCCACCGCCGAGGGCGCCAGCGGCGCCACCTGCTCGACCAGTCCGCCCTCGAGGATCCAGGCGGCGACGACGGCCTTGATCGGCGCCGCCGCGGCCACCGAGGCCATGACGGCGATCCCGGCGCCGACCAGCCCGAACGCCTCGATCAGCGGCAGGATCAGCGCTCCGAGCGCGACCAGCACCACGACCTTGATCTTCGTCAGCAGGTCCGGGCGGTCGACGGCCTGGAACAGCGGTGCCGCCCCCGCCCCGACGGTGTGGAAGACGGTCGTGAGGCTGAGCACCTGCATGACGGGGACCATCTCGACCCACTGCGAGCCGAGGACGACGGGGACGAAGACGGGCGCGACCAGCGCGGCGCCGACCGACGCGGGGAAGGCGAGCGCGCCGACCAACTGGAGCGTCCGCCGGTACCCCTCCTGGAGCGCCCGGGCGTCGGACTGGACGTTCGAGAAGGCGGGGAACGCGACCGTGTTGATCACGCCGGTGATCTCGGTCTGGGGCGAGCGGCCGAACTGGTAGGCCGCGCGGTAGAGCCCCAGCGAGGCGCTGCCGAGGACGGCGCCGACGAGCGCGTCGTCGCCCTCCCGGGTGAGCCAGGCGAGGATCGACGTGCCGGTGAGCCACTTGCCGTAGTCGATCAGCCGCCGGGCCTCTCCGCGGTCGAACCCGGGGAGGGGTCGCAGCGAAACGACGAGATAGGAGACGACCGCCCGAACGACGGTCCCGGCGAGCATGCCCGCGATCAGCGCGACGACCGATCCGGTCGCCAGCGCGAGGCCGATCGCGACGGCCGTGTTGGCGGTGTCGGTGAGAGCGGTGATCAGTGCCCGCGTCCGGAAGTCGAGCGACCGGTCGAGGGTCACCAGCGTCGGGTTGTGAAGCCCGTCGACGACCGGGACGAGCGCGACGAGGCGGACCAGCCCGACCGCGCGGGGGTCGCCGAAGAACGCCGCCACCAGGGGCGCCGCGAGAAAGAGCGCGGCCCCGAGGACGAGTCCGCGGGCGATCTGGAGGGTGAGCGCCGTCGGGATCGCCCCCTCGATGTCGCCCTCGCGGGCGATCAGCGCCGTGTCGATCCCCAGTTCCGAGAACCGGTTGGAGACGGTGAGCGCGAGCACCGCGAACCCGAACAGCCCGAACTGCTCGGGGGTCAGCAGCCGAGCGAGGACGGCATAGCGGCCCAGCCGCAGCCCCCGGGAGACGACCTTCTCGGCGGTCGCCCACAGGCCGCCCCGGACCGCGTCGCCGCCCAGCTCAGACATACCCCGAGTCGCGCAGCCGCTCCGCGACCGCTCCGTCGCCGGCGTCCGGGGGGCGTTCAGTCTCGACCGGCGGTTCGGCGACGGTCTCCCGCCGGTCGGCGCCGGGGGTCGCGACCAGCCACGGGACCCGCGTCAGCGCCGCCGTCTGGTAGCCCGGCGGGTGGCCCCACAGCCGCTCGCCGAACGGGGGGGCGCGCCCGCCGAACGCGTTGCCGTGATCGCTCGTGACTACGGTCCGGCCGTCGAGGGCGTCGACGAGCCGCTGGACGTGGGGGAGGGTCACGTCGAGGTTCTCCCGGCAGGCGCGCTCGAAGGGCTCGTGGCCGTACTCCCCGTCGCGGAGCAGTTCCCAGGCGTCGCGGTCGTCGTCCTCGAGCTCGCCCGTCTCGGCCAGCCGCCGGAGGCGGGCGAAGCCGGCCGTCCCGATTTCCCGCTCGCGGGCGTAGGGCCGGATGAACGGGTAGTGGGGCTGCATGAAGTGGACGAGCAGCCGCTTGTCGGGGTAGCGCTCGGCGGCCTCCAGGGCCGCTCCGGCGACGGTCTCCGGGCGGGTCGTCCGGAGCTCCGGGTCGGAATCGCGCCACAGCTCGATCACGTCGTGGAAGACGTCCGCGAGGACGTCCGGGCTGGCGTCGACGCCGGGGGGAGCGACCCACGTCCCGGCGCTGTGCATCGGACTAGCGGTCACGTAGACGGTGTCGTGACACGTCCGGTCGTAAGAGTTCTCCCGGAGCCACTCGCTGGTCGCCGACCCGCGCGACCGGACCCGCCGGAGGTCGCCGTCGATCGGGTCGACCGCGCGGGAGGCGTCGTACCGGCAGGCGTCGAGGACGAGCAGGTTGTCCCAGTCGGCGACCGGGGCGTCGACTCCGCGGCGGCGCTGGATCCCGACGTACGCGCGGTCGACGGCCTCGAGGGCCTTCGCGCGCCCCCGGGGGAGGGCGTTCCCGACCCACCACTCCGGGTCGCGGTAGTTGCGCGACACCTTCGCGGCGACCTCTCGGACCGGCGACGGGTCGTCGTCGCTCGTGGATGACTCGCTCACGGAACGACCGACCGTTCGTTTCCTACGAACCTAAGTCTTTCACAACTTCTTACATCGTCTGCGTCCGTCGGTCCGAGTCGGCCAGTACGCTCTCGCCGGGCGCGGAGGAGGGGACGCAGCGAGCGCCGCTCCCCGGCAGGCCGGCCTCGCGGGCCGGGCCGGACCGACGCCCCCTCGGGGACCGGTCCGATCGCGGGTACGGACGGACTCAGTCGTCGCTCCCCACGGGAGCGTTGGGGCCGAACCCGAGGTCCGGGCGGCCCTCCGCGTAGCGGGCCTCCCGCAGGCCGTCACAGAGCGCCCCCTGCCCGCCCATGTTCGTCTTCGCCAGCCGGGTCCGCCGGTGGACGAGGTCGAACTCCTCGGGGTCGATCGGCTCGTTCTCCGGCGTCTCGAACAGCGGCGCGTCGGGCGCGTCGGCGACCCCCACCTCGGTCGCCTTCGCGAGGTAGCGCTCGACGGGATCGGCGTCGGCGAAGACCGTCAGCCCCTCGAGGGCGACCGCGACCCGGTCGCCGTCGACGGTCATGTCCCCGCGGTCGAGTCCGGTGATCTGGTCGGGCGTCAGTCCCGCGTCGAGCAGCGCCTCGACGGCGCGGTGCTGGCGGGCCAGTCGCGCCTTGTCGTCGAGCACGGCCCGGACCGACTCGACGCCCTCGGTCGCGTCCTCGAAGACGGCCTCGAACGGTCGCCCCTCGTTGACGCCCTCGGTGATCTCCTCGCCGTGGAGGTGATCCTCGAGGCGGACGCGGACGCGCTCGACGCCCGACAGCGCGCGGACCTCCTCGCGGATGTCCGTCGCCATCATCCAGGCGAACGCCGGCGAGCACCACGCCGTCGGGAGCCTGAACCGGACGGCCACGCCGGGGCCGTCGATTTCGATCCCGTCGACGTACTCCAGTTCGACGATCGAGCGGTCGAGTTCGGGGTCGGTCACCCGATCGAGGCGCTCGCGGACCGCGGCCCGGGAGGGGTCGGCCCGCTCGCCGTCCGTCCCGCGCCCGGTCCCGGAGGGTGACTCGCTCATGCTAGTCGTCGGCGGCCGCACCCTCGTAGCGGCCGCCGAGGTCGAACTGCTCGCTGATGTCGTCCGAGCGGAGCTCCGCCTTCTTCTCCTCGATGTCGATGTCGTATAGCTCCGCGGCGTTCTCGCCTATCACCTTCTTCTTCGTCTCGAGGTCGAACTCGACGCCGTACTCGGCGCGCTGGTCGGACGTGAGTTCGGCCTCCATGACCGCCTCGATGAGCCACTCGGGCTCCCAGATGCCGTAGTCGCTGCCGAACAGGACGCGGTCCTCGCCGAGCCACCAGAGCAGTTCGCCCATGATCTCGCCGAACTTCTCGGGGCGGTTCTGGGCGAACGGCGCCGCGACCGCGAGACCGCCGTAGACGTTCGGCTCCTGGGCGGCGATCCAGCAGAAGTCGTCCAGCCGCGGCAGGCCGACGTGCTCGACGACGAAGTTCAGCTCCGGGAAGGAGGTGGCGGCGTCGTCGACGTCGCTCACGTCGAAGGCGTCGCGGTTCAGCGGCCGGATCGTCGGCCCCTTGTGGGGGTGGACGTTCTCGATGCCGAGGTCGACGCACTTCTGGAGGTGCTCGAAGGACTCGTCGCTGTCCAGCCGCCACCCCTTCGAGTCGCCGTGCCACTCGGCGGTGTAGAGTTTCACCCCCTGGATGTCGTACTCCTCCTTCTGGCGTTCCAGTTCCTCGAGGCTGCCCTCCTCGCGGGGGTCGAACCGACCGTTGACGATGAACCGCTCGGGGGACTGTTCGAGGAGCTCCGCGTTGTCGTCGACCGTGTTGAACCCCGACCCGTAGAACTCGCTGAGGTGGGTCGACTGGAAGATCCCCATGTCGACGTAGCCGTCCGGAAGAGGTCCTCGACGAGCTTGTCGGCGCCGTACTTCCGGTAGGTCTCGATGTCCCACTGCCGATCCTCCGGCGTGAACGACGTGTGGTAGTCGTAGAAACACTGGATGAACTGCTCGCCCCCCTCGTGCGTGATGTTCTCCTCGCTGGCGTCCCAGTTGTGGAGATGGGCGTCGATCACGAACACGTCCTCGCCCTCGTGGGTGTACATGACAACACTCACCAAGTCGGGGAAGCTCATCATTCTTTCTCCGAATTGCGGGGAGAGTACGAACCCGATCGGGCGAGCGGGCGAGTCGGCGGGTCCCGGTGGACCGCCCGGACCGGGCGAGGAGAGAACCGCGGGGACGTCCGGGAGCTACTCCGAGAGGAGGAACTCCGAGAGGTGGTCGGCGTAGGCGTCGGGGCGGTCGGCGAGCACCCAGTGGTTGGCCTCGTCGAGGCCGACGAGCTCCGCGGAGTCGACGTCCTTCTCCAGGCGCTCGGCCCACTCGATGGCCTGGAACTCGTCTTCGGCCCCCCACAGCAGGAACGTGTCGGCGGTGATCCCCGACGGGTCGATCTCGGTGGTGTGATTGGTGTTGGTCGCCGCGGCGGCCCGCACCAGCGACGTCACCCCCTCCTCGGTGCCCCAGGGCGCCTTGATGCCCTCGACGAACGCCTCGTCGGGGTCGTCGCCGTAGAGGGTGTCCCGGAGCAGTCCGTCGAGCATCCCCTGGAGTTCGTCGACGCTCGTCTCCCGGGCCGTCTCGGGGAGTCCGAGGTCCGTGATCGTCTGGATCGGCCAGGAGTCGTACGCGATGGAGTTCGAGAGGACGAGTTCGCCGACGCGGTCGGGCGTGCGCGCGGCTAGCCGCAGGCCGACCCCGCCGCCGAGGTCGTGGCCGACGAACGAGAACCGGTCGATCCCGAGGTCGTCGAGCAACCCGCGGACCACCTGCTCCTGGGCGCGGATCGAACGGTCGAAGCTGTCCCGCTGGGCGGAGTTGCCGTAGCCGACCATGTCGGGGGCGATCACGCGCCGCTCCTCGGCGATCGGATCGACGACGTCCTTGAAGAGATAGGAGTTCGTCGGGATGCCGTGCAGGAAGACGACCGGATCGCCCTCGTCGGCGCCGTCCTCGTAGTAGGCGACCTCGAGGTCGTGGTCGTCGACCGGGACGGTCGTGCGCTGCTGGCGGTCGGTCCACTCGTCGTAGCCGTAGCTGTCGTCGGTCACGGTCGGACCCGCGCCCGCCAGCGTCTTGGACGTTGGGCAGTCGGGCGCCGGCCGCGCGGATCCGTCGCCCCGGGACCGTATGGGTTTTTCACTCCCTGTGCCGAACCCTCTCACACCATGCGTGCAGCCAGGCTCCACGAGTACACCGAGGAGATGGAGAACGCGCTGTCGATCGACGACGTCGACGAACCACAGATCGAGCGCTCGGACGGCGTCGTCGTCGAAATCGACGGGGCGGGCTGGTGTCAGACCGACAACCACGTCATCGAGGGGATGTGGGCCGACTACGTCCCCCAGGACCTCCCGCTGACGCTGGGCCACGAGAACGCCGGGACCGTCGTCGAGACCGGCGAGGAGGTCACCAACGTCGATGAGGGCGACCAGGTGATCTGTCACCCGGTGCTCACCTGCGGGAAGTGCCGCCCCTGCCGGCAGGGCGAGGACATGTACTGCGAGAACATCGCGTTCCCGGGGCTGACCCACGACGGCGGCTTCGCCGAGCAGTTGCTGACGTCCGAGCGGTCGGTGATCCCGCTGCCCGACGGGATCGACCCCGCGGAGATCGCACCCCACGCCGACGCCGGCATCACCGCCTATCACGCCGTCAAGAAGGCCGTCGACGAACTCGTGCCGGGCGACTACGCCGTCGTCGTCGGGGTCGGCGGCCTCGGGCACATCGGCATCCAGTGTCTCGACGCGATGAGCGCCGCCTCCATCGTCGCCCTGGACATCAAGGAGGAGGCCCGCGAACTGGCCGCCGACCTCGGCGCCGATCACACGCTCGACCCGACGAGCGACGACGTGCCCGGCGAACTCGAGGCGCTCAGCGACGGGACCATGGCCCAGCAGGTGATCGACTTCGTCGGCGGCGACGAGACGCTCTCGATGGCGCCGGACGTCGTCGCCGCGGGCGGCGACCACCACGTCGTCGGCTACGGCGGCCACATCCACGAACCGGCCCAGGCGCTCGTCGACGGCGAGTTCTCCTACCGCGGGACGCTGGTGGGCCAGTACACCGAACTCCAGGAACTCGTCTCGCTGGTCGAGGACGGCGCCGTCGAACTGCGGACCTCGCGGTACGGCCTCGACGAGATCAACGACGTCGCGGCGGCCCTGGAGCACAACCAGATCGAGGGGCGGACCGTCATCGTCCCCTAGTATTCGGGCGCGACCACCCGGGGCGCGGACCGGCGTCCGCGTTCCCCCGGCGAACACGGCCGCGCGGACCGCGGCCCCCCGTTAGCGCGACCGCGGCGGGCCCCGAGGGCCATCGGATCGGTGCTCCCGGCGGCCCCCCGGGGAGGACGGTGAACGCCGATACCGACGCCGGCAGCAGAACGTCCTCCGCGTTCGCGCGACGCGTTGTGAGCGCTAAGCGTCGCGCGGGGCGGGCACCCGCGACGCTCGTCGGGTGCTCGGCACCCCGAGTCGCGACAGGCCAACGCTCTTTGTCCGACCGCGCGAAGCGGCGGTATGCACGAAGCGGTAGACCGGGGCCGCCTCCGGGCCGACATCGAGCGCACGGGCGAGTTCGGTGCCGTCGACGCCGAGGAGGGCCGCGGACGGACCGTCCGGACCGGTAGCGCGGCCAACCGCGCCGCGCGGGAGTACCTCGTCGAGCGCCTCGAGGACGCCGGCCTCTCGGTCCGGATCGACGCGGTCGGCAACGTCGTCGGGCGGTGGACGCCCCCGGGGGCCGACCCCGACGCCGCCCCCGTCGCCTCGGGGAGCCACCTCGACTCCGTCCCCGGAGGGGGGATCTTCGACGGACCGCTGGGGGTCTACGCCGCCCTCGAGGCGGTCCGGGCGATGCGGGACGCCGGCGCGGCCCCCGAGCGCCCGGTCGAGGTCGTCTCGTTCACCGAGGAGGAGGGCGCGACGTTCGCCGACGGCGTGCTCGGGTCGTCGGTGGCCGCGGGCGCGCGGTCGGTCGAGGCGGCGCTGGCGCTCGAAGACGACGACGGCCGGACGCTCGAGGCGGCCCTCGACGCCGTCGGCTTCCGCGGCGAGGGCCGGGTCGACGCCGGCGCGTGGGACGCGTGGCTCGAACTCCACGTCGAACAGCACACCGAACTCGAGTCCGCGGGCGTCCCCGTCGGCGCCGTCACCGACATCACGGGGATCACCCACTGCGAGGCGACCGTCGAGGGGGAGGCCAACCACGCCGGCGCGACGCCGATGGCCGACCGGACCGACGCGCTGGCGGCCGCAAGCGAGTTCGCTCTCGCCGTCGAGGCGCGCGCCGTCGCGGAGGGCCCGCCCGCCGTGGGGACCGTCGGATCGCTGTCAGTCGAACCGAACGCCGCGAACGTCGTCCCCGGACGCGTCGAGACGGGTGTCGACGTCCGCTCGACGGAGTACGCGGCGATGAACCGGATCTGCGGGGCCGCGCGGGACGAACTCGACCGCCTCGAGCGCCAGCGGGGCGTGACCACGGCCTTCGAGCGGGGGTTCGACCTCGAACCGACGCCGATGGCCGACCGCTGTCTGGGGGCCGTCGAGCGCGCCGGCGAGCGGACCGGGATCGAGACGCTGCGACTGCACTCCGGCGCGTTCCACGACACCGCCCACGTCGCGGACGTCACCGACGCCGGTATGCTCTTCGCCCCCTCGCGGGCGGGGGTCTCTCACTCCCCGAAGGAGTGGACCGACTGGGCGGACTGCGCGGCGGCGACCCGGGTGCTCGTGGCCGCGCTGGCCGACCTGGCGGGCGCCGACGCCGGCGAAGAGCGGACCTGAGGGACCTGAAGGCCGGAGGCCGCCACGGCGAGAGACCGGGGGTCCCGTCTCCACTCCCACCCCGGCTCCTGCTCTCCGCCTCGCCGCTCAGTCCGCGCGCTCGGGCGGCCCGCCGGTCCGGTCGCGGACGCGGTCGACGACCGACCGGAACTCCCCATCGCTCTCGGCGCGGGCCGCCCAGGCGGTCAGCCCGCGCTGCTCGGGGGTCCCCTCGATCGTGTTGTCGAGCGCGAGCGCGACGGCCCCGCCGACGGCCATGCTCGTCGACCCGATCACGTACAGCGTGCCGGCGACGGCGCTCGTCCCGAGGACGGGGCCGACGACGGGCACGGCCGCCAGTCCGGCCCGGAACACCTCCCGGCCGCTGCGCTCGGCGGTGGCGAGGTCGCCCATGTACGCCGGGACCGCCAGGCCGACGAACAGTGCCGTCCCGATGACGAAGAGGTTCCGCGAGGCGTCCAGGTCGACGTACTTCAGGTTCGAGAGGCCGACGGCGACGATCTGGCCGAACATGGCGACGAACAGGCCGCCGACGATGGGGTCGGGGATCGTGGCGATCAGCCGGCCGAACGGTCCGAGGAATCCGACGACGAGCATGAGGACGGCCCCGACCTGGACGACGTACCGGGAGGCGACCCCCGTCAGCCCGATGGCGCCGATGTTCTCCGAGTAGGAGGTACAGCCGCAGGCGCCCAGCGCGCCCGCGAACGCCGTCATCAGTCCCTCCATGCCGATCCCGTGGTCGATGCGCCTGGCGCTGGGCGCACCGACCCCCGAGAGGCGCGCGACGGCGTGGTAGTCGGCGAAGCTCTCGACGACGGAGGCGAGCACGCCCGCGAACATGCCCACCGCGAAGGAGGCCTCGAAGCGGGGCAGGCCCCATTGCAGCGGGTAGATGGCGTAGACCAGATCGCCCTGGAGTACCGTCCCGTAGTCGACGTGGCCGGCGTCGCCGGGGGCGTAGAGCTGACCGACGCCGGGCAGCGGCGTCGAGAGCAGCGCCGCGACGGCCCACGCGGTCACCACGCCGAGCAGGACGGGGAACAGCGAGAACGCCCGGTGGGCGTCGTCGAGGTACTGCGAGAACAGGACGATCAGCCCGAGGGTGAGCAGGAGGAGCCACCAGTTCTGGGTCGGGCTGGTGATCTGGGGCGCCGAGAACAGCGAGAGGCCGATCAGCGCGACCGTCGGCGCGACGACGAC
>PXRR01000053.1:0-17773 GCA_003021975.1 Halobacteriales archaeon QS_5_70_17 | reverse complement strand
CTGCCAGTCGGGGGAGCCGCCGACGACCGGGGCGGCGGCGACGACCGCCAGCGCCGGCGCCAGCAGCGAGAAGGGTGCCCCCTGGACGATCGGGTAGCGGTTGCCGACCGTCGTCTGGGCGAGCGTGGCGATACCGGAGGCGACGAAGAAGGTGCCGACGAACCGCGCGGTCAGTCCCGGGTCGTCGGTGATCCCGAGCGCGCCCGCGAGGATCAGCGGCACGGCGATGTTCGCCCCTACCATCGTCAGGTAGTGCTGCGCGCCGAGCAGCAGCGACGCGAGCAGCGGGGGTTCGTCGTCGATGCCGTACTCCACTAGCGAGGGTCTCTCCTCGCTCATGCGAACGCGATCACCCGGCGCCGGGACATCACTGGACTGTGGTCCGTCACGGCGCGGATAAATCCATCGAGGTGGGGACGGGACCGACAGCGGTATGCGACCGGCGGCCACGGATCGGGCATCATCGCCGCCTCGGCTACGCGGCGCTCGCACTGGCTGCGCTCGCCAGCGCGGCCGCCGGCCTCGTCCCGCAGCTCGGGTTGCCGACCGCTCCGCTCGTGGGCGACGTGACGCTGACGACGGCGCTGGTCCGGGGCCTCGGTGGCCTCGCGGTCGTCGCGGCTGCCTACGGCGGTTACGCGCTCGCCGACGCCTTCCTGGCGGCGAGTTCCGCGAGCAGGCGCTGCCGGCACGACCTGCGGGGCCTGCTCCAGTTGGTGTTCGGCGCGGCGGCGGCCGTCGGCCTGCTCGGCGTGCCCACCGAGCAGCGGATGGGCGTGCTGGTATCCCTGGGCGTCGTCGGCTTCGCGGTGACGTTCGCGCTCCAGCAGCCGCTGTTCTCCCTGATCGGCTGGGCCTACATCGTGATCGAGCGCCCCTGCCAGGTCGGCGACCGGGTGGCCATCGAGGGGTCGACCGGCGACGTCGTCGCGGTCGACTTCCTCGTGACGACGCTGTGGGAGACCGGCGGGATCGTCACCTCCAACCAGCCCTCGGGGCGTGCGGACGATCACCCCGCCCAACAGCGTCGTGCTCTCGGCCCGCGTCGCGAACTACACCCGCGAGGAGTTCCCCTACGTCTGGAACGAACTGGCCGTCGAGGTGGCCCGCGAGACCGACCTCCCGTTCGCCGCCGAACTGCTCGCCCGGACCGCCGACGACTACCTCGGCGACGAGATGGCCGACCGGACGACCGACGACCGCGACCGCCTCGCGGAGACGCCGGTCGAACTGTCGGTCGCCGACCGGCCGACGGTCAGCGTGGTCCAGCGGAGTTCCTGGGTCGAACTCCGGGTTCGCTACCTCGTCGGCCCCCGGGAGGGGCAGCGCGTCCGCAACGACCTCTACGAGCGGTCGCTGACGCGGCTGAACGAACACCCCGACCGCGTGGCCCTCCCGGTGGGGCGCAACCGGTGATCGGAGGCGGCCGCGGGCCGACGGACCCCGAGCGGGAGGCGGAGGTTCAAATACCCGGCCGCGGCCACTCCCGCCGTGCCCTGAGCGGAGCGGCGGGGTGATCCGGGGCGGAGAGGCGCCCGCACCGCGCGACACGCCACCCCGCCGGCGAGCGTCGGTGTCGCCCGTTCGCCCGTCACCACCCACAGTTTAGCCTCCCGGCCGAGAACGGCCGGCCATGGACGACGTCGTCCCCGAGCGGATCGACCGGTTCGCGCGGCTGGTCGGCCCCGCGAGCGACGGAATCGTCGCGGAGATGGACGCCTACGCGGAGAAGACGGGGTTCCCGACGGTCGGGCCGGCCGTCGGCGGCTGGCTCCGCCTGCTCGCTCGCGTGCTCGACGCCGAGCGGGTCTTCGAGTTCGGCTCCGGGTTCGGCTACTCGGCGTACTGGTTCGCAGGCGCGCTCCCCGGGGACGGTCGGGTGGTCCTCACGGAGTTCGACGAGGAGCGCTGCGAGCGCGCCGAGCGCTACCTCGAGCGGGGGGGCTACGCCGACCGGACGGTGATCGAGCGCGGCGACGCCCTCGAGATCGTCGACGCCTACGACGGCCCGTTCGACGTCGTGCTGATCGACAACGAGAAAGAGCGGTACGCCGAGGCCTTCGAGGCCGTCCGGGGGAAGGTCGCGCCCGGCGGCGTCGTCGTCGCGGACAACGCGGTGACCGCCGGTCCGATGGACTTCGACGCCCTGATCGAACTCGCGGCCGGGGAGGACGTCGAGACCGACGACGCGACCCGCGGGGTCGCGGAGTACCTCGCGGCCGTCCGGGCCGCCGAGGAGTTCGAGACGGGGCTGATCCCGCTGGGCGAGGGGCTGGCGGTGAGCCACCGGACGGGAACTGTCAGTAACAAACGTTAGGAGGGGACCGGACAACATCGAACCATGCCAGGCGGAACAGACCAGACGCTTCGGCCGTTCCTGTGGCGCGCGGAGCGACTCTTCGACGACACCGAGATCGTCTCCCGGACCTCGGAGGGGATCGAGCGGTACACGTACGCCGAGTACGGCGACCGCGTCCGACAGCTTGCGAACGCGCTCGACGAACTGGGGATCGAGGAGGGCGACCGCGTCGGGACGTTCTGCTGGAACCATCACCGGCACTTCGAGACGTACTTCTCGATACCGTCGATGGGCGCCCAGCTCCACACGATCAACCCCTTGCTCCCGAGAGACCACATCAGGTACATCGTCGACAACGCCGCGGACAGGGTCCTGTTCGTCGACCCGTCGCTGCTGGAGGCGCTGGAGCCGGCCGTCCAGTCTCCCGAGTTCGACCAGGTCGAGAAGTACGTCGTGATGGCGAGCGAGGTCCCGGAGACCGACCTCGACGCCGTCGCCTACGAGGAGTTCGTCGAGGGCCACTCCACGGAGTACGACTGGCCGGAGGTCAGCCAGGACCAGCCCGCGGGGATGTGTTACACCTCCGGGACGACGGGCAACCCCAAGGGGGTCGAGTACACCCAGCAGATGCTGTGGTCGCACACCATGGAGTCGCTCACGCCCCAGGGCATTCCGATGGACGAGGACGACGTCGTGATGCCGGTGGTGCCGATGTTCCACGTCAACGCCTGGGGGATGCCGTTCACGGCGACCGCCGGCGGCGCGAAGCACGTCTACCCCGGCCCCTCGCCCCAGCCCGAGGACCTCGCCTCGCTCATCGACGAGGAGGGCGTCACGGTCACCGCGGGCGTCCCGACCGTGTGGCTCGGCCTGATGGAGTACTGCGAGGACAACGACGTCGACCTCTCGGCGCTCGATCGGGTGATCGTCGGCGGGTCGGCGGCGCCGCGGTCGATGATCGAGTGGTTCGACGAGCGCGGCGTCGAACTGCTCCACGCGTGGGGCATGACCGAGATGGGACCGATCGGCTCGGTGGCCCACCTCAAGAGCGGCCTCGAGGACGCCGACCGGGAGACCCAACTCGAAAAGCGCTCGAAGCAGGGGCTGATGACCCCCGGCCTCGAGTTCAGGGTCGTCGACGACGATGGCGAGGAGGTCCCCTGGAACGGCGAGGACTTCGGCGAACTGTGGGTCCGCGGGCCGTCGGTCACCACGGAGTACTTCGAGCGCCCGGAGGCCGACGAGGAGGACTTCGAGGACGGCTGGCTGAAGACCGGCGACGTCGTCACCGTCGACGAGGACGGCTACATCAAGATCGTCGACCGGGCGAAGGACGTCATCAAGTCCGGCGGGGAGTGGATCTCCTCGGTCGAACTGGAGAACGCCATCATGGCCCACGAGGACGTCAGCGAGGCGACGGTCATCGGCGTCCCCCACGAGAAGTGGCAGGAGCGCCCCGTCGCCTTCGTCGTCCCCGTCGAGGGGGCCGACCAGGCCGCCGTCGAGAAGGGAGTGATGGACCTGCTGGCCGACGAGTACCCCGACTGGTGGCTTCCCGACGACGTGGTCTTCATCGAGGAGGTGCCCAAGACCGCGACGGGCAAGTTCTCCAAGAAGGACCTCCGGGAGGAGTACGCCGACGAGGACATCTTCGAGGGGTCGGCGCCCGAGGAGGCGGCCCCCGAGGACGCGGAGTGAGGCCCCGGACGGCCGACTGACGGTCCGAGGCTGCTGACGGCCCGAGAGTCGCCGGGGGTCGCCCCCGACGTTCGGGCGCAGGCTCGCCCCCGCTGCTCTCCTCGACCTGCCGTAAACTCCGCGCGCGCTCCTCGCAGTTCCCGCGGATACATTATCCGGTCGTCCGAACGGGCGGTATGGAACTACTCGACGAGGGCGTCGTGCCCGAGCACGCGCGAGCGGTGAAAGCCGAGGCCCGCGAGTTCGCCGACGAGCACATCGCGCCCGTCGCCGAGGCGTACCACAACAGCGGCGAGTACCCCTGGGACGTCCTCGAGGCGGGGATGGACGCGGGGCTGGTCGCCCAGGACATCGGCGAGGAGTACGGCGGTCGCGGGCTGGGACTCGAGGAGTCGCTGGCCGTCGCCGAGGAGTTCTACCGCGCGGACGCCGGCATCGGCTTGACGCTGATGCTCGCCTCGTTCGGCGCCTCGATCGTCGAGGAGCACGGTACCGAAGACCAGAAGGAGGAGTACCTCCGCCCGGTCGCCGAGAACGGGCAGATCACGGGACTGGCGGTCTCGGAACCGCAGACCGGCAGCGACCTCGCCGGAATGACCACCCGCGCCGAGAAGGACGGCGACGAGTGGGTCCTCGACGGCGAGAAGTACTGGATCGGCAACGCCGTCGAGGCCGACTGGCTGACGCTGTACGCCAAGACTGGCGACGGAGAGGACCGCTACGGCAACTACTCGCTGTTCATCGTCCCGACCGACGCCCCCGGCTACGAGGCCGAGCACATCCCCGAGAAGATCGGCATGCGCGCCTCCAAGCAGGGCCACGTCGTCCTCGACGGCTGCCGGATCCCCGAGGAGAACCTCGTCGGCGCCGAGGGCGCCGGCTTCTACGTACTCGCGGAGTTCTTCAACCACGGCCGGGTCGTCGTCGGCGGCCACGGCCTGGGGCTGGCGGCGGCCGCCATCGAGGAGGCCTGGGAGTTCACCCACGGACGACAGGCGTTCGGCCGCGACGTCTCGGAGTTTCAGGCGGTCCAGCACGACCTCGCGAACATGCGCACCGAGTTCGAGGCCGCTCGCGCGCTCAACTGGCGGGCCGCCGAGCGGGTCGCCACCGAGGACCGCGCCGGCCTGTGGGCCGCGATGGCCAAGACGAAATCCACGGAGGTCGCCACGTTCTGCGCCGAGCGCGCCATGCAGTTGCACGGCGGTCGCTCGATCCTCCAGGACCGGCGCGTCTCGCGGGTCTACCGCGACGCCCGCATCCCCGTCATCTACGAGGGGGCGAACGAGATCCAGCGCAACCTGATCTACCGGCAGTCGGGGAACTAGAACCCCTCCCGGAGGAACGGCCGGGGCTCCGCGCGCGGGAACAGCGCGGCGAGTGCGTCGGGCGACCCCCCGGCTCCGGACTCGACCGACAGGTCGCCGTAGCGCCGGGCCTCCTCGACGGAGTAGTAGCCGACCGCGAGCGCCGAGAGCGTCCCGATCCCGACCCGCGCGTCGGGCGGTCAGGCGGAAGCGGCCGTCGTTCCAGGCCGCGAGGTCGTCGGCGACCGCGAGTTCGACCGATCGATCGACGTCCGGGTACGCGAGCGCGCCGAGCGCCCGTTCGACGTCGACGATCCGGAGCATCGCGCCGGGTTCGATCTCGACGTCGACCGCTCGCGGGTCCGCCGCGAGGTCCTGGAGGCTCGCCTCCGGGGGGCCGTAGAACTCGACCTCGTCGACCTGCGAGTCGTGGTACCGGCAGAACCGCAACAGCGCGAGGCGCGCCCCGTGGTCGACTGCGCACAGCTCCGCGACGTCCATCCGGCGACCGCCGTCGCCCTCCTCGACGTCGTAGACGACGTATCCCCGGAGTTCGCGGTCGCAGTCCCCGTCGCCGTCGGTGCCCGAATCGGCGCTCTCACCCCCACATTCACCGTCTCCTTCGCGCTCGTCGGCGCCGGCGTCCGTCCGGCCGGCGCGGTCCCAGCCGAACGCGTAGGGGTCGTCGCCGTACCCCGCGAGGACGCGCTTTCGCCACCACTCCTCGTCGCGGTCCATCGACAGCGGGCGGTCCTGCGCGTCGTAGACGGCGGCCATCGCTCGCCAGTCGTCGCCGTCGAGTTCGCGGTAGCGACCGGCCTCCGGGCCGTCGAGCGCCCCGCGGTCGGCGCACGCCAGCGCGTCGGGGGCGCAGGTCGCCGTCGCGTACTTCGAGACCGTCGCCCAGCCGAACCGGCGGTAGAAGGGGTGATCGAACGGCCACAGCGCCGAGAACGGGAGCTCGCGGTCGCGGTACTCGGCGAGCGACTCGGCGAGCAACCGCCGGACCAGCCCCCGGCGGCGGTATTGCGGCGGGGTCGACACCGCCGAGAGCCCCGCGACGGGGTGGACCTCCCCCCGGATCCGGAGGTCGAACCGGAGGTGGCGGCCGGTACAGCAGAGCCGACCGCCGTCGTAGATCCCCCGACGGTCGCCCATCCGGCCCCACGGCGGGGGGTCCTCCTCGGGATCGTAGCGCTCGGTCGGGCGGAAGGCGTAGGTGAGGTGCCGCCGGAACTCGTCGGCGTCCCCCTCGGGGACCGGGCGGTACTCGTAGTCCGAACCGCGTACGGCGTCGGAGGCGGGATCGGCGTCCGTCCCTTCGGTGTCGTCTGCCATACCGCCTCTGGCGGGACGACCGTGTTAACTTCACTCCATCCGTGGCATCTGGTGGCACGATCCGGGGGCGCCCGGCGAGGACCCCCCGACCCGCCCGGCTTTATGCTCCTGCCGTCCCACCCCGGGCTATGGTCGACATCGACCTGACGCTGCTCGACCGGGGGCGGGTGCACGCGGACATGAACTTCGTGGTCGACGGTCACGCGGTGGCGACGGCCTCGAACCGCGACCCCGACCACGAGTACGCCGAGTTCGTCGTCTGGAGCCTCGTGATCGACCACCCGGAGGCGACGGTGCTGTGGGACACCGGCTCGCACCCGGAGGCGGGCGACGGCTACTGGCCGGCGCCGCTGTACGAGGCGTTCGCGCACGTCGACGCCGACGAGCACCGCCTCGAGGACGACCTCGCCGCCGCGGGGTACGACCTCGACGAGGTCGACGCCGTCGTGGCGAGCCACCTGCACCTCGATCACGCCGGCGGCCTCGCGGCCTTCGAGGGGACGGACGTGCCGGTGTACGTCCACCGGGAGGAACTCCCGTACGCCTACTACAGCGCGACCACCGACGAGGGGTCGATCGCCTACCACGCGCCCGACTTCGAGCGCGAGTTGAACTGGGAGGTCGTCGGCGGGGAGCGCCGACTGCTCCACGAGGGGGTCGAACTCCTCCACCTGCCCGGCCACACGCCGGGGCTGCTCGGGGGGCTGATCGAGCGCGACGGCGGCGAGGACCTGCTGATCGCCGGCGACGAGGCGTACGTCGCCGCCAACTACGAGGGCCAGCCCATGGCGACGGGCCTCCTCTGGTCGAACCGCGACTGGCGCGAGAGCCTCCGGCGGGTCCGGGACATCGAGCGCCGCACCGGCGCGACCGTCCTCCTGGGCCACGACCTCGAGCGGTTCGAGGCGGTGCGGGAGTCCCTCTGAGCACGGCCCGGCGGATCACCCGCCGAGGGCGGTGAGGCCCCGCTCCCAGACGACGATGGTCGGCGGCACCACGAGCACCGAGGTGAGGTAGGCGTAGAGGATCGACAGCCCCGTGAGGATCCCGAACTGGCCGAGGATCGGCGTGATCGCGAGCACGAGCACGCCGATGCCCGTCACGGTCGTGAGCATGCTCCCGGTGAGCGCGCCGCCGGTCCCGCGGACGGTCCGGTCGAGCGCCGGGAACAGCGACCGCTCGCGGTACTCGTCGGCGAAGCGGTGGACGACGTGGACGGAGTAGTCGATCCCAAGGCCGATCGTGATCGAGAGGATGGTCGCGGTCAGGGCGTTGAAGGGGATGCCGAACAGCCGCATCGACCCCGCGAGCAGCGCCAGCGTCACGAGCACCGGGACGAGGTTGACGATCCCCAGCGACCAGTAGCCCGTCAGCAGGCGGTAGATGGCGACGAGGAAGACGGCGGTCAGCCCCAGCGCGATGAGCATGCTCCGGACCGCCGACTCGAGGATGACGTCCGAGACGGCCTGGAAGACGATGGTCTGGCCGGTCGCGGTCGCAGAGAAGCGGTAGCGATCCGCGATCGTCCGGCCGTCGGCGGCGAGGTCGCCCTGATCGACGTCGCCTTTCGCCGTGTAGACGATCCGCGCGCTGCGGTGGTCCTCGGCGAGATACTGGGCGGCCTGATCGCCCGCGGGCGAGGCCTCCAGTTCGGCGTAGATCTCTTCCAGGTTCTCGTCGGGGACGCCGTCGCCGTCGCGGTCGTTGCGGGCGACCAGCGCGGCGAACTCGGGGTCCCGCCGGGCGCGGCTGTCGATCACGTCGACGATGCTCCGGGACTCCGCGCGGCGGCCCTCGGCGACGAACGAGGCGGGGGGGTTCTCGCCGGCCCGCTGGATCGACTCGAGGGCGGTGTCCCGCTCCATCGGCCCCTCGACGTAGACCGTCACCGACTCCTGGTCGCCGGACTCGAAGTTCTCGCCGAGGTAGTTGGTCGTTCGCGTGACGGTGTACTCGCCGGGCGCGAACGGTTCGGGCAGCGCCTCGAGGTAGTCGGGGTTCTCCTCGGGGGGCAGGAAGTCCTCCTGCTGGAAGCTCGTCGAGATGCCGGTGGCGTAGGCGCCGGCCCCCGCCGACAGCAGGAGGACGGCGATCAGGAAGACGACGGGAGCGCGCCGGCCGATGGCGACGCCGACGGTCAGCGCCCGCCCCAGCGGCGACCCCTCGCTGCCCAGCGGCCGCTCGCTGAACCGGGGGACCCCGTGGCGCTCGCGCAGGCGGTCGGTCGTGAGCTTCGCCGCGGGGAGGAAGACGCCGAACAGTAGGAACGTGAACGTGATGCCGCTGGCGGCGACGAAGCCGAACTCCCGGATCGGGGCGAGCGAGCTCGTCGTGTTGGCCGCGAAGCCGATGACCGTCGTCCCGGTGACGACGAAGAAGGCGACGAGCAACTGCCGGAGGGTCCGGCGCATCGAGGCCGCCATCGGTCGCGACTGCCGTTCCTCGCGGTACCGGTTGACCGAGTGGATGCCGAAGTCGATGCCGACCGCGAGCAGCAGCGGCGGCACCGCGATCAGCATCTGGGAGAAGGGAACGCCGACCAGTCCGATGAACCCGAACGTCCAGACGACGGCCATCGTCAGCGCGACGACCCCGAGCAGGAGGTCGACGGGGTCGCGGTAAGCGATCACGAGAAAGAGCAGGATGAAAAGCGACGCCGCGGGGACGACGATGGCCAGCGAGTCGAAGATCACCCGCGAGAACTCGTCGCTGACGACGCCGCTGCCGAAGACGGTGATCGTCGGCGCCGTCGCGCCGACGACCCGCTCGCTCTCGAGTTGGATGTCGGTCAGTTCGTCGGAGCCGCCCCCGCCCGGTTCGGCCCCGGCGGCCGTGCTGGGGACGGCGTGGGTGACCGATCCGATGGCGCCGCTGGCGGTCGCCGCCTCGGCGTTGAAGTCGTCCGAGAGGCTGCGCTCGAAGCCGGGGCGCTCGGCGGCCCGTCGAACGGCGGCGTCGATCTCGCCGGGCGTCGCCCGCTCGACCGCCTCGATCTGTTCCTCGAGGCTCGTCGCGTTCGGATCGAGTTCGCGGGCCACGGTCCGAGCGGGGCTGGAGGTCTCGGTCACGCGCAGCCCCTCGCGCTCGGCGAGCGCGCGCTGGGTGCGGAGCATCCGCAGGAGCGCCGGCTTGGCGAGGACGTTGCGCTCGGTCTGGATCAGCGACGTGCTCCCGGTCCCGACGCCGAACGAGGGGGAGAACTCCCGGTCGACGTCCTCGAAGGCCCGCTGTGCGGGGACGTCGCTGGTGAACTGATCGGTCCCGGACTCCGTCGAGAGGTTCCCCAGCCCGACGGCGAAGACGCCCGTCACGAGGAGGAACGCCACCACGACGGCCGGGCCGTGGTCGACGACCAGGGAGTCGACGCGGTCGATCAGCGCCTCGACGGCCCGGGGCGGCTCGAACGACGATCCCGCTCCGGCGGCCGCGTCCGGGCCGGCGTCGGTCCCGAAGTCGAGGTCGAACTCGTAGCCGGAGTCGGGATCCGACCCGCGATCCGGATCCGAGTTCGACTCCGAGTCTGAGCCCGACCTCCGATCCGGATCGCCGCCGGAGGGCGAGTCGTCGCCGGTCATCTACCGTCGGGTGACGACGACGTAGCCGGCGACCAGCGCCAGGGCGGCGACGGCCCCGACGGCCAGACCGCCCATCGAGAGGACGCCGCCGTCGCCGTCCTCGGTCACCCGGACCGGAACGCGGTAGGTGTCCGACAGCCGGGTGTCCCCGTCGGCGTCGTCGTACTGGAAGTCGATCGAGACGGGGTAGGGCTTGGCGAGGGCGCTGCCGGCGACGCTGACCCGGAAGGTAAGCGTCACCGACTCGCCGGGGGCCAGTGAGTCGACGAACGCCTCGTCGTCGTCGACCGTGACGGGGTCGGCGCCGAACAGTTTCGCCGAGACGTCGGTCACCCGCTCGTCGCGGTTGTTGGTCACCTCCAGTCGGATCTCGCCCTCTCCGCCCGAGGGAACGGCGGTCTCGACCGGTCCGACGGCGAACTCGTCGCGCGCGGGCGCGACGTCCTCGCGGACGTACAGCGGCCCGGCCTGCTTCTCGTCGCCGTCGCGCTCGTAGCGGACCTCGACGCCGAACTGGCGGGGCCCGGTCGCGGCCTCGTCGCTGACCTCGACGTCGAAGCTGAAGTTCGTCCGCTCGCCGGCCGCCAGCGACCCGACGGCGTACTCGCTCTCCTCGACGTCGATCGTCCGGGAGTCCGACTGGAGGACGACCACCGCGTTCTCGACGTCGCCGGGACCCTCGTTGGCGACGGTCCCGCGCAGCGTGCCGTCCTCGCCGACGCGGAGGTCGGCGGTCGCGTTCTCGACCGCGAACGACTGGTCGGGACCGGGCGTGATCCCGGCCGACAGGGGCGCCGACTGGCCGCGCTGGCCGTCATCGCCGGTGTAGTCGACGACGAGTTCGACCGCGTAAGGGCGCCGCTCGGCGTCCGGGCCGACCGCGGCGTCGACGGTGACCTCGCGGGTTTCGCCGGCCGCCCAGTCGCCGACGTAGACGCTGGTGGCCTCGCCGCCGTCGAACGCGACCGCGCCGCTGGCCGACCGGACCCTCACCGACGCGCGACGGAGGTCCTGGCTGCCGGTGTTCTCGACGGTGAACGTGACGGGGCCGGTGTCGTCGATCCCCACCGACGAGTCGGTCGACTCGACGGCGAAGTCGGCGGCGCGCTCGACCGCGACGGTGACGGTCCGGCGCTCCCGGACCGTCTCGGTCTCGCGGTCGCCGGTGGACTCGTTGTACTCCTCGACGTAGCGGTACTCCACGACCACCGGGACGGCGTACTCGCCGGGGTCGGCGCCCTCGTCGACCTGCACGCGGACGGGGACGGTCGCGCCGGCGCCGTCGGGCAGCGATCCGAGGGCGGCCTCGCCGCTCTTGACCTCCAGGGGAGCGTCGCCGGACCGCGGTTCGACGGAGAGTCCCCGGGCGGTCGTCACGACCTGCTCGGCCTCGGGGTTGCGCGATCCGTTCTCGATCTCGCCGGTGTTGGTGACCCGCAACTCGAGGGCGGTCGCCTCGCCGGGCCGGACGCGGTTGTCCGATAGCGAGAGTTCGACGTCGGGGCCGCCCTCGACGACGGTGTCCGTCCGCGCCGCGCCGCCGGACGCGCCCGCGCCGCCGGTGGCGTCACCGCTTCCGCTGCGGGTCGTGGTCGCGCCGTCGCTCGCAGTTCCGCCCGGAGTGCCGGTCGCGTCACCGCTCGCCGTCGCGGTCGCGGTCGCGCCGTCGCTCCCGTTTCCGCTGGCGTTGGGCGTCTCTTCGGGCGTGGACTGGTTCTCCGCCGCGGCGGGGAGGGCGACCGCCGGTGCGAGGACGCTCGCGACGAGGAGGGCGGCAACGAGCGCCGCCGCCGGACGGGTCAGCGCCACCACCCGGCCGAGGGACCAGTGAACGTCGTCATAGTTTTCGGACTGTGTCGGTGAAACATAAGGGTCGGTAAACCGTCCCGCGGTTTATTATAATGATGCGAGAACGAACGGCGTGGATCGATCTACGGCGTCACTGGCGGTGGCGCTGGTCGTCCGTCTCGGTGACCCCGTAGGTGGACTCGAGGTGGTCGACCATCCAGTCGACCGTGTCCGGATCGTACGTCCAGAAGCCGTAGAACTCCCGGTCGCCGCGCTCCTCGGCGAGCAGCGCGCACTTGCTGGTGTCGACCTCGGCGCCGTCGTAGACGACGAACCAGGAGTTCTCGATCTCCTCGGCGCGCTCGAGGTGGATCGTGAAGTGTTCGTGGTCGAATATGTCGGTGTCGGGGTAGCCGTAGGCGTGGACTTCGAGGTTCTCGCGGGTGCCCAGTTGCTCGTAGACGCCGAGCTGGCTCTCGATGGTCGAGAGGGTCTGGAACCCGGCGTAGAGCCGTCCGGCCCCGATCCGCCAGGCGCGGTCCTCGATCTCCCGCGAGGCAGCGACCATCTGCCCGACGTCGTAGGACGTGAACATCGTCTCGTCGAGGTGATCGAGGAGCGGGCGCTCGCGGCGGCCGTCGAAGTGGGGTCCCGTGGACTGAGAGGGGGCGAGGGCCTCGTCGAGGTCGACGGCGGTGAGGAACTCGTCGCCGTTGCTCAGCACGGCGTACCCCTCGGGACCGTCGAGCGTCTGCCCGCGCTCGACGACGACGTTGCGGTCCGCGAAGTGCCCCCGCAGCGCGTCGACCGCCCCGGAATCGGCGTTGAAGACCGTCAGCGTCTTCTCGTGGTCCTCGACGCCGGAGATCAGTTCGGCGAACGACATCTGTTCTAGCTAGAGCACGCGAGCGCGGCATATATGCCTTTCCGGGGACCCCAGTACCGACGCACATATATGTAATAATATTATTTATAATATCGACTACCACTTCGGAGCTCTCGTGGAAGTGCTTTCCAGTAATTAACTGTTAGGTTCACCGGCAGTATCCCTCATGATCATTGCGTGCTAACACATGGTAAACACTTTAGTCCGCAGGTGGTCACGTCCGACTAGGGCCTTCGGGCCATGAGCTATCATGACTGAACAAGAACTGGTCTGGCGGATCGCGGGCGGGTCCGGCGACGGCATCGATTCGACCAGCCAGAACTTCGCGAAAGCGCTGATGCGGTCCGGTCTCTCGGTGTTCACGCATCGCCACTACCCCTCGCGGATCCGCGGCGGTCACACGTACGTGGAGGTACGCGCCAAGTCCGAACCGGTGAAATCCAGGGGCGACGGCTACAACTTCCTGCTCGCGCTGGGGGACTCGTTCGCTCGCAACCCCCAGGAGGAGGCCTACTACGGCGAGGAGGAGATCAAGCCGCTCACCGAGAACCTCGACGACCTCCGGGAGGGGGGGATCATCGTCTACGACGAGGGGCTCATCGAGGACGAGGACGTCGAGGACCTCCAAGAGCGCGCCGACGAGGAGGGCTGGCACGTCTACCCGCTGGACCTCCGGGGCATGGCGCGGGAACACGGTCGGGAGGTGATGCGCAACACCGCCGGCGTCGGCGCCACCTGCGCGCTGCTGGACATCGAACTCGACCCGTTCATCGACCTCATGAGCGAGGGGATGGGCGGGGAGATCCTCGAACAGAACATCGACATCCTCCGGAAGGCCCGCGACCAGGTCGCGGAGATGGAGCAGGACCACGACCTCCAGATCCCGGAGGGGAGCCACGACGAGGATCAGGTGCTGGTCTCCGGGAGCACCGGGATCGCCTACGGCGCCCTCGACGAGGGCTGTCGGTTCATCGCCGGCTACCCGATGACCCCCTGGACCGACGTCTTCACGATCATGTCCCAGAACCTGCCGGAGGTCGGCGGGATCTCCGAGCAGGTCGAAGACGAGATCGCGGCGGCGGCGCTGGCGCTCGGAGCCTCCCACGCGGGCGCGAAGGCCATGTCCGGGAGCTCCGGCGGCGGGTTCGCCCTGATGAGCGAACCGCTCGGCCTCGCGGAGATGACCGAGACGCCGGTCGTGCTCGTCGAGGCCATGCGGGCCGGCCCCTCGACGGGGATGCCGACGAAGCCGGAGCAGGCCGACCTCGAGCACGTCCTGTACACCAGCCAGGGCGACTCCCACCGGGTCGTCTTCGCCCCGGGTAACGCCGCGGAGGCCTACGACCAGGCCCGGAAGGCGTTCCAGATCGCCTACGACTACCAGATCCCGGCGATCGTCCTCTACGACCAGAAGCTCTCGGGCGAACTCCGGAACGTCGACGAGTCGCACTTCGACCGCGAGCCCAACCCCTCGCTGGGCGCGACGCTCACCGAGGAGGACATCCCCGACGCCCCCCACCACGCCTCGGGGAAGTTCCAGCGGTTCCTCCACGACCCCGAGAACGGCGTCAGCCCCCGGACGATCCCCGGCCAGAAGGGCGGGCGCTTCCTCGCGACGGGCAACGAGCACACCCCCGAGGGTCACATCAGCGAGGACCCCCACAACCGCGTGATGCAAGTCAACCGGCGGGAGCGCAAACTCGGGGCGATCCGCGAGGACCTCGACGGCCGCGAGCGGACCAACCAGACGTACCACGGCCCCGAGGACGCCGACTACGGCATCGTGACCTTCGGAAGCCAGCAGGGGACCGTCGAGGAGGCCGTCGATCGCCTCAACGAGGCGGGGCACTCCGTGAAGTCCCTGGGCGTCAGCGACCTCATGCCCTACCCCGAAGGCGACGTCGAGGCGTTCCTCGAATCGGTCGACGAGTGCCTCGTCGTCGAGATGAACTCCAGCGCACAGTTCCGCGGGCTCACCCAGAAGGAGCTCGGCCGCTTCGGCGAGAAGCTCTCGAGCCTGCTGAAGTACAACGGCAACCCGTTCGAACCCGGCGAGATCGTCGAAGGGTTCGAGACGAGCATCAACGGCGGGGAACTGCCCGGCGAGGAGACGACCTACCTCCCCGCGGCGGGTGACTAACAATGAGCAGCCAACCCACAGATCCGTTCGGCGCGATCGGACAGAACAGGGAGATCGAACAGGACGAGTACACCCCGGGCATCGAGCCCCAGGCGACGTGGTGTCCGGGCTGCGGTGACTTCGGCGTCCTCAAGGCGCTGAAGGGCGCCATGGCCGAACTCGGCCGCGACCCCGAGGAGATCCTGCTCGCGACGGGGATCGGCTGTTCGGGCAAGCTGAACAGCTACTTCAGCAGCTACGGCTTCCACACGATCCACGGGCGCTCGCTGCCGGTCGCGCGGGCGGCGAAGCTGGCGAACCCCGACCTGGAGGTCGTCGCCGCCGGCGGCGACGGCGACGGCTACGGGATCGGCGGCAACCACTTCATGCACACCGCCCGGGAGAACCACGACATGACCTACATCGTGTTCAACAACGAGATCTTCGGACTGACGAAGGGCCAGACCTCCCCGACGAGTCCGAAGGGCCACAAGTCCAAGACCCAGCCCCACGGCTCGGCGAAGGACCCGATCCGGCCCCTGTCGCTGGCGCTGACCTCCGGGGCGTCGTACGTCGCCCGGACGGCCGCCGTCAACCCCAACCAGGCCAAGGAGATCATCACCGAGGCCGTCGAGCACGACGGCTTCGCGCACATCGACTTCCTGACCCAGTGTCCCACCTGGAACAAGGACGCCAAGCAGTACGTCCCCTACACCGACATTCAGGACTCCGACGAGTACGACTTCGACGTCACGGACCGTCGGGAGGCCAGCGAGGCCATGTACGAGGCCGAGAACGCGCTGTACGAGGGCGAGGTGCTGACCGGGCGGTTCTTCAAGGACGACCGGCCCTCCTACGGCCAGGAGAAGCGGGCCGTCGGCGAGATGCCCGAACAGCCCCTCGCCGAGCGGTACTTCGACGACGACCACGAGTGGGAGCGGTCCTACGACCTGCTCGACCGACACAAGTAGGTCTCGTTCCTCGCCGCCCGCGCACCGCCTCTGGACCGCCGGACTCGCGGACTCGTTCTCGCTCTCACGGAGCCGCTTACCTCACAGCGACGAGTAGTAACTGTTAACACGGTACGCACCGAACAGCGCGTGGCGCACCTGTCGGGGAGAGAGTTCGGGTCGGCGACGGCGGAAGGAGCGCTATCCGAGAGGTGAAACTATGTCAGAAGAGAACGAAGAACTCGTCCGACGTTACCTGAACGCGTTCAACGAGCGGGACGGCGAGCGGCTCTCGGAACTGCTCGCAGAGGACGTCGTCGAACACGGGATCTCGGAGGAGCTACGCGGCCGCGAGGAGATCGTGGAGTTCCTCGAGGCCCACTTCGAGACGTTCCCCGATTACTCCGGGACCACCGACGCGATGGTCGCGGAGGGCGACACGGTCGCGGTCCGGTACACCGTCAGCGGTACTCACACCGGCGAGTACAAGGGCGTCGAACCGACCGGTCACGCCGCCGAGTGGACCGGTATGGCCATGTACCGGATCGAGGACGGCGCGATCGCGGAGGTCTGGCTCGAGGAAGACCGGCTCGGGTTGCTCGAGCAACTCGAGGTGGTCGACCGGCCGGCGCACCTGCGAGTGTGAGCCGACGGGAGGGGGTCCCCGCCCGGACGCTCGGCGATCGCCCGGGTCGTTTTCCGCTTCGCAAGGTATTTTTTCCCGGACGCAAAAAGTTCCTTCATGAGCGTCGACACCACCGAGGAGCGCATCCTCTCTGCCCTGGAGGAAGACGCGCAGGCCTCGTACGCGGAGATCGCCGACCGGGCAGGGGTGTCGAAACCGACCGTCCGGAAGTACATCGACAAACTCGAGAGCGACGGGGTGATCGTCGGCTACTCCGCCGACATCGACCCCAAGAAACTGTCGAGCAAGACGATCGCCATGGTCGGGATCGACGTCGAGAGCGAGGACTACGTCGGGGCGACCCGCGAACTGAAGAACCTCCCCGAGGTGGAGTCGCTGCACACCTCCTCGGGCGACCACATGCTGATGGCCGAGGTGCGGGGGTCCGACGGCAACGCCGTCGGCAACGTCATCTCCGAGAAGATCCTCGGGATCGACGGCGTCACCGCCGCCCACCCCTCGTTCCTCCAGGAGCGCCTGAAGTGATTCGACGCGGGTCGCTGCGCCGACGACCCCGGTCCGGCGCCCCGGCCCGGCGACGACGCGTACGCGCCCGCGGCGTGGTGTCGACGGCCGACCGCCGCCGTTAAGCGCGAGATGTTCCTATCCCGGGGCATGCCGACCTACCACCGGGCGACCCGCGTCCGCGCACCGCTCGACGAGGTCTGGGAGTTCCACTCGCGCATCGACGGGCTGGAGGCGCTGACGCCCGCGTTTCTCAACCTGCGGATCGACGCGGTCGTCGGTCCCGACGGCGAGCGCGACCCCGAGATCCTGGAGGCGGGCGCCCGGGCGTACGCCTCGGTCCGGCCGTTCGGGATCGGGCCCCGCCAGCGCTGGCTCTCGGTGATCACCGACCGGGACGCGGGCGACGGCGCCGCCTACTTCGCCGACGAGATGGAGGAGGGACCGTTCCCCCGCTGGCGCCACACCCACCGGTTTTTCGCCGACGGCGAGGAGACCGTCGTCGACGACAGCGTGGAGTACGACCTGCCGGCCGTCCCGGGACCGCTGGCGTCGTACCTCGGTCGCGTCGGCCTCGAACCGATGTTCCGGTACCGCCACCGGAAGACCAAAGAGTGCCTCGAATAGCCTACGATCCGGCCTCGACCTCGGGCGCGTCCAGGG
>PXRR01000052.1 GCA_003021975.1 Halobacteriales archaeon QS_5_70_17 | reverse complement strand
CGCCCTGCGGTTTGAACGAGCTTTCGCTCCGTAGTTCGATGTCTTCTCGCTCTTCCTGATTGCTGTACTCGCCGCTACTGGAGGTAGTGGCTCCGAAACCGAGGACCGAAGCCAAGGGTGGGATTTGAACCCACGAATTCTCGATTACAAATCGAGTGCTTGAGCCGCCCAAGCTCCCTTGGCGCTGTTGGTCATCCGTCGTCGGGCTTTGAGTGTATGTCGCTTTCGACCGGTCTGGTCATCGTCACTCGGTTCGGATCGTAGCCGTGCTCGCGGTAGAACCGCCGTGCGGCCTCGTTGTCGGCCATCGCGTCGAGAGAGATCACCTCGGCGCCGTCGGCCGCCAGCGACTCCTCGGCGGCCTCCAGCAGGGCGGTGCCGATCCCCTCGCCGCGGCGCTCGGGGACCACGTAGAGGTTCTCGACGATCCCCTTCTCGGCGCGCTGCTCGTAGGTGCCCGACTCGGGGCCGAACATCACGAACCCCACGAGGTCGGGATCGTAGGCGACCAGCAGGCCGCCGGTGACGATCGACCGGGCGACCGCCTCGCGGACCGCCTCGCGGTTCGCCTCGGCGCGGAGCAGCGACCCGTACTGGCGCTGGCCGGCCGCGAGGTCGACCCAGGCGTCCGTGACGGCGTCGGCCTCGTCCATCCCGGGGGGTGCGACCTCCATCACTCCAGGGCGTCGACGGCTGGGAGCGCCTCGCCGGTGAGCATGGCCAGCGCGGCGCCGCCGCCGGTCGAGACGTGGTCGAACCCCGACAGGCCCAGGCTACGCAGCGCCGCCGCGGTGTCCCCCCCGCCGACGACGGTGAACTCGGCGGCCCGTGCCGCCCGGTAGAGCTCCCGGGTGCCCGTCGCGAACATGTCCTCCTCGAAGACGCCCGCCGGCCCGTTCAAGACGGCTGTACCGGCGTCCTCGAAGATCTCGGCGTACGTCGAGACGGTCCGGGAGCCGACGTCCATCGCGGGGTGCTCGACGGGGAGGTCCTCGACCGGCACCTCGATACGCTCGCTGTCGCGCTCGACGGCGACGTCCTCCGGGAGGTAGATGCGGTCGCCGTACTCCTCGTAGAGGTCCTCGGCGCGAGCCAGCGACTCGCCGCCGCGCTCGCGGACGACCTCGAGGGTGGGCCCGCCGAGATCAGTGCCGGTGACGTGGAGGAAGGCGTTGCCCACGACGCCGCTCGTGAGGACGGCGTCGGCCAGTCCCGACCCGAGCACGGACGCGGCGACGTCGACCGCGTCGTCGACTTTCGCTCCGCCCAGGGCGTACACCCGCGGGGTCGGGGACGAGCCGATGTCCCCCAGGGCGTCGAGTTCCGCCTCCATCACGCGGCCGGCGTACCCCGGGACGACCTCCGGGAAACCGACCAGCGACGGCTGGGAGCGGTGGGCGGCGGCGAAGGCGTCGTTGACGTAGGCGTCGAGGGCCGGCGCCAGCCCCTGTACGAGGTACGTGTCGGCCGCCACCGCGGGGTCGAACTCCATGTACTCCTCGCTGTAGAAGCGGGTGTTCTCGAGGACGACCATCGACCCGGGAGCGAGGTCGCCGATCCGGCGGCGGGCCGCCGCCGAGAACGTCGCGTCCAGGTAGTCGACGGGGTGGTCGAGCAGTTCGTCCAGGCGGTCGGCGTGGGCCTCGAGGGTCGTGAAGTCGTCGTCGCCCGGGCGGCCCTGGTGTGCCAGCAGCGCCACGCGCGCGTCGCGCGCCAGGAGTTCGTCGAGCGTATCCACGTGCGCTCGGAGCCGGGAGTCGTCGGCGAGCGCCCCGTCGGCGGCGAGGGGGCTGTTGATGTCGACGCGGACACCCACGGCCGTCCCGTCGGCCGCGAGGTCGTCGAGCGTCCGAATCATGTAGAGAGTTCCACCAGCGCCCGACAAAGGTATTGCCCTCCTTACCGCCGCCCCGTCCGTGACTCGTGGGTTACCCCGCGGCTACCTGCCGGTCGCTCGCCCGCCGGAGGGCCGGCGCGAGGGCACCCCCGAAGTCCGCGTCTCCACGTCGAGCGTACCCGCGTGCCACCGCCCTCTTCCTGCGGGCCGCTCGTGGCGGAGTGGATGCCGGAGACGGACGACCCGGGACCGCTCGGGGCGGCCCGGACCACGGCTCGCGTCCCGGTCACCGAAGGGGCCACCCAGCGTTTATACGGTCCCAGTCGAACCGCCCCCCGTGACTCCCCCGCGCCAGTCACGCTCCGGTTCCCGTTTCCGCTTCCATGCGGACGTCCTCGCGCTCGCCGCTGCGCTCGCCGGGTTCGCGTGGGTCGCCTACGCTGCGCTCGGAACCGACCTTCTGCCGCCGGCCCGCGCCGCGCTGACCTGTGCGTTCGGCGCCGGCGGAGGCCTCGCCCACCGCCTGGCCGCCCGATTCCTGTTCGGGAGCGCCGCGCTGGCGGGGACGCCGACCGACCCCGCGCGGGCGGCACCGCTCGTCCGGACCGTCGGGGCGGTCGCGTTCGCCGCGCTCGCGACCGCGACCCTCGCCGCCGCGCTGCTGGCGCTCGGCCGGATCCGCGCCGGCCGCGAGACGGCCGAGGAACGCGCCGAGCGGATCCGGGAGGAGGTCGTCGGCCGGTCCCGCCGCTGACGGCGCCGGGGCGTCGCCGCGACGCCCGCAGTCCGGGCCCCTGGACGACGCCGGATCGCTCCCGGGACGGGTCCGTCGCCGATGACCGAACGTCGACTGCTCTTCCCGTTGACAGGCGCAACTGTTACCTTCGACGCGCGAGAGCGAAGGGTTATTTACCGTTCGGAAACCGACCCATTCGTTAATCATGGGCGTACGCGACGGTTACTCCCGTGCCAGGCGGGCCCTCGGCGACCGGTCGACGGCACTCGCCGTCGCCGTCGTCGGCGGTCTCCTGGCGCTCGACCTGCTCCGCAGGCTCTTCACGGGGATGGTGGCCCCCGGACAGGTGGCGACGTACCTCTGGACGGGGCTGGTCATCGGACTCATCTACGGGCTGGCGGGAATCGGCCTCTCGCTGACGTACAGCATCCTCAGCTTCGCGAACTTCGCGCACGGCGACCACGTCACCGCTGGCGCCTTCTCGGGGTGGGCGGTCGCCTACGCCATCGCCGGCAGCGGGGCGGCGGAACTCGGGTCCCGGCTACTGGTCCAGGCCTCGCCCGGACAGGTCGGTGCCAGCATCGTGAGCACGCCGCTGGCGATCCTCGCCGGACTGTTAGCGGCGATGGTACTGGCCGTGGCGCTGGCGCTCGTCATGGATCGCCTCGTCTACAAGCCCATGCGGGGAGCCGAGGGGATCTCGCTGCTCATCGCCAGCGTCGGGGTCGCGTTCGCGCTCCGGTACCTGCTCGCGTTCGTCTTCGGGACGAACTCCCGGGGCGTGACCGCGAGCGTTCCCCGGTACACGATCGGCGGTCTCGTCGTCAACGCCCACGAGATCACGCTGGCCGCGACGGCGCTCGCGCTGATGCTCGGCGTCCACCTGCTCCTCCAGCGGACGAAACTCGGCAAGGCCATGCGGGCGATGGCCGACAACGAGGACCTCGCGCGGGTCACCGGCATCCCGACCGAGCGAGTGATCCGGTGGACGTGGATCGTCGGCGGCGGCCTGGCCGGGGCGGCCGGCTACCTCGTCGTCCTCAAGACCGGGACCATCTCGTATAGCTTCGGGTGGGTGCTCCTGCTCCTGATCTTCGCCGCTGTCATCCTCGGCGGGATCGGGTCGGTCTACGGCGCCATGGCCGGCGGCGTCATCATCGGCCTCACCGAGAACGTCGCACTGGTCTGGCTGCGCGGCCCGTACAGCGACTTCACGCTGCCCGTCGCGTTCGGGCTGATGATCCTCATCCTCCTGGTGCGTCCCTCGGGACTGTTCGGCGGGGTGACGACCGCATGAGCGACGACGGGAGCGACCGATCCCCCTCGGAGTCGTCCACCGACAGCGGCGCTCCGACCGACGGCGCGCCCGGGACGGAGAGCGCAGACCGGATGGACCGCGCCCGGGGCGCCCTCGACGGCCTGCGCGACCGGACGGCGACCTTCGACGCGCTGTTGATCCTCGGGGCGATGATCGGGCTGTACGGCCTGTTCGCGATCATCGGCACCGTGCTGGGCTATCCCCTCAACGGCGTCGTCGCGCTGGTCCGGGAGGTGACCTTCTTCACGGCCGTCTACGCGCTGGTCGTGCTCGCCCTGAACCTCCACTGGGGGTACGCGGGGCTGTTCAACATCGGGGTCGCGGGGTTCATGGCCGTCGGCGCCTACGCCTTCGGGATCCTCGCCGGCGCCCCGACGGGATCGCCCCCCGGGCTCGGCCTCCCGATCGCGGTGGCCGTCCCCGGCGCGATGCTCGCGGCCGCGCTGGTCGGCCTGGTAGCCGCGCTGCCGGCGCTCCGGCTGAAGGCCGACTACCTCGCGATCGTCACGATCGCCATCGCGGAGATCATCCGACTGGCCCTGGCCTCCCGGGTGCTCAAACCCGTCACCGGGGGCGGCGGCGGGTTCGGTAACTTCCCGAAGAACCCCGTCCGGGGGATCTTCTACGCCGGGTCGGGAACCGACCGGACGGCGGTCGGCGCCGCAGTCCTCGACGCCGCCGAGGGGGTCGGCGTCACTAACCCGGAGGTCGTCATCGACCTCGCGTACACGCTCCTCGTCGTCGGGATCGTCGCGCTGACCTACGTCCTGCTCGTCCGGATCGGCAATTCGCCGTTCGGGCGCGTGCTGAAGGCGATCCGCGAGGACGAACTCGTCGCGGAGTCGCTCGGCAAGGACACGCGCGTGTTCAAGATCAAGGCGTTCATGGTCGGCTGCGCGCTGATGGGGCTGGCCGGGATCGCCTGGCAGGTCTACGGGCTCGGGGGCGGCAACGTCAACCCGACGAACAACTTCCTGCCCCAGCTGACGTTCTACATCTTCATCGCGCTGATCATCGGCGGCGCCGGCTCGAACACCGGCAGCGTCCTCGGCGGGGCGATGTTCGCGGGGCTGCTCTTCCTGCTGCCCAACTACGTCCCTCGGGTCGTCGAGCAGTTCGTGACGATCACCGCCCGGCCGAACACGTTCATCGACGCCGTGGCGCCCCTGGCGTCGCTGGAGGTGATGCCGTTCCTGGGCTACGCGCTGGGCAACATCGACCAGCTCCGGTTCGTCTTCGTCGGCGCGCTGCTCGTCTACCTCGTGCAGCGCCGCCCCGAGGGACTGCTCGGCCACCGCAAGGAGACGGCCTCGACGATCGACCTCTCGGAGCGGGGCCGACCGGGCGATCGGCGGGGGACCGAGCGCGGGCGACCGGCCGCCGACGGCGGCGCCGGAGCCGGCGGGGGTGAGCCCGATGAGTGACTCGAATCCGGAGGACGGGAGCGGCGTCGACGGGACCGTCGGCGAACCGGTCGAAGCCGACCTCCCGGAGGACGTCGAGACCCCGGAGGTCGTCGAACCTGAGGCCGACGACTCCGAGATCGAGGAGGCCGCCAAGTCGGTGCCCCGGGGGCTCCCGCTGCGCGTCCAGAACCTCCACAAGGAGTTCGGCGGAATCACGGCCGTCGACGGTGCCAGTTTCTCCGTCGAGGAGGGGTCGCTGACGGGCCTGATCGGCCCCAACGGCGCCGGCAAGTCGACGACGTTCAACTGCATCGCCGGCGTCCACAACCCCACGAGCGGCCACGTCTACTTCCGGGGCGAGGACATCACCGACCTGCCGCCCCACCGGGTCGCCGACCGGGGGCTGGTCCGGACGTTCCAGATCGCCCGGGAGCTCCCCGAGATGACCGTCCTCGAGAACATGATGCTCGCGCCCCGCGGTCAGACCGGCGAGGGCCTCGCCCACGCCGTCGCGCCCGGGCTGCGGTCCGGAGTCGTCGCCGAGGAGGAGGAGCTCCGCGAGCGGGCCTGGGAGACCCTGGAGTTCTTCGAGATCGACCACCTCGCCGGGGAGTTCGCCGGCTCGCTGTCCGGGGGCCAGCGCAAGCTCCTGGAGATGGCCCGCGTGCTGATGACCGACCCCGAGATGGTCCTGCTCGACGAGCCGCTGGCGGGAGTCAACCCCACCCTCGAACGGAAGCTCCTCGACCGGATCCACGACCTCCGGGAGGACGGACTGACCTTCCTGCTGGTCGAACACGACATGGACGTGATCATGAACAACTGCGAGCACATCATCGTCATGCACCAGGGCCGAGTCCTCGCGGAGGGCGACGCCGAGGCCATCAGGAGCAACGACCGCGTGATCGACGCCTACCTGGGTGAGAACATATGAGCGCTGGTCCGAACGCCGACTCCGACGCGGACGCGGATCCGGGCGCCGATCGGGCGACGACCGCCGGCGCGGGCACCGACACGACCGTCACGGGCGAGAGCCTGCTGGCCGTCCGGGACCTGGACGCCGGCTACGGCGACCTCCAGGTGCTCGAGGACGTCGACCTCGACGTCCGCGACGGCGAGTACGTGACCGTCGTCGGTCCGAACGGGGCCGGGAAGTCGACCGTGATGAAGTCCGTGTTCGGGCTGACGAACTTCATGGGGGGGTCGATCACCTTCGACGGCCGGGACATCGCCGGGCGCAACCCCGAGGAGATCATCCGCTACGGGGTCGGGTACGTCCCGCAAAACGAGAACGTCTTCGCCGGGCTCAGCGTCCGCGAGAACCTCGAGATGGGCGCGTACATCCTCGACGAGGTCCCCCAGGAGCGCCTGGAGTCGGTCTTCGATCGGTTCCCCATCCTCCGGGAGCGCCAGGGCCAGAAAGCGGGCACGATGTCGGGCGGCCAGCGCCAGATGCTGGCGATGGGGCGGGCGCTGATGCTCGACCCGCAGTTGCTGTTGCTCGACGAACCGTCCGCCGGGCTGGCGCCGGACCTCGTCGAGGAGATGTTCGACCGCATCGACGCGATCAACGACTCCGGGACGGCCGTCCTGATGGTCGAGCAGAACGCCAAGGAGGCGCTGCGACGCTGCGACCGCGGGTACGTCCTCGTCGACGGGCGCAACCGGTACGTCGACGAGGGGTCCGCGCTGCTGGCCGACGAGGAGGTCCGCCGGGAGTTCCTCGGCGGGTAGGCGGGGGGTATCCGACGGGCGTCCGCGCCTCGCCGGGACCGAGCACTGGCGGACCGGGTCCCCGCTCCAGCGGAATCCACCGGGCGGGAGACGGGTTTCACCGTCGGGCGGAACTGTCCGCGAGATCGGATCAGCCGTCGGTCGAAAAGCGGCCGGGGGCGGATCCCTCCGCGGGCCTAGGCGGAGAACTCGATCTCCTCGATCGTCTCGATGGCGTAGCCGGTGTCGCTCTCGGAGTCCTCCGTGAATCCGAACAGCTCGTAGGTCGCGGCCGTCAGGTCGCCGTTCTCGTCGAACTCGACGGCACTGGAGGCCCCCTGGTAGTTGATCTCGTCGCCGTTGGCGGCGGCCGCGACGGCGTCCGCGAGGTTCTCGGGGGTGTACGTGTCGCCGCCCTCGTTGGCGACGTTCGTCATCTGTTCGGCGATGGCCGAGCCGGTGTTCTCGCCGGCGGCGGCGTTCGCGAGGATCAGACAGGCGGTCGCGTCGTAGGCCTGCGCGGTGAACACGCCCGGCTCGCGGCCGTACTCCTCCTGGTACAGCTGGTTGAAGAAGTCCGTGCCGGGCCCGGCGGCGAGCGGCGCGGTCCCGCGGACGTTCTCCATGGGGTTGTCGACGTTCGACGGGAGCGCCGGGTCGCGCAGGCCGTCGGTGATCAGGATCGGGAGGTCCTGATCGAAGTTCGCGTAGAAGTCGCGGAACAGCTGGTTCCCGCTGGCGGGGTAGCCGATGGCGATCATCACGTCCGGGTCGTCGGAGACGGCCTGCTCGATCCGCGAGGTGTACGAGGACTGCTCCTTCTGGAAGGAGACCTGCTGGCTGACCGTCCCGCCGCCCTCCTCGAAGGCGCTGGCGAAGCTCTCGGAGAGCAACTGCCCGTAGGAGTTGTTGACGAACATCGTCGCGGCGCTCTCGGCCTCGATCCGCTCGCGGGCGACCTGCGCCAGCACCTCGCCCTGCAGGGCGTCGGTCGGCGGCGTCCGGTAGACCAGCCCGCTGTCGTCGAGGTCGGTGATCGCCGGCGACGTCGACGCCGGCGAGCACTGGGCGATCCCGTTGTTGATGGTGACGCCCTGGGCGACCTGGATGGTCACCTCCGATGACGCGGCGCCGGTGATCGCCGGATAGCCCGCGTTGACCAGCGACTGCGCCGCGCTCTGGGCGGCACTGGGATCGGTCTGGGAGTCCTCCGACCGGAGGTCGATCTGGACGTCCGTCTCGCCCTCGAGTTGCTTGGCCGGGAGCGTCGCGCCGTCCTCGATCGGCTTGCCGAGGTCGCCGAGGTCGCCGGTCGTCGGCAGCAGCGTCCCCACCTTGATCGCCTCCTCGCGGTCCGCGCCGCCGCCACCGCTGCCGTCGGTTTCGTTGCCCGTCTCGTTGCCGGTGTCCCCGCCGGTGTCGTTGCCGTCGCTGTCCTCGCCGCCGTCACCGCCGTCGCCACCGTCGCCGGTACAGCCGGCGAGCAGCATGGTTCCAGTGACGCCAACGCCCTTCAGCAGGTCGCGCCGATCCATGTCTCGCTGCATTGTGCCCGTGTATTCCTATCGAGGATTATAAAGGTAGGCTATACTACAGTCAGGATTTCACGCACCCGCCGGGGGAACTCACTCCGGTCCGCCGGGGGACTGGCCGCCTCCGGCCCGGGTCGCGCGGCAGCCGCTCACCAGCCGAGTTCGACGGTGGTCCCCTCGTAGCGGCAGTCCTCGAGGGCGTGCTTGGCGGCCATCCCCGCCTCCTGGGCGGTGCGGGCACGGCCGACGCCGACCTTCAGGTCGACGTCGACCGCCTCGGCGACCTGCGCGACGGCGTCGCGGTAGTCCGACGGCTCCAGGGCCGGACAGACGGCGATGACGTTGTCCCCCCCGACGAAAAACGACAGCGAGCCGTGGGCGGTGCGCATGTAGCGCATGAGTTCGGCGTACCCCTGCTCGATCCGGATGAACGAGTCGAACTCGTTGAGCCGGTCGGTGTACTTCCCCGTCGCGTCGTTGACGTCGAAGTGGGCGATCTGGACGTCGTCCTCCCGGCGGTCGATCCCCGGCAGGGGGTCCCCCCGGAGGATCTCCTCGCGGGCCTCGTCCTGTGCGCTCCCGGCGTCCTGGAGCTGGTCGGTCGCGACCCCCAGCGCGTCGATCGGGCGGGGGGCGACCGCGACGCTGAGGCTCACCGTCACCGGGTATCGGTTCCCCACCGACTCCTGGATGAGCGCGTGGGCGTCGCGGTCGAGCCCGTTGGTGACCGCGATCATGTTGTCGAAGCGGGTGAAGAAGACGTAGCCCTCGCGGTTTCCGAACAGCTGAGAGAGATCGGCGTAGAGCCGAGACTGGAGGGTCTGGAGGTCGACCTCCCGGCGCGGCTCCGGGGTCACTGTCCACGGACCGTAGTTGTCGATCTGGATGAGGGTGACCTGCGTGTTCGTCACGCTCGGCAGTTCACACGAGCGATCAATGCTCTTTTGGTTACGGCTCGTCGGCCAGCCGCGGTTCGACCTGCGCGGCGCTCCCCGACAGCGAGAGCGCGTCGAGCGTCGAGTCGTACGCGACGACGTCAGTCGCCAAGAGCTTCGGGACGTCCTCCTCCCGGAGGCGGGCCTCGACGGCCCGGCGCTCCGCGGCGGATACCGCCTCCGTGGACCCGTCCGGTCCCGCGGCCGCGAGTTCGGTCGCCAGCTCCGTCAGGCAGACCGGTCGGTCCTCGCGTCGGAGGATCCCCAGCAGTCGCCGGCGACGCGGCGACGCGAGCAGGTCGTCGACTACGTGTCCGGGGAGTCCCTCGCCGTGTTCTACAGCCATGTGTGAGGGTTTCTCATGGACCACCAAATATGTGTTGCGTGCGCAGGACACAATCGGACTCGGACGTTGGAGCGGCGTCAGACGTCCTGGCCGGGGGTGAACTCCCACATCCCGGCGCGTCGCATCGCGCGGCCGACGGCGCCGTGGAAGTCCGGGAAGTCCTCGAACTCCGCTTGCTCCACGTGCTCGAAGATCTCCCGGACGCTGACGACCTGCTCGTGGCTGAGGCGCACGGGGTGGTCGCCGTACTCCGCGACGTAGTCCTCGCGGCGCAGCGGGAAGTCCTCCTCCTCGTCGATCTTCTTCGCGAGGATCGCCTGGCCGTACTTGCGCTTGCCCTCGCTGCCCTCGGCGGAGTCCGGGTCGTGGGGCCAGTCGGCTGCCATGGTCGACAGTTACGCACCCGACGCAAAAACGTTCCTGCTTCAGTAGACGACGTACAGCAGCGCGTAGACGACGACACCCAGCGCGAACGAGATCAGCCAGAGGCTCGCCGCGATCCGCCCCACCCGGGCGTGATCGGTCCGGGGCAGTTCCCGGACCGGGTGGGTCGCTGCCAGCAACAGCACGTAGTACAGCAGCGGCACGCAGACTATCGCCAGCAGGACGTGGACCGCCAGCGTTGGGTAGTAGACGTACGTCTCGACGGCCGGCGGTCCGGGGAAGGAGGTCGGCCCCTCGAGGCTCACGCGGTAGAGGTACAGCGCGAGGAAGGCGACGAACAGCAGGAAACTCGCTGCCATCGCCGCCCGGTGTTTGCGGACGTCGCCGCTCCGGATCCAGTACCAGCCGGCGGAGATGGTGCCGATAGCGAGCAGACTCACCCCGGCGTTGACGTGCGGGACCGCCGCGACGAGCGCCGCCGACCGGGGGAGCGCGCCGACCGGGACGACTCGCAGCACCGCCCCGAAGACGAGCGCGAGCGAGACGACCGTCAGCACGCCGGTCAGCGCCGGTACGCGGTCCCGTGAGAGCAGTTGCACGCCGCGGGCTACGGCCCGGACCGTCATGGTCGTTCCGACCGCGAGTCGCCGTCCGCGCCCTCCCGCTTCTCGAGGAACGCCCGGTAGTACGGCCCGTCCTGGTCGCGGCGGACCCCCGACAGCGCCCAGCCGGTACCGACGGCCGCCTCCCGCAGGCGGGCCGGCGAGAGGAGGCGGAACAGTAACTCGGGGCCGACCCTCCCCCCGTACTCGAAGTGGAAGGCACGGAAGGCCAGTCCGGGCGTCGGATCGGCGCGGTAGCCCAGCAGGTCCGAACACCCTGGGCGGGTCGGATCGTACGCGTCGAGCACCGCGGTCGCGTCCGTCGTCGTGACACACGAGAGGTCGCCCAGGAACGCCGAGACGCCGCGGAGCGACCCGGCGAGGCCGACCTGCGTGCCGACGGCCAGCGCCGACCGGAACCGGTTCGGGGGGAACTGCCCGCGGAGCGCGAACATGTCCCCGCGGCGGGCGTCGCGGACTCCCCGATCGCGGGCGGTCGCGACGAGGGCCTCGCTGACGTCGACGGCGACCGTCTCGAGCCGCTCCTGGAAGAACAGCGCGTGACGCCCGACGCCACAGCCCAGGTCCAGGAGCGGCCCCGCGAGGTGATCGACGAGCAGTTCGTCGTCCGCCGTCTCCGGTTCGAACTCCCCGAAGTAGAACGCCTCGATCGGGTGGTCCTCGCGGTCGGCGCCGCCCGCCGCCGTGAAAAGTTACTCTGTGACGAGGGACCGCTCCTCACACGCGGTACGCGAGGGTCGCTCGGAGAGATGCGCGCCGCTGGGCGATCAGTTCCGGAGTGAAGTTTGCGTGGGTGCTGTCTGCAGCACCCGCACTGGTCCGCGCGGAGCGCGGAGCGGCAGTGCGTGGGACCGGATTTGAACCACGGTCGCGGTGACCCGCTCCCTGGTTCAAACCGGTCGGACGCACGAGAGCGCGTTCGGGCACGCTCGTCAGTGCGTGGGACCGGATTTGAACCGGCGGACCTCTACAGGACAGCGCCCTCAACGCTGCGCCGTTGGCCTGGCTTGGCTACCCACGCACGCTGCGTCGTGCATCTGTTGGTATCCCGTCCCCTGCTAAAAGCCCTTCCGTTTACGTTCCGGTTGTGACTGTCCCGCACGACGACGCGCTGGCCCGTGAGCCGGGCGTTTCAAATAGGATCAGTCCTCTACGTTGACCCATGGCGAAATACTCGACCGGGGGTGTCGGCTCCGGCGAGAGCGACAGCTGCGAACTCTGCGGTGCCGAGAGTCGCTCGCTGGAGTCGACCACCGTTGCCGGGGCAGTCCTCGAGGTGTGCGAGGAGTGTCGCCGCCACGGGGAGGGCGGCGACGGCCGGGGCGGGGGCGACCGCGGCGGGAGCCAGGGCGACGCGAGCGCCGGCGACGACCGGGACGACGACCTGCGGGGGGTCAGGGCCCAGGCCCGGATCGACGACGCCCGCAAGGGCGACCCCGAGTACTGGGAGGAGGGGGGCACCGACTACGAGGACGACCCCCTGCCGTATCTCGTGCGCGACTACGGCGACCGGCTGGCGGAGGCCCGCGAGGAGGCCGACCTGACGACCGCCGAACTGGCGGGCGAACTCGGCGTCACGGAGGCCCAGGTCGTCGCGGTCGAACAGGGCCGGGCCACCAGCGCCGGCGTCGGCGGGTCGCTCGTCGAGGCCCTCGAGGAGCGGCTGAACGTCCAGTTGGCCGAGGACGCCTGACTTTTCCCGCTGGGTTCCCTGCGGTCGGGTGATACCCATGCCCTCGCGCGCCTCGCAGGACCCGTACACGCGGAGCTTCGAGACGACCGTCGCCGAGCGGGACGGCCGGTCGGTCGTCCTCGAGGAGACCTACTTCTATCCCGAGGGGGGCGGCCAGCCCGCCGACCGGGGCACCGTCGGCGGCGTGCCGGTCGTCGACGTCCAGAACCGGGACGGTCGGGTCGTCCACGAACTCGACGGAGAGGCCGACGCGTCGGCGCTCGCCGAGGGCGAGACCGTCGACTGCGCTGTCGACGACGCCGTCCGGACCTACTGCATGCGCGCGCACACGGCCAGTCACGTCCTCTACGGCGCGGCCCGGCGACTGGTCGACGACCTCGGCTACGGCGGGTTCGGCATCGGCGCGCCGCGAGCGGCCGCCGACCGCTCGCCCAGCGCCGACGGGAAGGTCCGCGTGGACCTCTCGACGCCGACCCCCGTCGACGACGCGACGCTGGTCGAACTCGAGCGGCTGGTCAATCGGGCGGTCTGGGAGTCCCGGCCCGTCTCCTGGGCGACTCGCCCGAAGGATGAGGCGCTGGCGATAGACGGCATCGCGTTCAACACCAAGACCGAGGAGGGACTGGACGCCGGCTCGGTTCGGGTGGTGACCGTCGGTCCGGCGGTGGGGTCCGACGGGGGGAACTGGGACGTCGCCGCCTGCGGCGGCACGCACGTCGCCAACACCCGGGAGATCGGCCCCGTGACGCTGCTCGACCGCTCGAACCCCGGCGAGGGGCTCACCCGCGTCGAGTTCGCCGTCGGCGAGGCGGCGGTCGCCCGTCGGGGCGAGGAGAAGGCCGTCGCGCTCGAGGCCGCCCGCGCGCTCGGGACGAACCTCGCGGACGTTCCCGCCGCGATCGAGCGCCTGCGGGCCGAGCGCGACGACCTCGAGTCGGAACTCGCCGACCTCCGGGCGGCCCGAGTCGACGACCGGATCGACGAACTCCGGGAGGAGGCCGTCGAGCGGGACGGCGACCGGTGGCTGGTCGGTACCGTCGCCGGCCTCGACGCCAACGAACTGGCCGACCGGGCGGGGTCGATTGCCGGCGAGGACGCCGACGTGGTCGCGCTGGTCAACGAGGGATCGCTCGCGGTCGCGACGACCGGCGACCCGGAGGCCGGCGCCGTCGTCGATGAGGTGACCGGCGAGTTCGGCGGCGGGGGCGGCGGGTCGCCGACGGTCGCGCAGGGCGGCGGCCTCGGGGCTGACGACGAGACCGTCGTGGCCTTCCTCCGCGACGGGGAGTGAGCGGCGACCGCCGGGGACGCCGAGCGCCCCGCGGATCGGGCAGCTTTTGCTCCGGGCGGCGGAGGGGCCACTATGGAACTGACCCCCGAGCAGGCGGCCGTCCGGGACGCGGTCCGGGAGTACGCCGTCGAGGAGGTCCAGCCGCTGGCCCGCGAGTGCGACGAGGAGGAGCGGTTCCCCGAGGAGGTCTGGGACGACCTCGCCGACCTCGACCTGACGGGCCTGACGACGCCCGAGGAGTACGGCGGCTACGACGCCGACCCGGTCACCTATGCCGTCGTCAACGAGCAACTGGCCTACGGGATGCTGGCGGTCGCAACGGCCCTGTCGGTCCACTGTCTCGCGACCTCCTGCATCGCCGAGTTCGGCGACGCCGACCAGCACGAGCGGTGGCTCCCCGAGATGGTCGACGGCCGCCCGGTCGGCGCGTTCTGTCTCTCGGAGCCCGGCGCCGGGTCCAATCCGGCCGAGATGACGACTCGCGCCGAGCGCGACCGGAACGCGTACGTCCTCGACGGCGACAAGCAGTGGATCACTAACGGGCGACGCGCGGGCGTCTACATCGTCTTCGCGGAGACCGACGCCGGCGTCACGCAGTTCGTCGTTCCCGGCGACGCCGACGGCCTGCGCGTCGGCGACCCCGAGGACAAACTCGGCCTCCGGGCCAGCGACACGACGGGCCTGACCTTCGACGGCGTCCGGATCCCCGCCGAGAACCGCCTCACGGAGGAGGGAAAGGGGCTGTCGGCGGCGCTGTCGGTCCTGACCGGCGGCCGGGTCGGCATCGCCGCCCAGTCGGTCGGGCTGGCACAGGACGCTCTCGACCGGACGGTCGAGTACGTCGGCGAGCGCGAGCAGTTCGACCGTCCCATCGCCGAGTTCCAGGCCGTCAGACACACGCTCGCCGAGATGGCGACGACGGTCCAGTCGGCGCGCCTGCTGACCCGCGACGCCGCGCGCAAGCGCGCCGCCGACCACGAGGACGCCCCCCGGGCGGCCAGCATGGCAAAGTACGCCGCCAGCGAGGGGGCGATGGACGTCACCAGCGACGCGATCCAGCTCCACGGCGGCTACGGCTACACCAGCGAAGGGGGCGTCGAGCGCCTCTACCGCGACGCGAAGATCACCACCATCTACGAGGGGACGACCCAGATCCAGAAGACGATCATCGCCCGAGAGCTGCTGGACTGACCGCCGCGGCGGTCCGCCACGGCAAGACATATGATCGGGCGCTCGTGTGACCGTCCATGACCGAGGAGCCGGAGGGAGGAGTCGTCTCCAGTTTCGACCCGGACGCGGCCGTCGACGCCGCGGCCGACGTCGCGGGCGAGGACCTGCTGCTCGCCGTCGCCTACGACGACGAGCGGTTCGAGGTCCTCCGGGTCGCCGACGTCGTCCGGTCGTTCTACGAGAACGACGCGGCGATGCGCGAGCACTTCGCGGACGTTCACTCATACGTCCACCTGGATTTCACCGAGCGGAACCTCTTCGAGGACCTCTTCGTCGGGGCGGGGGAGGTCCGCGCCTTCGCGACCCACATGGACCACCTCGTCGCCGTGCGCGTCGTCGCGGAGACGGAGGGGCTGTTCCTCTCGCTGGCGCCGGGCGGTCCGACCCGGGAGGTCGTCGCCGCAGTCGGGGACCGGATCAGGTAGCATTTCTACGCCGAGCGCCGTAGCGAGAGCGTGACCGATCACGACGCCCTCGTCTACGACCTCGACGGGACGCTAGTCCGGCTAGCGGTCGACTGGAACGAAGTCGCCGCGGACGTCCGGTCGGTCCTCGCCGACCGGGGGGTCGACGTTCCCCGGGAAGAGGACCTCTGGGCGATGCTGGAGCGCTCCGAGGAAACGGGCCACCGGGCGGCCGTCGAGGCGGCCATCGCGGAGCACGAGCGGGCGGGCGCCCGCGAGTCGACCCGCCTGCCCCACGCGGACCGGATTCCCGAGGACCGCCCGGTCGGCGTCTGTTCGCTGAACTGCGAGGCGGCCTGTCGGATCGCCCTGGAGACCCACGGCCTGACCGGCCGGGTCGCGGCGATCGTCGGCCGCGACTCGGTGGGCGCCGAGAAGCCCGACCCCGAACCGCTGCTCGCGACCGTCCGGGACCTCGGCGCCGACCCCGAGCGGACGCTGTTTCTCGGCGACTCGCCGGGCGACGAGGAGTGCGCCCGGGCGGCCGGCGTCGACTTCGAGTACGTCTGAGCGGGGCCTCACTGCCGGGACCGGGCGTAGAGGAACACGCCGACCGCGATGCACAGCCAGACGACGGCGCCGACGCGGACCGCGAACTCGACGCGCCGGGCCCAGGTCTCGAGCGGGGGCGCGGCCAGCGAGAGCACCGCGACCACGGGCGCGCCGACGGCGATGGCGAGGACGAACGTCGTCTGCATGACCCACCCGTAGTCGACGCCCTCGGGGTCGGTCTGCTCGACTCGGTTCGGCACGGCTCGGCGTACGAACGGACCCGTCAAGAGCGATTCGTTCCGACCGGCCTGCAGGCTTGTATTTGCAGGCTCGGTCAGTATTTCCGAGGAATCCGAATTCCCAGTGTGGAGTAACGTGTCGTCTGAGGCAGCTTCCCCGCGTTCGAAGTAAAGTATGGGAACGGACACTTCCGGGTTGCGAGAGACGGGTATCGATCTCGGAGTGAGCGAGTTTTTCGAGAAGTACGGGCTGGCGTTCGTGATGGTCGCCAGTTACTTCGGGTCGGGGTCGGTGTTCATCGCCAGTTCGGCGGGCGCGCAGTTCGGGTACGCCCTCATCTGGGCGGTGTTCGGTGCCGTCCTGCTGGGGTTCATGGCCCAGGACATGAGCGCTCGCCTGGGGATCTTCGGCGAGTCGCTGATGGCGTTCGTACGCCGGAAGCTCGGGCGCGGCCCCGCCGTGGCCATCGCCTCGCTGCTGTCGGTCGGCTGCGTGGCGTGGTGTCTCGAACTGACCGCCGCCGTCGGGAAGGGAATCGCCGTGCTGACCGGCGGCGCGGTCACCTGGCAGCCGATGGCGCTGATCACCGGCGGCGCGGCCATCGTCGTCGGGATCGCCGGCTACGACTGGATCGAGCGGATCATGACGGCGATGATGCTCGCCCTGCTCGTCGCGTACGTGATCGTTGCGGGCGCGAGTTCGCCGGACCCCGTCTCGATCGGCGCCGGGATGGTCCCCTCGGTGCCCGGTCCCGACGCGCTGACGCTCGCGGCGGCCATCCTGGGGACGACGGCGCTGTGGCCGAACTTCTTCCTCGAGTCGATCCTCGTCGAGGAGAAGGGCTGGACCACCGCCGACGCGCTCCCGACGATGCGCCGCGACCTGGGGATCGGCTACCTCGTCAGCGGGATCACCACGATCGCGATCATCGTCGCCAGCGCGGCCGTGCTGCGGCCCGCCGGGATCACCGAACTGGAGACGTTCATCACCCCCGGCCGAGTGCTGGCGGAGGTCCTCGGGGAGTGGGCGCTCGTGCTGTTCCTCGTGGGAGCGCTCGCGGCCGCGTTCAACAGCATCGTCCCGATCATGTGGACGCCGGCGTACCTCCTGCTGGAGGCGTTGGGGCGAGACCCCTCCTCCGGCGACCGGTCGTTCAAACTGGTCTACGTCGCCGTCGTCGCGCTGGGGAGCCTCTCGCCGCTCGTCCACTCCGTTTTCGGACTGAGCGTCGTCGACATGATCATCCTCTTCCCGGCGTACAACGGCGTCGTCGGCCTGCCGATCACCGCGCTGTTGCTGTTCTGGGCGGTCAACGACGGGGGGGTCATGGGCGACCGGAGCAACTCCCTCGCGCAGAACGTCGCCAACGTGTCGCTCGTATTGATCGCGGTCTACCTCGCGGTCACGTCCGCCGAGGGGGTCTTCGGCGCCATCTTCGGCGGCGGTCTCTGAACCGCGTGCGGAGGGCTCGCGGTTCCTCGCTGCGGTCCGCCGGTCGTGAACCGCTTTTCGACCGCGATCCCCCGACCCCCGCGCAGTCAGGCGTTTTCTCAAAGAAATATTTATATACCTAGAGCGCTAACGTTGGGTTAGTTCATGACTGACCAACAGCGGTTCCAGGAGCGTGAGGGGGTCGTTCGGCGGTACGACTACGACGACGCAGTCGTCTTCGCGGCGGACGTCGGCCCCGTAGAGGAGGCGGCCGTCGACGTCGCCGACGGCACTGCCATGGTCGTCGTCGACGACCGCCAGTACGAGTTCGAAGTCCCTGCGGGTGACGCGCAAGCGTTTATCAAAAACGGTGTCGTCACCGTCGAGGTGGAACAATGAAACTCAGCGTCAAGCCACTCAAGCAGAAGGACGCCGGTCGAGGGCTGGCCGCGATCGACCGGGCGGCCATGGAGGAGCTCGACCTCGAGAACGGCGACTACATCATCATCAACAGCGGCGACGGGCGGGCCGTCGCCCGCGTCTGGCCGGGCTACCCCGAGGACGAGGGCAACGGCGTGATCCGCATCGACGGCCGCCTCCGCCAGGAGGCCGACGTCGGCATCGACGACCGCGTCGAAGTCGAGAAGGCCGACGTCAAGCCCGCGAAGTCGGTGACGGTCGCGCTCCCCCAGAACCTCCGCATCCGGGGGAACGTCGGGAGCCACATCGCCGACAAGCTCAGCGGCCAGGCGATCACGGCCGGCCAGACGGTCCCGTTCTCGCTGGGACTGGGCCCGCTGTCCTCGATGAGCGGCCAGCGGATCCCGCTGAAGATCGCCGAAACCGACCCGTCGGGGACGGTCGTCGTGACCGACTCGACCGAGGTCCAGGTCAGCGAGAAGCCCGCCGAGCAGATCAGCGAGGGCACTGGCACCGCCGCCGGCACCGAGGGGACCCCCAGCGTCACCTACGAGGACATCGGCGGTCTCGACGAGGAGCTCGAGCGGGTCCGCGAGATGATCGAGTTGCCCATGCGCCACCCCGAGCTGTTCCGTCAGCTCGGCATCGAGCCGCCCAAGGGCGTCCTGCTCCACGGCCCGCCCGGCACCGGCAAGACGCTCATGGCGAAAGCCGTCGCCAACGAGATCGACGCCTACTTCACGAACATCTCGGGGCCGGAGATCATGTCGAAGTACTACGGAGAGAGCGAGGAGCAGCTCCGGGAGATCTTCGAGGAGGCCGAGGAGAACGAGCCGGCGATCGTCTTCATCGACGAACTCGACTCCATCGCCCCCAAGCGCGAGGAGACCTCCGGCGACGTCGAGCGCCGCGTCGTCGCACAGCTACTGAGCATGATGGACGGCCTCGAGGAGCGCGGTCAGGTGACGGTCATCGGCGCGACCAACCGGCTGGACGCGCTGGATCCGGCGCTGCGCCGGGGCGGTCGGTTCGACCGCGAAATCGAGATCGGCGTTCCCGACAAGGAGGGCCGCAAGGAGGTCCTGCAGGTCCACACCCGCGGGATGCCCCTGGCCGAGGGCGTCGACCTCGACCGGTACGCCGAGAACACCCACGGCTTCGTCGGCGCGGACCTCGAGAGCCTCGCCAAGGAGGGCGCGATGACCGCCCTCCGGCGGATCCGTCCCGAGATCGACCTCGAGAGCGACGAGATCGACGCCGACGTCCTCGAGTCCCTGCAGGTCACCGACGACGACTTCCGCCAGGCGCTGAAGGGGATCACTCCCTCGGCGCTGCGCGAGGTGTTCGTCGAGGTACCCGACGTCACCTGGAACCAGATCGGCGGTCTCGAGGAGACCAAAGACCGCCTCCAGGAGACCATCCAGTGGCCGCTCGACTACCCCGAGGTGTTCGACGCGATGGACCTCGACGCCGCGAAGGGCGTCCTGCTGTACGGCCCGCCCGGCACCGGCAAGACGCTCATGGCGAAGGCCGTCGCCAACGAGGCCCAGTCGAACTTCATCTCGATCAAGGGTCCCGAACTACTGGACAAGTACGTCGGAGAGAGCGAGAAGGGTGTGCGGGACGTCTTCGAGAAGGCCCGCGAGAACGCCCCGACCGTGATCTTCTTCGACGAGATCGACTCGATCGCGGGCCAGCGGGGTCGCAACATGAGCGACTCGGGGGTCGGCGAGCGCGTCGTCTCGCAGTTGCTGACGGAACTCGACGGCCTCGAGGAGCTCGAGGACGTCGTCGTGATCGCCACGACGAACCGCCCGGACCTCCTCGACGACGCGCTGCTGCGGCCCGGCCGTTTCGACCGCCACGTCGCTGTCGACGCCCCCGACCGGGACGCCCGCCGCGAAATCTTCCACGTGCACACCCGGGATCGACCCCTCGCGGCGGACGTGGACCTCGAGGAGTTGGCTGCCGAGACGGAGGGGTACGTCGGCGCCGACGTCGAGGCGGTCTGCCGGGAGGCCGCCCAGGCGGCCGTCCGGGAGTTCGTCGCCGGCGGAGACGCCGACGCCACCGCCATCGCCCTCACCGCCGCGCACTTCCGGCGCGCCCTCGAGGAGGTCGCCCCCGGGTCCGGCGGTCACGGGCCCGGCCCCGGTGCCGGTACCGACACCGGCCCCGCGGAGTGACGGCCACTCCGGTCAGGCGCTCTCGCCGTCCGGCGCGGCGATCACGACCACGTACGACCGGCCGTCGCACTCGAGTTCCTCGACGCGCTCGACGGCGAACCCGGCGCGGTGGACCCGCTCGCACCAGTAGTCGGCGGGATCTGCGCGCTCGCCGTGAGTGATCGGTAGTTCGAGGACCCCCAGCCGTCCGCCGGGCCGACAGACCCGCCGGGCCTCGCCGAGCGCGGCGTCAGCGGCGTCCGCGGGCAGGTCGTGGAGGACGCGACAGGCGGTGACGACGTCGACGCTGTTCCCCGCCAGCGGGAGGCGGGCGGCGTCCCCTCGGAGGACGGCGACGTCGAGTCCCGCCCGGGCGGCGTTGCGCCGCGCGAGGCCGGGGCCGTTGCCGAGGATGACCCGGTCGTCGAAGACGTCGAGGCCGAGAGCGTCGCAGTCCGCGGGGACGGCGGGCGCGAGGCCGACCAGCGACCGCCCGGTGCCACACCCCACGTCGAGCAGGCGGTCGGCGCCGGCGAGCGGGAGGCGGTCGGCCAGCGCCCGGTACTTCGACGGCTCGATCCGCCAGGGCGGCGACTCCGCCAGTTTCCGGAGGGGGGACCACGCGGTCCGGGCGCCCCACGCCCCGACGCCCGCGGCCGCCAGTCGCACCGCCAGTGCGTCGCTCCGGCGCGCGACCGCGGCGGCCCCGAGGGCGGCGAGGCCGCCGGCCGCGATCCGCCGTCCCCGCTCCCGCCAGTGGTAGACCCCGAAGTCGTACGGCATACCCCCCGATTGCCCGTCGGAGTGTATCAGCGTTCGCGCCGACCGACGCGGCGCGGGAGGCGGGACCGCCACGCCCCGCGGCGGGTCTCAGAACCCGACGTAGCCGGTGATCAGCAGCGCGCCGTAGAGACCGGTGGTGAGCACGCCCGTGAGGTACGACAGGCCGGTGAACGCCTGCAGCCACCGGTCGGTGCCGTAGTAGGCACCGCCGAAGAAGCCGACGAGCACCGCGACGTACGACCACATCGCGACGGCGAGGTACGGCGCCATCTCCGACAGTGGAAACGTGAACGACCACGCGACGATCGCGCTGACGCCGGCCAGCACCAGACAGAGCAGTCCGTGGCCCGCGAGGTCGACGTCGAACGACGTGTGGATGCCCCCCGAGAGGAACGCGAACCCGAACGCGCCCACGACGGCGGCCGACGCTGCGTCGACGGGGAACACCAGGAACGCGGCCCAGATCACGCCTAGCAGTCCCGCGACCGCGGACACCACGCCCGCCGACCGCCCGCTGACGTTCCCCTGTCCGAAGCCCCCCCAGGCGACGAGGGATATCCCGTAGAAGATCAGCGCCCCGCCGACGAGCACCGTCAGCGCCGGAGCGCTATCGCTCTGAACCAGGAGACCGTACGGTGCGCTCTCGGCCGCGTGTGTCAGTCCGATCATGACGACGACCGTGACAGAGAGTTACTAGCACATAGCGATTATATGCTATATCTGACACTGTCCGTCCCGGTCAGGCGGCGCACGCGAAGGTTCGCCCGCGGCCGCGCCCCTACCACTCCTCGACCCACGCGGGGGCGAGTTGCGACTGACACTCCACGCAGTAGACGCTCGTGAGGGCGTTCGCCGTTCCGCAGTCCGGACAGACCACCGCCGACCCGCCGTCGCGGTCGAGGGCGCCGCCCGCGCTCGATGAGGGAGCGACCGGCCGGGCCGACATCGGCCCGGCCCGCCAGGCGACCCCCAGCGCGAGCGCGGCCGTCGCGGCGACGGCGAGCACCGCCGGGAGCGCGGTCGCGGTCGCACTCACGGTCCGGCCCTCCCGCCGACCGCTCCCTCGACGCGGTCGGCGTACTCCGTGACGATCGGGGCGTCGGCGTCGACGTACTCGTTGGTCCACACGGCGTCGGGGTCGACCTCGCCGTCGAGCAGGTCCGTCTCGGCGAGCGTCGCCGCGAGGCGGCGCCAGCGGTCGCCGTCGTGGTGCCCCCACCCGGCCTCCCGCAGGTGGTCGGTGAACTGGAGGTCGCGGGCGGCGGTCTCGAACTTGCGGGTCTCGATGGTCCGCCGTCGCTCGAGCGTGGCGTTGCGTTCGACGAGCGCCTCGACGGCGGCCTCGGGGTCCTCGGTCGCGGCGGCCCACCCACGCGCGGTGGCTCGGAGGAACGCCGCCAGGGCGTCGGCGTTCTCCCCGGCGAACTCGCGGTTCGTCACGAGCGTCATCCCGTAGACGCCGAGGTGGTCGCCGATCGGGAGTTCGTCGGCGGTGCGGTCGTGCTCCCGCTCGAGTTCGATGCCGTTCGTAACGACGCCGACGGCGGCGCCGACGGTCCCGTCGAGCACCTGGTGTTCGACGCGGTGGTGAGTGTTCGGGTCGACCTCCTTCAGGTCCACCTCGTCGCGGACACCGGCGTTCTCGAGTAGCTGAGCCGCGAGGATCCGCGTCTTGGTCGCCGAGGGGGCGACGGTCCGGCCGGCCAGCTGCTCGGGGTCCTCGAGCGGTTCCCCGAAGACGTCCCGGAGCGTGTAGATGGCCGCCGGCGTCTTGCCGGTGACGGCGGCCACCGCGAGCGGGTCCAGCCCCTCGCTTTGCTTCGCGAGGACGGCGCTGGCGCCCGCCAGCCCGACGTCGGCCCGCCCGCGGGCGGCCTGCTCGGCGGCGAACGGCGAGCCGTGGCCCTCGACGAACTCGACGTCGATCCCCTCGGCCTCGTAGAGCCCCCGCGAGCGCGCGAGGAAGTACGGCGCCTGGAACCCGTTGGGTTCCCAGTTGAGCTGGAAGCTAATCGTCGTCATGGGTTCGGTCGGAAGGTCCCCTCCGGGATGTGCTCGACGCCCAGCGCCTCCGGGCCGGCGACGTCGAGCAGGTGGTCGAACAGCCGCTCCATCCCCTCGATCGTCTCCTCGTCCCAGTCCCGGACGACCATGTCCCGCCAGCCGTCCCGGACCGCGCGGACGATCCCCGGGTCGTCGTAGGTCATCAGTCGCTCGCCGATCTCCTCCCAGAGGTCGTCCTCGGCGACCAGCCGGTCGACGACGTCCCGGTAGGCGTCGGTGAACTTCCGGACGGTTTCGGGGTGCTCGGCGAGGTATGTCTCGCTCGTGAGGAACGTCGAGATCGGGAGCTTCCGGTCGGTGCCCGAGAGCCGCTGGACCAGTTCGGACATCGGCAGCACCTCGCAGTAGGGGCCGCGCTCGGTGATCTCGGGTACGATCGGCCAGAACTGGAGGACGGCGTCGACCTCGCCGTCGTGGAGCATCCGGGTCAGCCCGACCTTGGAGCCGGCCTCGACGGGCGTGGCCGTCTCGTCGGGGTCGAAGCCGTGGTACTCCCGGCAGGCCGCCCGCGTGAGGATCCAGTTCTTGTCCAGCCGTCGGACGACGCCGATCCGGTGGCCCGAGAGGTCGGTCAGCCCCTCGATGTCGGTGTCCTCCGGCGCGACGAGGCCGCCGACCGTCCGCCCGTAGGGGTGGACGGCGACAATGTCGGCGCCCTCTGCGCGCTCGCGGGCCGTCGAGATGTAATCGATGTCGATGAGGTCGGCCTCGCCGTCCTGGAGGCGCGCCTCGACGGTCTCCATGCCCCCCTCCAGTTCGTCGGAGACGAGTTGGACGTCCAGGTGGAAGCCGTGCTCGCGGTCCAGCCCCAGGCGCTTGATCGTGTAGAGCATGTACCGGGGGCTGCCGTTGTGTTCGAAGCGCGCGCGCATCACGGGGAGGTCCCCCGGGTCGTCGTGGTGCTCGTCGAGGGCCGCCTGCTGGCGCTCGATGGTGTCCGTGCTCATCAGTCCCCCCGTGCGACGATGGCGTTCACGTCGGCGTCCCCGTCGACGAGGTCCCGGCGCTGCATCCACTCGAGGTGCTCGCCGAGGTCCTCGGGATCGGCGGGTTCGGGCACCTCGTAGGCGGGTACCTCGATGTCCGCTCGGAGCTCCTCGACGTCGACGCCCTCGAAGAGGTCCGGCGCGACCCCCTCGTCCGCCTCGAGCATGGCGAGGTACTCCTCGCGGAAGGCCTCGGGGTCGGCGTTGATCTCCTCGACGGCCCGGCCGTATCCCCGCATGAACGCGTCCAGGGCTTCCCCCTCCAGGCCCTCGGCGCCGACGACGCCCATGTGGTTCTCGAACTCCATGACCCGGTCGAACCCGAGGTGCTCGGCGAGCGTACTCTGGGGTTCCAGTAGCGTGACGGCGCCGACCTCGCCGTCGCGCAGCGCCCGGAGGCGGTCGGTCGGCATCCCGCAGTGGACGAGGTCGATCTCCTCCGGCGGGAGGTGCTCCTCGAGGGCGCGCATGGCGGTGTACTCCTGGCCGGTCCGACGGTTGATCCCGACGGGGACGCCGCCGAGATCCGCCGGGGACTCCACGTCCTCCCGGCGGGTGAAGACGGCGTAGGGCTGGTCGGCGAAGGTGCCTTTCGCGACGATCTGGCCGTCGCCTTTCTCCCAGGTGCGCTTGAGGCTCTCCCACTTGCAGACCGGGTAGAGGTCGACGTCGTAGTCGCCGGTCAGCGTCTCCTCGGCCGGGATGTACTTCCAGTCGACGCTCTCGCGGTCCCGCTCGACCAGTTCGACGTCGAGTCCCTCCTCGGCGAAGTACCCCCGCTCGCTGGCTACCCTCTGGGGTAGCATGAACGAGAACGGGAGATGGAACAGCCGGACCTTGTCATCGGATGACATGCTGTGTAATGGCTATCACCAGTGGATAATAAAAATACTGCAGGAACCTTTATAAGCGAACGGCGGACATGTGACAGGTGATACCAATGTTCCGGGTCACCGAGGACGACCGCGAACCGCGAGAGGTCGCCGCCGACGTCTACCTGTCGGATCTCGCGGCCGGCGAGCGCGCGTCGATGAAGTTCTGGCGGGTCGAACCCGGCGCGACGCTCCCGACTCACCGTCACTCCAACGAGCAGATCGGCTACGTGATCAGCGGGACGCTCACCGCGCTCGTCGAGGGCGAGGAGCACACGCTCGAACCCGGGGACTCCTACGCGTTCCCGAGCGGTGAACTCCACGGCGCGGAGAACCGCGGCGACGAACCCGCCGTCGGGATCGGCGTGCTCAGCCCGCCCCGCCGTAGTAGGCGTCGAGCGCGGCCTCGAACTCGGGGAGGTCGTAGGGGAGCGCGTCGTCCTCGCGGTCGAACCCGCGCTGGTTGTTGAAGTGTCGCTCCAGGTCGATCACCCACGCCCCGAGCGCCCGCAGGTCCTCGGCGTCGGCGTCGAACAGCGCCGCCAGCCGTTCGTCGGTCACCTCCTCCCGGGAGAACCGACAGACGATCCCCGAGTCGAGGACGGCGTTGCGGTTCTCCGACTCGACGAGCGCCGCGGGTTTCCCCGCCAGCCCCTCCGGGTCCAGCGCCGCCCCCGGGGCGACCAGCGGGTACTCCCGGACGTACAGCGACCCGTAGAGGTGGTCGGCGCCGCGGTTGGCGGTGGCGAAGCCCAGTCCCTGGCCGTTGAGGGTGCGGCCGTCGTGGGCGGAGAACTCCATGCCCTTGACCGTCCAGTTCTCGACGCCCAACTCCTCGTGACAGCGCGCGACGCCCTCCGCGAGCAGGTCGCCGACGCCCTCGCGGTGGGCGATCCGCTCGACGAGGTCGTGGACCAGTTCGGCGTTCCCGAAC
>PXRR01000051.1:3326-5754 GCA_003021975.1 Halobacteriales archaeon QS_5_70_17 | reverse complement strand
GGAGCAGGCGGCCGTCCTCGAAGTCCACGAACAGCAGGCCGACGCGGTCGTTGGCGGCGACGTTCCCGAGTGTGCAGAACATGCTGTTGCCGGGGTAGTCCGGGTAGCGGACGGTGTCGTCCCCGACCTCGACGAACCCCGGGTCGCCGCCCCGGTGGGAGGCGTCGGCGCCGGCCGACGGCGCGTGACTCCCGATGAAGAACGTGTCCGCGCTCTCGATCCACTCGCGGTGGTCGGGGCGGAGACCGGCGACGACTGTCCGCTTGCCACCGGTCCCGTCGCCTCCGTCGACCACCCGATCGAAGGAGCGTCGCTGGATGTACTTCGGGCAGTTCGGAAACGCCTCCTCGATCGCGAGGTCGAACCCCGTTCCCGTCCCGGCGGGGCGCGCGACGCCGTTGAGCCGCAGGCGGTTGCGGTCGCGGGGGTCGACCAGCAGGACGCCGGCGGGCACCCCCTCCCGGAGGTGGTCGGCCAGCGGGTCCCCGTCGACCGGATCGGCCTCGAAGCGGACCGTCCGGTCGTCCGCCACGTGGATGAACCCGGGACGGCCGGTCAGAAACGACGTCCAGACGTTCCCTTCCCGGTCGACCGACGCGACGACCGCGTGGGGCTGGTCGTCGACGAGCGCGCGCACGTCCTCCGAGGCGGGGATCGACCCCTCGACCATCCCGGCCATCTTGTCGGCCCGCTCGCGGGCGCCCGCCCGCCGCTGGACGGCGATCTCGCCCTCGTGGTAGACGTCCTGGGTCACGTCACCGCCTAACTCCTCCCAGCAAAATACGTGGTCTCCGGGCGTGTACGTGCCGTACACGAGCGCAGTCGCAGAGTCGGAGTCGGAGTCCGACGGGTCTGTCGCCCACGATCCTCGCCGCCCGACGTCCGACCAGGTGGCCGCGTGGCCACGGTCCCTTTGCCCCGACGGTCCGTCCGGCGGGTATGCACCCGGAATCGTTCTTCCACGTCGCGATCAAGGCCGAAGACCTGGAGGCCGGCGAGGCGTTCTACCGCGAGCACTTCGGCGGCGAAGTGATCGAGCGGGGCGACGCCGCCGACGGCGAGCGAGCGACCGCGGTGAACCACGTCACTCTCGAAGTCGCAGACAAACCGGTCTACCTCTTCGACGAGGCGCCCTACGAGGCGGCGGGGCTGGTCGACTCGGTCCCCACCGGATTCCTCCACTTCGGCTACGTGGTGCCCGACGCCGAGGCCGCCTACCAGGAACTGTCCGCCGCCAGCGTCGAGTTCGTCATGGAGCCGACGGCGTTCGGCGACCTGCGGATCGCCTTCCTGACCGATCCCGCGGGCGTCCGGGTCGAACTCGTCGAACACCTGTAGTTCGCCGGCCGGCGGATCGGCGGTCGACCGCCCGCGACCCGGATCGAAGCGACGACCTCCGCGGGCGCCGAGCGAGGGGTTCACTCCGGGCGACTACGCGCCGAGGAACTCCGCNNNNACCTCGCCGCCGACGTCGTCGACGAGGCGGCGACCGTCGTCGACCGGTTGCTCCTCGTCGTCGTCGCCCCAGAGACACAGGAGGTCGGCGTCGATCGCACCGTAGTCGATCTCGGTGGTGTGGTTGGTGTTGGTCGCGACCGCCGCGCGGACGAACGCCCGCTTGCCGTCCCCGCGGCGCCACGGGGCCGCGATCCCCTCGGTCCACTCCGGGTCGGGATCGGCGGCGAGGCCGCCAACGAACGCCTCGTCGAGCGCGTCCTCGAAGTCTCCGTCGGCCATCGTCTGCGTGCGGGGGAGCCCCAGCGTGGCGATGTACTCGACCGGCCAGGAGTCGTAACAGGTCGCGTTCGAGAGGACTAACTTCTCGACGCGGTCGGTGTGCGCGGCGTAGCGCAGGGCGACGCCGCCCCCGATGTCGTGGCCGACGAGGCTGACGGCCTCCGCCCCGAGGCGGTCTACGAGGCCGGCGAGGGCCTGTTCCTGGGCGCGGAGCGACCGGTCGAAGCAGTCCCGCCGGTCGCTGTTGCCGTAGCCCACGAGGTCTGGCACGACCGCCCGCACCGCCGGCTCCAGGGGCGGGGCGATCCGCCGCCAGAGAAACGACCACGTCGGGATGCCGTGCAGGAAGACGACCGGGTGCGCGTCCTCGTCGGCGCGGTCGAGCGCCGCGCCGTCCCGGTAGGCCAGTCCGAGGTCCCGGCCGTCGACCGTCACCGTCGTCTCGCGCTGTCGGTCGCCCCACCGTTCGTGGTACACGTTCGCCGACCCGCGCGCCCCTCGGTTGGGTCTTTCGCGGTCGTGCGGCCCGGCCTACTCGATCGACAGCTCCCCGTCCTCGTCCTCGCCCTCGCCGTCGGCCCACTCGAGTTCGAACTCGACGCTCCGCTCTACGGGTTCGCCCCCGGACGTCTCCCGCTCGGCTTTCACCTCGAAGGTCGGCCGGGCGGCGAGAGGGTCACGTTCTGCTCGC
>PXRR01000051.1:0-3294 GCA_003021975.1 Halobacteriales archaeon QS_5_70_17 | reverse complement strand
GACTCGAAGAGGGTCTCCTCGGGCATGGGTGGGGTAGGGCCCGGACGGATAGAGCCGTTCCGCTTCGGAACCGGCCCCGTGCGCCGGTCGCCGGTGTGAACCGGCCGCGTCGCCTCACTCGGTCGCGGCGCCGTCGTACGCCACCACGACGCCTCCGGCGGGGTCGTCGTCCTCGCCCAGTCGGAGTTCGCCGACGTCGGTGCCGTTCGCGACCGTCGCGGGGTCGATCCCCGGGAGTTCTCGGGCGAGCCGGTCTGCCAGCTCTCCCGAGCGGATCGGGTCGCCGCCGGTCGGCCGGCCGACCAGCCGGAGTTCGCCGTCGATCACCGTGATCGGGTAGCAGTAGTCCGCGATGGCCGGAGCTGGCGGCTCCTCCCCGGAAGGCCGAACGGCTACCATCGTACCCGAGCGACGCCGGATGGCTACGTGCGTTCCCCGGCCGGTCGCGGTCCGGGGGCCCCGACCCCGATTCAGCCTACCGGTAGGCGCAGTGGTTGGTCAACTCGCCGAGCCCCTCGACGCCGACGGTCACCGTGTCGCCCGCTTCGAGATACCGCGGCGGGTCGCGGAACGCGCCGACGCCGGCGGGGGTCCCCGTGTATATCAGGTCGCCGGGTTCGAGGGTGAACGCGCGGCTACAGAACGCCACCAGTTCGTCGATCCCGAAGAAGAGCTTCGCGGTCGAGGAATCCTGGAGGCGCTCGCCGTCGACTTCCGCCCAGATGTCGAGGTCGTGGGGGTCGGCCACTTCGTCGGCGGTGACGAGTTGCGGCCCCAGCGGTGCGAAGGTGTCGAGGCTCTTCCCCCGGGTCCACTGCTCGTCGCTGAACTGGAGGTCCCGCGCGGAGACGTCGTTGCCGACGGCGTACCCCGCGACGTGCTCGCGGGCGCTGCGCTCGTCGACCCCGCAGGCCTCCTGGCCGATCACGGCGACCAGTTCCGCCTCGTAGTCGACCTTGCCGGTCAGCTCGGGGTCCCACTCGACGGCGCTGTCCGGCCCCGTGACCGCCGTCGGGTACTTCGCGAACAGCACCGGCTCCTCGGGGACGTCGCCCCCGGACTCCTCGGCGTGGTCGGCGTAGTTCAGGCCGACGCAGACGATCTTGCCCGGCGAGCCGACGGGCGCGAACCGGTCGAGCGCGTCGGCGTCGTACTCGCCGGCGCCGGTCTCGGCGGCACACTCCACGACCAGGTCGAGTTTCTCCCGCCAGCGCCAGACGCCGAGCAGGTCGCGGGTCGACGACGGCAGGTCGATCCCGGCGGCCTCGGCGGCTTCCGCGACGTTCACCACGCTGTCCCCGCGCGCGACGCCGACCCACGGCTCCGCGGCCTCCTCGCGTCGGTATCTCCCGAGTCGCATGGCGACCCGTTACCGGTCGGGGAACAAATAGCCGCACGGAATCCGCCGAGAGACCGGCGGAGCGTCGCTGACCTGACCGTTCGGTTACAAAAATTGATTCGAGAGAACACTTTAGCCGGTCGGCGCGAACTACGGGATATGAGCGAAGCGAGCGACACGGTCTTCCGCGAGTGCGCGGACTGTCTCCCCCCCGAGGAGGCGTTCTCGCTGATCGCCAACGGGACCCGCCTGTCGATCCTGGAGGCGCTCTGGCGCGCCGACTCCCCCCCGGTCGCGTTCTCGGAACTGCGAAGCGCCGTCGGTATGCGCGACAGCGCGCAGTTCAACTACCACCTCTCGAAGCTGACCGACCAGTTCGTCCGGAAGACCGACGAGGGCTACGACCTGCGCCACGCCGGCGAGAAGGTCGTCCGCGCGGTGATCGCGGGGTCGTTCACCGAGCACCCCACCGTCGACCCGTTCCCCGTCGAGGGCGCCTGCGCGTGGTGCGACGGACCGCTCGAGGCCCGCTACGACGACGAGATGCTCGCGGTGGTCTGTACGGACTGCGAGCAGCGCCACGGCAACTACTCGTTCCCGCCCGGGGGCCTCCACGACCGCACCGACGAGGGGGTGATGGACGCCTTCGACCAGCGGGTGCGCCACCTCCACTGCCTGGCCGCCGACGGCGTCTGCCCGGAGTGCAACGGCCGGATGCGCACCGAGATCCGCCGCGGCGGAGAGTGCTGTCTGGGCGGCGCGCTCCGGGCCGACCACGTCTGCGGGCAGTGCGGGCACGCCCTCTGCTCGACGGTGGGACTGAGTCTGCTCGACAAGAGCCCCGTCGTGGCCTTCTACGACGATCACGGGATCGACCTCGGGACGCGGCCGTACTGGACCCTGGAGTGGTGCGTCCGCGACCAGCACACCGCGGTCCGCTCGGAGGACCCCCTGCGCGTCGAGGTCGAGACCCGCGAGGGGGGCGAGGCGCTCCGCGTGACCCTCGACGACGACCTGAACGTCCTCGAGGCCGAGCGAGAAGATATCGGGAATCGCACATAATCACGTTTCAGTAACGGCTCCTACAGAAACATATTTCAGATTATAGTTAAGCCGTCTGGGGTCGTTCGTCCACGTGTGATGAGGTTCCCCCCCGACTTCCGGCCGCGTCGCCCGCCCTCGGCTCTGCCGGCGGACGCCCGTTCGCTCGTCGCCCTGGTCGCCCTGACGGCGGTGATCCCGCTGGCGCTGGTCGTCGCGAGTTACCCGGCGGCGTCGCTACTCGCGGTCGTCAGTTTCCTCGCCGGCGCGGCGACGGTTCGCGCGGCCCGGAAACTCGCTCGTCGACGGGCGAGGGACGGCGACGGCGGCGTTCGCGCGCTCGGCGGTCGATTCGCGCGGCCGTGACCGCCGTCAGTGCTCGATGACGGTGCCGCCAGCCCCGACCGCGATGTCGGGTTCGTCGACGCCCAGGAGCACACCCTTGAGGTTCGCGCCGGTGGGCGTCTCCTCCCGGGTCCAGTCTGCGCCGTTGTAACGGTAGACCTTGCCGCCCGACCCGACCGTCAGACCGTTCGTGTCCTCGCGCTCGACGGCCCGGAGGTCGGCGTCGCCGGTGTCCACCCGACGCCACTCGCTGCCGTCGTAGCGGTAGATCGAGCCGCCGCCGCCGGAGACGGTGACGTCGTCGAGACCGTCGCTGTCGACGCCGTAGAAGTTGAAGTTAGCGTTCTCGATGCCGATCTTGTTCCAGGTGGTGCCGTCGTCGGTCTCGAAGACGGTCTGGTTGCCGTCGACGGCGTGGCCGCTCCGGTCGTCGTAGAAGTCGATGGCGTTGATCGCCGACCCGCTGCCCGGCGTGACGCTGTCCCAGGTCCCCGACTCGCCGTTCTCGAAGCTGTAGTAGATCTTCCCCGAGTCCCCAGCCACGTAGACGTTTGCCGATCCGGCCTGGC